>NZ_JBFRFF010000014.1:0-133661 GCF_052114685.1 Rhizobium sp. 2YAF20 | reverse complement strand
CCCCAGGTTCCATGGCTTCGGCCACCGCCTGCGCCTTGAAATCGTCTGACCAACGACGGAACTGCCGCGGCGCACCCTCAAGGGGACTGGCCACAGCTTCGATCATATGGAATGTTCTATGTTCAGACATAGGCGCAGACATAGCAGTTCATACCAGAGCTCCCAATTTCTCAGGCACGAATAGAACCTCAGCAGCGCACTCGCCAGATGGGGTCTATGCATCGCTTACTCGGTACTGGCGCGGCATACGATTTCGCGTCGCTCATGCGGCCGCGCATGTAAGGATCCAAAGAGAGGTAGAGCACGCGAAGTGTCACTTCGCCTTCTCCCGCTTCGGGCAGCTCGCGATCTTCAAGCCGGAAGTTCTCCGAGGTTGGGTAAAGTTCTCAGGAACGGTTTGTCAGCGGAAGAAAATAGGGTGCTTGCGAACACTCCGCACGTAGATCAAGCGATAGTCTTGATTTTGCGGGGCCTTACAAAATCGAAGCTCGGCTCCCAACGAGGGACAAGCGCTTGATTGCACCTCGGCAGCGGCCCGTACTGAGGCACACCCCAAGCCTCGTCATGACTTAAGCACGGATGATCGCTCTTGATGGGCATCATTCGAGAATGCGACCGCCCTTAGTCAGAAAATCACGAGCCGACTGTGGAACGCTATCGTTCGACACCTTAACGACGAAAACGTCCGATCCAACTTGCACTCGCAAGCCGTCGGCTGCACGAGCTCTTTCAAGGAAATCTTTGACCTCCTTGTCGACCTCGCCCAGCACTACGATTTCCTTGGAACGCATTAACGGGACTCAGTAATTTGGCTTCCCATTTCCTTAGCACCATTACACGGCTCTGCGAAGGCATCCCTACATCGAGCGGCGGACAAACTCAAATTTTGCCAAAATCGTTAACTATTTCTCAACTAACAATCCAGCACCATTCCCCACGCGATTTGGAGGCTGGACCATGACAACGGCTTTTTTGCTGGATACGTCCGTCATTAGCGAGACCAATCTACCTTATCCAAGAGAGAGCATCATCGATTTTCTCGATACGGCCGGGGCCCTCTACCTTCCAGCAGGGGCGATGATCGAACTCCTGATGGGGATTAACCTGGTTTGTGCAACAAGCCCTATCAAGGCAGTTAAACTCAGCAACTGGTATCACCGTCTGCTCAAAAGCGGAATGCCGATCATTGAAACGGATCGCGAAGTGATCGATATGTGGGGTATCCTCATCTCAGACAAACGGCTTAAGAACCTATGGCTTGATCGAGTTGACAAAGACGGCAACCATGTCGGGAAACCGCGAGGCGGTCAAGATGTTCACATCGCGGCCGCGGCCCTTGCAAAGCGTCTCCCCATTGCGACACTGAACGTCAATGACTTCATGCGGATACATGAATTCTATCCACTTCCGGGGATCTACAACCCGGAGAGCGGGGTGTGGCATACTAAAATGGAGCCCCTTGCTGATAGATATCCTATTGCGAACTACGGTCGGCCTGTTTCCGCGCAGGTTGAACGGCGTTGAATTCTGGTGACGCCCGGCACTCTAAGTCAGAATACAATCGAAGCAATTCCAAAACCAATTTTGGTCAACAATCGCTATCGTGGTCAAGCGACATGGCTATTCGTCCTTTTTCTCCACCGCCTGCACCGCCACAGATCGAGTAGTAACTCAGGATTAGGCCCCTTCCAGCGGATTTCTCGCAACCGAAGTCGGTACCCTCCAAACCACCAGCGAATGTCGATTGATATCTGTCTGATCGCTTGGTGGAGAATATGGCCTAGCAACCCGAATTATGACCCGATATTCGATCTTGTTGGTAGACATGCGCAAGATCACATTCCCGCTCATCGTGTTGGATCATTTATGTCTCCCGGACAAGATTAGCGCAGTAGTCACACCGAAGACATGATTGGCGGCTCATCACGTGCTCTGGCACAAACAATTGAACACATAAAAATTTAGCGATGTCTTTTGTTTGTAAGCAATCCCTTTCTGGCACAACTCGGTGAAAGCAAGTCCGGGAGATTTTTTTGGGAGCGATAGCAAACACCGGTTCAGCGCAGGAAAAGCGTTCTCGGGTCGCGCCGCCTACAGAGGCCGAGAGCGAGCGCCTTGAACTGGAAAAGGCCGCTTCGCGAGTCAAGATCCGCAATCTTCGCGCTAATATGGCCAATAGTGCTGTAAACCTGTTCGTCGAGGTGGCAAAATATGCGAAAAATCCGCATGTCAACTTACGCAGCTTCCTTCGTGATTGCGGAATAGCACCTGAAGATTTCCGGGCATTTGAAAAGTTCTCAACCTTGCTTGTTAAGAATAGCAAAACCCTGGTCAGCGGGCGCGTTAAATTCGAAGCCATAAAAGCACTCGCCGCTATCGACGAGACGAGCCAGCGCGACGCCCTCAAAAGACTTGAGTCCGGAGACGAACTCAGCGTCCGTGACATTCGACGGATGCAGAGGGACAAAAACCCGCCTTTGGCATTCGAAGACAAGGTCTTGCGCAGCAGTGCTCGCGAGCTGAATTCACGGGCCACCAAAGCCACTCGGCAGATGGTCGCCCAGTTGCGGAGCAAGGCCGATGGACTTCACACGGCGATGATCGCAAATACCAATGGATGGACCACAGGTCCTTCATTTGAAATGATCAAGCTCTTGAAACTCCAGGACGGCCAAATCCGGAAAACTGCGAGTGAACTGCTCGTAGACTTTGAACGCTTGGCCGGTGACAGGTTTTCCATCCGTCGATCTTGGGCGCATTTGGCAATTGATAATCCAGCGCAAATGCATTTGAGCCAAGTGCATTACTCACTCAAAATGCTTTCCCGTAAGGCATTTCGTAATGGCCGGTTTCCCCAAGATAGCACCCCCTTCTATTCTTGGTCGTCCTTGGAAGCGATCGGCTATCTGGCTGGCAAATCTCCTGAAAAGACCTCGCCAATTCCTGTTGACACGCCTAAGCCTCTGATCGCCATAGATCTCTGTTCGGGTGGTGGTGGGCACGCTCTAGGGTTGGAGGCGGCCGGATACAGCGTGGCGGGAATCTTTGAGCAAGACACCGCCGTGCGTGATACGTTGAAGATCAATCGGCCGGACTGGGCATTCTGCAGCGATATTACCGAGATCGCCGAGTTGACCCAATCTTCTTCGGGAGCGCCGCGACAGATCGATTTTCTCTCTGCGGCAATAATCAACCGCGCTTGGTCCGCCACCGGTCCGGGCCGTGCTGCTAAAGAGGAACTCTCGACTGCTGTCAGCTTGGTTAAGGAGCTTAAGCCTCGTTCATTTATGTTCGAAGTCGACATAAACTATCGGTCAAAAAAGCACACGCAGGATCGTACCTATTTCGAGGACGAACTCATAGACGCAGGCTATGGTATCCGGACCTTGGTCGTCTCAGCTGACAAATATGGGGTGCCACAGAAGCGTACACGGGCAGTCATTATCGGCATGCTGGCGGGAAAGGATCTGCTCGCGAGGCTCAAATTACCAGCAGGCGCTAGACGGTCGATTGAAGAATTGCTGGCTAATGTGGCGTTTCCTGATCACGCTGGCCTTGGGCCCGTTGGGCGGAGCCCAGATATGGACAAACAGGCAGACAATCAGGCTAGGTATAACCGTCGCGTCAAAGAGTGGCTCGCCGATCACGCGAAAGCCGACATGCTGATCCCAGACGTCTCGAAGGTCTCCGATAAAATCAAGGATGGCGGGTTCCACAAGTCTTCTTGGGGAAAGTCGGGCTTTCTGTCGAAGTTCGCCGACCAAGGACCTAAACTAGGGATAGACTGGAGTGATCTGCCACTGACCGTCAGGAATCTGCAGAGACTCCAGGGCTTTCCGGACAACTGGGAGTTTCTTGGACCTTTGAGCGAGCAGATCCGACAGGTATCTCTCGTGGTACCTCCGCAGATGATCGCAGCGCTTGCTGGAGCCATTCGCCAACTGCTCAACGGCGCAAACGTGGAATACAAAGAATGGAGCCCTGCGATCCAGAATATCAGCAAGCCTTTTAAGCAGCGTCCACCAGAGTATGCCGATCGAGCAATTAAATTTCGTATTGGTCAACCGCAACTGGTGGAAAACGATCGCGGCCAAGCCTATCAATGGCAAAGGCACGTTGACGAAGAGGAAGAGGATTGGGAACGCTTTGCCCCTAAGCAAACCGTCAGATTTCCAATTCGGACGCCACGTCCGATGCCGGTTCGAGGACACGGAAGCTGAGATAATTCCCGACCGCTTCAGAAGCTCTAAGGGCGAACGACCTGTCGTACGTCCCATCGACGTAAATTCTTGCCTTCCCGCCCTGGAAAGCGACTCGCCACTCCCTGTCGTGAGAGTCTCGAAATTTGAAACTCGAAATGCCGTTGTCCCGCTGACAGTCGTAGCGGTAGCCCTCCCCTAGCGCGTTTTCGGCCGCCTTGACCATGGCGACGAACTTTACGTCTTTGGTGTAGCCCGGCTTTTCGTCCCCCACTTGTATGACGCGCAGATTTTCGATCGTACTCTCTATCTGCGTCCACCGTGCCTTCCTGTCATCCGGTAGTGACCGAGCATTGCAGCCACCGCAATATTCGTGGAAGAGCCATCCGTTGTATCCGACATCAATGCGATTGTAGTTCGCCGTTCGGATGGACGAATACTTCCACCCCGCTCCCGCCATCGTCTCGTGGCCAACCTGAAGCTCTACCGGACTGTAGCTCCCGTCAGACGCTTTGAACTCAACGTTCACGCCCCAGGACAATGAAGTTAGCTTTGGCCGCAATCCAAGCTCCCTCAAAAGCGGACCAATCTCGTTTCTGATTTCCTTCATTAGATTAAGCAGCGGGAATTCCATGGCGTGTATCTCTGTTTGCGCATTCCCAATGCTGATGCTGGCTGTTGCAAGAGACGAGTAAATTTAATCGGGTTTCCAGTGAATGGCGCCATTAACCATGATTAAAATTTTATTAAAGTTGTCGTCTTTCACACTCGACAGGTGCGCGGTCGGGTGTCACTCTTTATTCGTAACACCAAGGAGAGTCAGATGTCGTCCCTGCGAATACGAGTTTTCGGCGCTCGACGCCCGTAAGCCGTCCCGGGACACCCGTACGACATCTTCCGGCCGTCACGCGATCTCCGCCATCGCGACCCATTAGGGCCAAGTATCCCAGCTAAAAGCCATCTCGCGAAAACAGTCGCAGCCACCCGCAATTTCGCTTGTAATTAGGACGGGCTCCGCTGTCGACGCTGAATCCGGTTCAACCGGAGTCAGATTGCGTGAACAAAATTCGCTCGATCGACCGATACTCAGGCCGATCGAACGAAGGGATATTGTGATGCTCACGAAGAAGACTTTTAGCGTTCTAACGCAGCTGACTTCTCAAGCTTCGGCCCTTTGCAACGATTACATCTGGCAGGTCATTCAAGGACCCGTCCAGACGTATCTTTTGGACCTCAGCTCAGGAGCGCTTGCGACCATGAACAAATACCTTACGGACCTCGACCGTGCTGCCGACCTTAATCCACACGGCGCCATGCGCCTCTTGTCCGACGATTTCGATGACGAGGACTTTCTGAGCTCTCGCGCAATGTACCATTGCTGGAGCGATCGTCCGCGCGGTCTTCGCCCTAACGCGCGTCGCCCCGGCCGCCGCCGGTCCGCTTCTAAGTCCTCTCGGGCACGCGTCACCGACCGTCGCTGACCTACCCAATCGCGTCCCGTTTTCAATTTGTAAGGAGTATGAAATGCCGAACGAGAAGTTGATCAATAATAATGTCCTCCTCCGCCGCCGCATGCTGGACAAGTTGCGCGAGATGGCCACCGCTCCGGCTCCGGAAAATAACGGTGAGGCAGTCGCGATTGTGCCCAAGCCCCCGATCAAGCGTCGCAAAGCAACCCGCACCCCTGGTCTCTATGTGACCCCGGGTGGCCACGGCGGTCAACGGAGCGTCTTCCGCAAAAAGAAGAATCAGGACGGCACTTATGCCGACGGCGAGAAAGACAAGGGTAGCAAGAGCGAGCGCGGGTTCACCATCTTCAATGGCCATCAGGTTCAGCACGAAAGCTTCCAGGAGCACAAGGTGTCCTGCATTTTCCAGGCTGACCCCACCGTCGCGGACATTTTTTCACAGCAGCCTCGTGTCGATTACACCGACGAGGAAGGAAATCACCGTTTCACCATCTTCGATTTCCTCGTTATCGACAAGTCGGGAAAGCGCATCGGGGTCGCGGTCAAGGAAGAGGAGTATCGCGAAGAAATGGAAGCGATGTTCGATATGATCGCTGAGACAAGCGAGCAGACTGTCATCGACGAAGCCGTTTTCGTATCCGGCGAACAGGCAACCCTGCGCAAGTACAATAACGCATTGGACATCCTCTGGGCACGCGAACACGCCCAGCATACGGAGGTCGAACTCGTCGTCGAAATGTTGGTCGGCCGCGTAACCATTCAGTTTTGGGAACTGTACGACCGCGCTTTCATGGGTAACTGGAAGCGCAAGGCAGCCATCTGGGACCTTATCGATCGCGAGATCCTCAAGCCGACCAACGAGGACGAACGCATCAACGACCTCACCCGTCTTACCGTCAACTTCTAACCGCCTTGAAAATATGCCTGCCGGAGCCCGCTTAGTCGGGCGATGGCGAAGCTTTGCCCGGAGATATGAAAATGAAGAGTTTCAATTTTATCAGCCTGACAACCATCCATCCGGACCTGACGGGCACGCTCGTCGTCGGCGATGGATCATGGGTTTGGTTTCACTCGGACCCCTACTCTGGCTCCCTCGCCGTGCGGAGCAGCAAACGGCGCAAGAAGGTCGTCCAGCGGCCGCAGAGCCTGCACCCGCGTAGCCCGAAGCGCCATTAATCCCTCACAGACAGTATTCGCGAAAGGTAAAATCATGACCACTAAGACCCGCCCCGCTGCTTTGATTGCCGAACTCAGCATGAACGACCCTAATGAATTAAACGACTCGAATTGGATTTGCGTCTCGAAAGGCCCACTTGGCTACATCCTCATCGATGAGGCCGACCGCAATTTCCATCTCGTGCTCAGCATTGCTGATCTTCACAATGCCTTGGTCCGCCGCAAAGCAAAGATCGACTGGGGCTATCATAGCGCCGGACAGGTCAAGTTGCGGGAGCGCATCGGAGGCGATCGACGCGAGGGGTTCACCGAGCACCAGATCATGATCGCCAGCTTCAAGGTGCAGATCATTATCGCCTATGAAAAGCTCCTGCAGAAGCGCCGAAAGGTGACCGTCCAGGAAGCCGAGACATTGCTGCCTGAGTGGGCCGCAAAGGCCAACAAGCACATCAACACACCGGCTCGCGTCAAATATTTGAAGCACGGAATGCTCAATTTCAGCGCCCCAACTTTCCGCACCTTCCGTCGCGATTACCAGACCTACGTTGAGTGTGGTCGCGATAGCCGCGCCCTGCGTCCTCTCACCGACAAGGCTCACAGCACTGGCCCCATTTCCTAAGGCCTGCTCATCACAGCTTAACGCACTTCACTCTCTTGCGCCGCGATCATTCCGATCCCGGCATTCTAAGCCCAAGGAGGGCATCATGAACTACTACCGTCGCCTTGACTTTTTGAAGGTGGAACTGTCTTCGCAGGACCGCCTGGTATTTGACGGACGCTTCTGGGTCTCGACGTCCATGGACACGAAGGGCCACAACCTTGAGTGCGAGACCATTCCGGGTATGTGCCGCTTTGTGGACCACAAGACACTGTCTGACGCTCTGAAGGAGAACAAGGCACGCGTCATTTACGGGTACCACCATCCAGTGCAGTCAAAGCTGCGCCGCCTCTTTGGGAAGAAGCGCCTCAACGAGTTCAAGGACGATTTTGTTGCCCTTGCTCGTCACAAGGAGTTGCTCATCCATAGCTACGAGGAATATTGCCAGGACCATAAGAAGCCGACACGGGCACTTCTCGCTGAGCTTCTTGACAAATGGAACGAGGCGGCCAACGCCGCACGCCGCAAGACCGTTGGTAAGGTCAACAAGAAGGTTGAAAAGCGTTCGAGCAAGGCAACTAAACAGGCCACTTTCGACCCTCCGAACACTCGCACTTTCCTCGACTACTACGATGATTACCTTTCGGCGGATCGCGACATTCGCATCCTGCTGCCTCGCCATCGTGGTCCCGGCAAGAACCACCGTCTGCACACGCTGGATGCTGAAAGCCTTGGCTGGAGCCAGCGCTTCGCGCTCATGTACCTGGACGACCGCAAGCCCACGATGAGTGGCCTGCGCGAAGCCTGTATCGCGTCGATCTACGAGGAAAACGCTCGTCGCCAAATGCTAGCGCTCGAACTGAAGCAGGACAGCTTCGAACGCCTGACCCCACCTAGCCGCAAGCAGTTCGAGAAACTGATCAAGGATCTCGACGCCTACGAGGTTATGGCTGCGCGTGAGGGTCGTAATAAGGCACTCGCCATCTTCCGTGCGCAGCAGACTGGTTTCGATGTCGACCGTCCAGGCCAGCACGTGGAGTTTGACGGCTACATGCTGGAAGTCCAATCCTGGCTCAGCGCGACCGATCTCTGGGATCATCTCTCTAACGAAACCAAGGAGAAACTCGCTCCCGTCCGTATCTACTTGTCCATGGCACGCGACGCCTGGACCGGATATCTCCTGGCCATCAAGTCGGCCATGTCCGAGAACTCATCGACAGTAATCGATACTCTCGATATGGCGATCGCTGACAAGTGCCACATCGCCCGCTACGTCGGCGCTCAGACCGATTGGTACGGCGGCGTGCGCATTCAGAATGCTTATACCGATAACGGAACGGCATACATCGCTGATGCGACCCACGACGCATTCCGCGAAGCAGGTGTAGCGTTGTCGCACCCGCCCGCAGGCCAGCCTTGGCACCGCGGCTTTATCGAGAGCATTCTCTCGGTAATCTCTCGCCAGTTGCTGACGAATTTTCACGGCCGGACTTTTGGTAACGTGGTCGAAAAGGGTAACTACAAGCCCTCGGAGCAGGCGACACTCACGGCGGAGGAAATCCTTTGCCTGATCATTCGTCTCATCTTGGACAACTATCACCATAAACCCAATTGGCGGACGGGAAAGTCTCCGCACGACGCATGGGTGGATTATCTCGAAAGCTCCCCTGTCTACTGGGGCGGGGATCCAGAGATGCGCATTACTGTGTTTGGTGTTCATGATGATCGAACCATCAAGGCCACTGGCATCGTGGTCTGGGGTATTCGCTACAACTCCATCAAGCTGCAGCAGCTTTTTCAGAAGGTCGGCTCCCAGAAGGTCGAGATCCGTTATCACGACGATGATCTCCGCTGGATCTCGGTAAAGGGGCCGGACGGCTGGTTCCTTGTGGAAAACCGCATCCAGATGACCGAACAGGTAACTCGTGACGAGTGGATCGAGGTCTGGACCGACATCAAGCTTGAGGCGCAAATCGCTCAGGAGGAAATGCTTCCACGTATGTATCGTGGCCTGAACGACGTTCGTTCAACGGTCGACGCTGCACGCAAGCGTGCTCGTCTGGCCCCTAGCACCGCCACCCGCGACGACCTCAAGCAGCTGGAACGCGATCTGTTTAACGGCGTGGAGCTGTCCGCAGACGACGATGACGATTTCGCTCTGGTCCCGATTGCGGCTCCCAGCGGTCCCCTCCGCCAGGGCGGTGTCGACATGACCCGCCCGAAGGGCACCATTCCCACCCCGAAATCCCCGAAGGTTTCAAAAATCAAGGCAAAGGAGAAGAAGTATGACGAAGGCAATTACCGCTAAGGCTCGCGTGTTGACGGACGAGGAAAAGTTCGATCTCAAGCTCAAGCTTACGACGACATATTACTCCTCGCCTCGTGATGACGAGTTCATCCGTCGCTTGTGTGACCAGACAAATAACTTCCGTCTTCGCCTCTCAGGCGGGGGCGTCAAAGAAGTGGCGTTGGTGGTGATGGGCCCGTCCGATTCAGGCAAGTCCCGCATGTTGGACTACCACCTTGCGACCTATCCTGAGCTTCAGCCAAAGATGGGTGAGGACGGCGTTCTTTACTCGCCTCTCCTCTATTTGGAGGCGCCAGGGACGTGTAGCAACAAGTCCTTCATGATTGCGATGCTGGCAGCGCTTCACGTTCCTGCATCCCCGCGGGCGACCGAGTTCGTACTCCACGCCGCCCTCAAGCGCATCTTGAAGCACAACAAGATTGAGTGTGTCGTCATTGACGAGATGCAACACACAATCCGTGGCACCGGCGCATCAGTCATCGCCAAGGTTCAGGATGTCATCAAGAGCATGCTCCAGATCGACGACTGGCCGATCCACTTTGTTTTCGTCGGAACTCAGGAGCTGGCGAGGTTCCTTCAGGGCGACCGCCAGCTCGCGAACCGCTGCAATGTCATGCGGCTTCATGACCTGGATTATCAGAACAAGGATCACATGACCTTCGTAGATCGACTGTTGAACGAAATCGTAGTGGAAACCGCCGGTCTGACAATCGGTTGGACAGAAGCCGATAAACTCGCCCAGCGCCTGACGAAGGCATCCAACGGCGCCTTGGGTGCAGTTATCAAGTTCGTTCGTCTGGCATGTATCCATGCCATTGATAATGACCTCACCCAGGTCACGATCGACGACTTCGCGGAGTGCTATCGCGTCAAGAGCGGTTGCACATACCAGGGCAATATTTTCCGTTCCGTTGATTGGAAGAGCATCGACCCGTCGAAGGCGGTCGACGATCTTTCGGTTACGCAGTAAGGAGACTCAAAATGTCAGCACCCTCCCCCTTTATGCTTCCCCAACGTCCCTCTTTGCTTGCATTGGAATCCGGGGCTGAATATTTGCCCCGTCTCGCCTGGAAGAATGGGTTTGCAAGCGCGATGGAATTCGGCGCCATCACAGGCTTCAAGCCCGATAGCCTTATCAAGATGCACGACGCGGACGCAGCTTGGCTCTGGGAGTTGACCGGCATTCCTAAGGCGGAGTTCAAGCGTTTTGCGATGCCCGCCAATGCTATAATCCGCTTTGGCAGTGGGTTAGTGAAACGCACTCAGCTTCAGACGACGGGCGTACGCTATTGCCCCACTTGTCTTCGCACTGACGCTGCGAACGGAATTCCTCACATTCGCGGACCCTGGAAGTGGCGCATGATCGCTCGTTGCCCAGTTCATGGCTGCGTCCTTGAGTTTGACCGGCTGGGCGTAGCGCACCTGGAGAATTTCGAGTCATTGGCGCATGAACCTTGCGAGCAGCCGACTGCATCTTCGATTTCGTCAGATAGCTATTTCCTGGCTCGTCTCGTTGCCGATAATACCGCCGCGCAGGATAACTTCCTTGACGGCATGCCAGCCTACGTCGCGGCTGAGTTCTGCACGGTCGTTGGACATTTGGAAGCGGGCTTGCTTGGACGCCCGTTAAAGGAACGCATTCCGGATGGCTTTGAGAACCCGGAATTGCGGCAACTGGGCTTTGAAATCGCGACGCATGGCCGCGATGCGGTTTGGCGCTTTCTTGAAACAATCGTCGAGACCACCAGCAAGCGCGTGAAGCATCCCCTCGATATGTTTCGATCCGTGCTCTACTGGGCCTCGATCAATAAGCACAACTCGGATTACAATGGCGTCTTTCGCTTCCTACAGGAAGTCGCCGAGGAGAACATGCCGTTGGCGCCAGGGGACGCCTTCATCTGGCGGATCAAAAAACGCAAGGTGTTCACACTCGCCACTGCTTCGGTAGAATATCAGCTTTCGGAAAAACGTGTGCTGCGTGTACTTGCAACCCGCTACAAGGACCGCGAGCTGCCACGTTTCCTCAAGCGCAATGATGTTCATGCCCTTCTTCTTGAAGCTGCTTCTTACGTAACGACCTCGGAAGCGGCTCAGGCCATCGGCTGCTCGATGGAACTGTGCGACGCTCTTATCAAGCGGGGGCATGTCGCCGTGTTCTCTAACAGCGAGGAGTCAACGCGCGTCTATCGGCTCGTGCACAAGGTCGAAATCGAAGCTTTATTGCGTCAGCTTGACAGCTGCATCGACCGCTCCCTCTCTACAGCAGGGATGGTCTCAACGTCCGAGGTTCTCCGTATGAGGGCGTACCGCGCAATCGATCTGTTTGAATACATGCTCGAGAAGGCGATCGTCCGAATAGCATCCGACAGCGATGTTCCCCGTTTCAACAACTTGTATTTTGACCTCGGCGAAATTCGATCGGTCTTCAAGAGCCGGAGTACGTCACCGTTCGATGAGCTGCTCGACGTTCGAGCTGCTGGCCGTCGCCTCGGTGTAAAAAAGTCAGCTGTCGATCAACTTATCGCCGATAATATATTCCAGTCTCACATCGTTACTGTCAGCGGTCGCGATGTGATAAAACTGAGTTCGGCCGATATCGAGGCATTCGTAAACGACCATGTGTCGGTCTCGGAACTCGCTCGCAAAATGAGCGCGGACGCCTCGGAAATCACACGGAATCTGAATGGTGTCGGCATCACTCCGGTGGTCAATTCCCATTACAATCTCGATCATTTTTACCGGCGCGACGAACTCCCGGAGACATTGATCTCATAATGCCACCAACATATATCGCAAAAATGGCTCGGTTTTCCGGGCTTTTTTTGTGCCGTGAACCTTGGTTTGGCACCTTTAAAGCTGAGAGCGTCGTGAGAAACCTAGAGGGGCATTTGCACCCGCCATTCTGAACGAATCCGGAAAAAGCCCGCAACTGCGGGCTTTTTTTGATGCCAAATGGCAGAATCTAGGGAGCCTAGCCATTGTTGTTATGGCTGTCGGATGTGAAGTTCGACAAGCCGCTTGAAATCGGCGGGAGCCCGCTCCTCGATCGCATCGATCATCATATGATGTTCGCGGCCCGATTGCTCGATCCGAGCTCGTGTCCGCCATTGTGAAACCGGTGCGGACGAGGTTCTCTGGCGAATCTCGGTCACCAGGTCGACGAGCTCCTGGTTGCCGCTGAGCGCAAGGAGATCCCGATGGAACGCGAGATTGGCCTCGTAAAGTTCGAGAACGGTACCCGTCAGCGTCATTTCGTCAAAATGGCGGGCAAGCGCACGCAATCGGGCAATGCTCTCGGCCGAAGCCCGTGAAACGATCGTGTCGGCGACGGCCGTTTCCAAAATGACACGGATGTCGCTGACTTCCCGAGCACGCCGCCCGTCCGGCTCGAAGACATGGTAACCGCGGTTCGGCACATGTTCGACAAGGCGCTTCTGTAGCAGCCGATCAAGTGCGCGGCGCACTTCCGGTCTCGTACAGCCGTAGCGGCGTTCGAGAGCAACCTGCTTCAGCCAGGTGCCTGGCGGCAGCGCGCCGGTTAGAATGTCCTGGAGAATGAAGTCAGTCACGTCGCGCGTGACCGCGACTTCATCCGTCTCGGGTGTTCGCTCCTGAACTTCACTCACAATCTTCTCCCCACAAACAAAGCGATCGATACCATGACGGGTGTCAATTCTGTAGCGCATTGGCAGCCGCAACGCTCAAATCGCCCTGCGTAAAAAATATGCTTGGCCATATATTGCGCAACGGATTTTTGTATCCTAAATTGGCGCCAATTTTGGTAACTATGTAGTGCAGGCGACTTCGAAATACCATGAAAAGTTCAGTGGCTATCTGGGACATCATCGACGCGAAGCGCGAAATATTTTTCGGGCTTAGCGATCGCATCTGGGACATGCCTGAGACAAACTACGAGGAGTTCCGCTCGTCGTCAGAACATGCCACCCTGCTTGAGCAGGAAGGTTTCAGGGTCCAGCGCAACCTCGCCGGATTGCCGACAGCCGTCATGGGCGAGGCTGGCGAAGGTGGTCCGGTGATTGCCATCCTCGGGGAATTCGATGCCTTGCCCGGTTTAAGCCAGGAAGCCGGCGTCGCCGAGGAGCGCCCGGTCGCAGCCGGCGGTAACGGACATGGTTGCGGACACAACCTGCTCGGCTCTGGTTCGATGCTGGCCGCGGCCGCAGTCAAGGACTACCTTGCCGCGAACGGCCTCAAGGGGCGGGTTCGCTATTATGGCTGCCCGGCCGAGGAAGGCGGATCCTCGAAGGGCTTCATGGTGCGGGCCGGGGTCTTCGACGATGTCGACATCGCCATCTCCTGGCATCCCGCCGCCTTCGCCGGCGTCAACAATCCGATCTCGCTTGCCTGCAACGAGATGAATTTCCATTTCAGCGGTCGTGCATCGCATGCATCAGCGACACCGCATTTGGGCAGAAGCGCGCTCGATGCCGTCGAATTGATGAATGTCGGGGTCAACTACATGCGCGAACACATGCCGTCGACGGCACGTGTTCATTACGCGATCACCGACGCTGGCGGCGCGGCTCCGAATGTGGTGCAGGCGCGGGCAACCGTACGTTATCTGGTGCGCGCCCGTAGCCTGCCTGAACTGCTGGGCCTTGTCGCAAGGGTCAAAAAAGTCGCCGAAGGGGCGGCGCTGATGACCGAAACCACTGTGCGAAGCGAAATCATCAGCGGCGATGCAAATCTCATCGGCAACGTCCCGCTGGAAGAACTCATGTTCGCCCACCTCGAACGTCTTGGACCACCATCCTTCGACAGAGCCGATCACGAGATCGCCGCGAAATTCCAGGAGACTTACTCGAAAGAGGACATCGCCGCCTCGTATGGCCGTTTTGGACTGACCCCGAAAAAGGGGCAGGCCCTATGCGACACGATCTTTCCGCTCAACGCCGGCGACGGCACATTGGTCGGCTCGACCGACGTCGGCACCGTTAGCTGGGTTGTCCCGACGGTTCAGATGCGCGGCGCGACTTACGCAATCGGCACGCCAGGCCATTCGTGGCAACTGGTCGCACAGGGGAAGCTGCCGGCCGCCCACAAAGGCATGGAGCATGCGGCAAAGGTCATGGCGAGCACCGCCATCGACCTGATCGGCAACCCCGCCCTGATCGAAGCGGCCAAGGCGGATCATGAGGCCCGCCTCGACGGCGTTCCCTTCGTCAATCCCATTCCGGACGACGTAGATCCTCCGCTTCCGGGGAAACGTCATGATTGAAGCCGGTACGCCTTCACCTGACACAGACCGGCTAATGGCCCACATCCGCGAATTCGCGAGGCGGGTGAAGCTATCCGGAACGCCCGAGGAGCTTGAAAGCTTCCAGTATCTGCGGTCTGAGATGAAGTCCTACGGTTATCGCACCGAGCTTGTCTCCCACGATGCGTTCATCAGCCTGCCTGGTCGGGCCAAGGTCGAGGTTAATGGCGTTTCCTTGCGCTGCATCACACATTCGATGTCGGCATCGAGCCCGACAGGTGGATTGATGGCTGCGCTCGTTCATGTTGGCGAAGGCACCGAAGCGGAGTTTTCGCGGCTTGATGTCGCCGGAAAAATTGCCCTGGTCGAAGGCATAGCGACGGAAGAAGTCGCAGCCCTTGCCAGTGCCGCCGGCGCTCTCGGCCAACTGCACATCAGCCCCACCGAACACCTCTACGAAATGTGCGTATCGCCGGTCTGGGGCAGCCCGTCGCAATATACCCGCGCCCAACTTCCAACCACGGTCGTCTGCACGATCTCCCATGATGACGGCGATCAGTTGCGCCGTCACCTGACCGCAGGCCGAGAGGTCCGGGTAAGAATGGAAGCCGAAGTTGACACCAACTGGCGAAAGACACCGTTACTGGTCGCGGATCTTGGGCCGCCGACCGACCAGGACGACGCGCCGTTCGTGATGTTCTCCGGTCACCACGACACCTGGCATTTTGGCGTGATGGACAATGGCGGGGCCAACGCGACCATGCTCGAGGCCGCAAGACTACTCGCTGCGCAACGGTCCGAATGGAAGCGCGGCTTGCGCGTTTGCTTCTGGTCCGGCCACTCCCACGGCCGCTATTCCGGCTCGGCGTGGTATGCCGACGAATATTTCGACGAACTCGACAGGCGGTGCGTCGCCCACGTCAACGTCGATTCTACTGGCGCGAAAGGTGCCACAGTCCTCACCAACTCCGGCGTCACCGACGAGCTGAAATCAGTGGCGGCTGAAGCGATCGAGGCGGTATCCGGGCAGAAGCATGCAGGTCGGCGGCACGGGCGCGCCGCCGACCAGTCCTTCTGGGGCGTCGGCATTCCCTCGATGTTCGGCAGTCTCAGCCACCAGCCGCCGTCGCCTGTTAAGATGCTGACAGCCCTTGGATGGTGGTGGCACACGCCGCATGACACGATCGACCACATCGACCCCGAAAACCTGACGCGCGACACGCGCATTGTCCTGCGGGTGCTGCAACGCCTGCTGAAATCGCCCGTCCTGCCATACGACTATGCGGCATATACCGTTGCCCTCGGCGATCAGCTCATGAAGCTGAGCGAACAACTGGCCGATCGGCTGGATATTGGCAGGCTGATCGCCGCTACCAGAGAGCTTGAACAGCTATTAATCTCGGTACTTGACATGCAGGCGGCTTCTTCGGTCGAGGCGGCCGATCGCGTGAACGCGGCCCTGATGCGCGCGTCGCGCTGGCTGGTCCCACTCAACTATACAAGCGGGGAGCGCTTTCACCACGACCCGGCCTTGCCGAACGTGCCCTGGCCCTCGCTCGCGGGCATGTGGGAACTGGCGCAGCTGCCGGCAGGCTCGGCCGATGTCGCCTTCTACACGGTGCACGCACGACAGACGCGCAACCGCGTTGCGCACGCGCTCAGAGAGGCAAACACCGCACTAAAGGCGGCCCTCGACTAGATCAAATTCAAAAGGGCGGACAACGCCCAATCCAATCCGCCGCCAGCGATGCGGCACCACAGGGGAATAACCGATTATGAAGAACAAGCTATTTCTGGCAGCGTTTGCCACGACACTCGCTTTCGCGCCGATTGCTGCCAGCGCCAAGGACTGGACCCATGTCAACGTCGGCATCGAAGGCGCCTTCCCGCCCTGGAACCTGATGGATTCGAGCGGCAAGCTCGCCGGCCTCGACGTCGATCTCATCAACGATCTCTGCGCGCGCGCCAAGGTCGACTGCGAACTGATCGCCGGCGACTGGTCGGGCATGATCCCTGGCCTCAATGCCGGCAAATATGATCTGATCATGACGCTTGGGATCAACGAGAAGCGCAAGCAGGTCGTCGACTTCACGGTCCCGTACGCCAGCGGCGTCGCGAGCTTCCTGCTGCTGAAGAGCGGAACCGTTGCGGATCTACCGAAAACCGGAGAAAGGCTGAACCTCAATGACAATTCAGCGGCCGATCCGATCATGGCAAAGATTGGCGAGGAGCTGAAGGGCAAGACCGTTGGCGTGGTGCAATCGACCAGCCAGGAGCAACTGATCAACGCCTACTACGGCACCAACGTCACCGTCCGGTCCTACCAGAATTCCGCTGCCCGCGATCTCGATCTGAAAGCGGGACGCATCGATGCCGGTTTCGACAGCGGCGTCTACGCGACCACGGCGCTCGCCAAGGCCGGCAACGAGGATATTGAAATGTCCGGTCCGCTGTTGAAGGGCGCAATGCTGGCAACGGAGGTCGCGATCGGCATGCGAAAGGGCGAGCCAGATCTCAAGGCAAAATTCGACGCAGCGATCAAAGGCGCCGCCAAGGCCGGCGTCATCAAGTCACTTTCGGAAAAGTGGAGCAAGCTCGACTTGACGCCAAGTTTTGAAACGAACTGAAAACAATAGCCGGACGACAGGATCTTTCCGAACTCAGGATGTGCACCATGCCGCTTCTAACTAGCGCTCCTCGTTGCGGCCGCAGATCGGCGGGACGATGAACCAACCCGGGCTTCTCGACCTCTTGAGCTTTGGTCCCGAGGGCTGGGCACGCGCCCTGCTCGCCGGAGCGTGGATGACCGTCCTGATCGCGATCAACGGCTATCTGATCGGCGGTGTGATCGGCACATTGGGCGCCTGGGCAAAGCTATCCGGTGGCCAAACGCTTCGCGTCGTCGCAGATGCCTATACGACCGTCTTGCGTGGCATCCCGGACCTTCTCGTCATCTATCTGCTCTACTTCGGAGGAAGCGCCGCCGTAACATCGGTCGGCAGGCTGTTCGGCGCGGAGGGCTTCATCGGCTTTCCTGGTTTTCTTGCGGGTTCGCTCGCAATCGGGATCACTTCGGGCGCGCAACATACCGAAGTCTTTCGCGGCGCCTTCAGGGCGGTTCATCCGGGCGAGATCGAGGCGGCAATCGCCTGCGGCATGCCACGATGGCTTCGCTTCCGCCGCATCATCGCACCGCTTACGCTTCGTCATGCGCTTCCGGGCCTTGGCAATGTCTGGCAAGTGGTCTTGAAGGAATCAGCACTGGTCTCGATTACCGGCGTTGCCGAACTGTTGCGCCAGGCACAGGTGGGGGCCGGCTCAACCGGCCTTCCATTCGACTTCTACCTGATCGCCGCCGTAATCTATCTCGGAATCTCAAGCATATCAGGCGGCGTACTGCGCCAGGCCGAGCGGCGCTTCAGCCGCGGCGTCAGGAGGGGCTGATGGACTGGGAATTCACCAGGGAGACCTTCCTCAGTCTGGTCGCGGCTGTTCCGCTGACGCTTTCGCTCGCCGCAACGTCGACGGTCCTCGGCGCCTTCTTCGCTCTTCTTCTGGCGCTATCGCGGCTTTCGGGCATCGTTGTTCTCAATTGGACTGCCCGTTTCTATGTCTTCGTCTTTCGAGGCACGCCGCTGCTGGTGCAGGTATTCCTGATCTACTATGGCCTGAGTCAGTTTCCGGCCGTGAGACACGGCGTGCTCTGGCCGGTATTTCGCCAACCCTACTGGTGCGCCGTTGTCGCACTGACGCTAAACACCGCTGCCTATGCAAGCGAGATCATTCGCGGAGGGCTGATGTCCGTGCCGCACGGCCAGGTGGAGGCGGCCCGCTCGGCCGGTATGTCCCGTTTCATGTTGTTTCGCCGTATCGTCCTGCCGCTCGCGATCCGACAGGCATTGCCGGGCTATGGCAATGAGATGATCTCGATGGTCAAGGCGACGTCGCTCGCCTCGATCATCACGCTGATGGAAATCACCGGCGTCGCCGCCAAGATCATTTCGGAAACCTATCGCGCCATCGAGGTGTTCGTCGTCGCCGGTGCCATATATCTCGCCATTAACTTCCTCCTCACCCGCCTTGTCCAACTCGTCGAATACTGGCTGAGCCCGCATCTGCGCCAACCGCCGCAGGGGGTTTTGGCCGTCACGAAAGGAGATGCCTCTTGAACTCCCCGATCTCGCATGCCCGGCCAGCGCTCAGCGTGAAAGACCTGCATAAGAGCTTCGGACCTGTCGAGGTCCTGAAGGGCATATCGCTCGATGCGAAAGAGGGCGACGTCATTTCGATCCTCGGGTCCTCCGGTTCCGGCAAGTCGACCTTCCTGCGCTGCATCAACCTGCTGGAGACGCCCGACACTGGGGAGATCGCGGTTGCGGGCGAGACGATCCGCATGCAGACGGCAAAGGGCGGCAGCCGGCCGTCCGATCGGCGCCAGGTAGACCGCATCCGCGCCAGCCTCAGCATGGTGTTCCAGAGCTTCAATCTCTGGACGCACAAGACCGTGCTCGAGAACATCATCGAAGCGCCCATCCATGTCCAGCGCCGACCTCGCGCAGAGTGCATCGAAGAGGCAGAGGCGCTGCTTGCCAAGGTCGGCATCGCCGAAAAGCGCAATCATTATCCCGCGCATTTGTCCGGCGGCCAGCAGCAGCGCGCCGCGATTGCCCGTGCGCTGGCAATGCGGCCCAAGGTGATGCTGTTCGACGAGCCGACATCTGCGCTCGATCCGGAATTGGTCGGGGAAGTGCTGCGCGTCATGCGGGCGCTGGCCGAGGAGGGACGCACGATGCTCGTCGTCACCCATGAAATGGGTTTCGCACGGGATGTCTCGAACCGGGTGATGTTCCTGCATAAAGGCGTCGTCGAGGAAGACGGCAGGCCGCATGACGTGTTCGCCAACTCGAAATCCGAGCGCTTTCGCCGGTTCATCACGAAGTAGTCACATCGTTTCATATGCAACAAGGGGAATAATCGAATGAAGCATCTAACCGCATTGCTAAAAATACTCAGCTTCCTGACGCTCGCCTTTGCATCCGTTGCAGCGCACGCCGTTGACAAGAAGTGGACCCATGTCACCATCGCGACCGAAGGCGAGTTCCGTCCGTGGAACTTCACCAAGGCCGACGGCACGCTGGACGGATATGAGATCGACCTCATTAAATATCTCTGCGCCCACATGAAGGTAGAATGCACCACCGTCGTGCAGTCCTTCGACGGCATGATCCCTGCCCTCAATGCCGGCAAGTTCGACGCGATCATTTCAGGCATGTCGGCCACGCCAAAACGCGAGGAAGTCATCGCCTTCAGTGAATCCTATGGCACCACCGGCCAAACCTTCGCCACCCTGAACTCAGGCGCCCTTGCACAGCTGCCGCTGAAAGGCGAAGTCTTTTCGCTGGCAAGCGACGAGGCCGGTGCTGCTGAAGCAGTGAAGAAACTGGCCCCTATGCTGAAGGGCAAAACGATCGGCGTTCAGGGCTCGTCGATCGCCGCCGCATTCCTCGACAAATATCTGAAGGACATCGCCACCATCCAGGAATACAAGACGACCGAGCAGCACGACCTCGACCTCAAGGCCGGCCGTGTCGATCTCATCATGGCATCGACCGCTTATCTTTCGACGGCAGCAGCCAAGCCTGGCAACGAGGATATGGTTTTAACCGGCCCACGCTTCCAGGGCGGTCTTCTAGGACGCGGTAGCTCGGTCGGCCTGCGAAAGAGCGACACGGAATTGAAGGCCAGGTTCAACGAGGCAATCGCATCCGCAAAGGCCGATGGCACGATCAAGGCTCTCTCCGACAAGTGGTTCGGCTTCGACGTGACGCCGCGTTGATATTTCCCCGGCACGATCACTAAATGTCGCCGGGATCGATCGAACCGGGCCATGATTTCGACCGCGTGGCCCGGTTCGACTTGCATTCGTTCTGCCTTCTGCAAGCCCGCCGTCAAAGCGAAACCGTTGCTCTGAAGTTCTCAAGGGTGGCGGGGCACTGGAGCAGAATACCGGCTGGCGCTTCCTTTGATCGCCACCCCGATTTCACGCCGCACCCGCGAGGGGCCTTTTCGTTTGTGTTTTCGAGGACGCTGCTCAAGCAAATGGCTAGGTCTCGCGCCCGCCCCCCCGACCTCCTTTTCGGCTTTGTAGAATTTGTTTTCGCGGCGCGTACCAAAGAGCCTCAACGTCTCCAGATGCTCGCGCTGAGCCCGATAAAAGGCTGTGAAGAAAAGCAGCTGTTGGCCGGGCTTGACGGCGTCCCGATACACAAATTTCCTGACAATGGTTCGTACGATCTGTACGATCTCCTCATTGTTTGAGCTTTTTGTCGGGTCGCGAAGCACGTCTTCAAGCTTCTGCAACTCGTACTTCCCATACACATCGAGATGCTCCGGGCTCAAGGGCCGTGTTGCCGGTTTCGGGAGAGAGCCTGACGCCGTCGCGGTCGTGCCCGGCTTCCTGCCGGTGATCGGCTGTCGGCGATACAGAAAAGCACAGTTTGTGGGTCTTATGACGGTTTGCCTGCCGGACGATGGTCCGGTTGAAAAAACTCGGCAACTAGTCCGGCCAAGCGTGGTGGACTTTTGGTCAGTTACCCAGAAAGACATAGTCAGCGCCATAGGGCTCCAGATGCAGCATACCGGGCATATTGCACGATCCGCTGAAGACGCCACCCTTCGTATCGAGCCGCAGGACCGTGGTGACTTTGTCGAGCTCACCCTTCCCCCACTTCCCGGCAACGTTCAGCCTTAGCAGAGCGATGTCATTCGATGTTGCGCCTGGCGCTTGGGCATCCACCTTGCCGACAACGGCGCCACCGGAGGCTAGCTCCCAGCTTGGACCCGCAAAGTGGCGCCCGACGGTCTTGCCGTCCTTCAAGAGAGTGGCAAGCGGCTCGCGGAATTGCCACTTCGAGCCCCCGGCGGGATCCACCTTGCATTCGTAGATCTGGACCCCTTCGGCATGCAACTTCAACAGTTCCACTTTCCCGTCCGCCGAGATGGCAGCGGGCAGGTCGGCAGCGAAAGCACCGGCTCCCGCCGCCATCGCGGCTAGCACCAGGCCCGCAACTAGCGGCGCGCGCTGGGCGCGAAAGGAGTGAGCCGGGTAGAATATCGGATCGTTCATAGGCCACCTTGCTAAATTGCCGGCGCCTCACACGGGCCGGCATCATGTTGTGAACGGTGGCCCCTGAATTTTATTCATGTGACCGTTGAAGTTTTTCCAAGAACGCCACGTTCGCTTGGACCTTAGTTTGAGAGACAAGGGGCAAGGCCCGAAAGACCCGCCCCTTGCGCGCAAACACCAATGCTAGCGGTCAGTAGCTGCTCGAGCCAGAGCTTGCCTGCGGCACTGCTGCTTTCTGTTGTTGTGTGAACAGCACCTGGGCACGGATCTCGCCGTTGGGGTTCGCCGCAGTGTGAAGATTGAGATATGTCTTGCCGGCGAGAATAGCCTGGCCGGTCTTGGCATCGACCTTGGCCGACCCCGTCATGCCGCTCTTAAAGGCGCCCTTGATCGGAACAAGCACGCCGGCATTCTCGCCAACGGATGCCGGGCAATGGAAATGCGCAGCCGTTACCGGGCCGGTGAGACCGGACCACGTGATTTTATAGGAAAGCTTCCGGATGGCCGTATCATAGCTTCCCCAGACCTTGCCCTTTCCCTTCGAGATTGCGGCACCTTCCGCTGTGAGCGTCCCCGAGAATTTTTTCACCTCGGCGTGGGCCAGATTGCTGAAGCCGAGCACGGCAGCAAGTGTCAGAGGGAGTGCGAAACGAATATTGCGGTTCATGGAGTTTACCTTTTGCGTTCGAATTGAAATGCGATCGGTCAACGATCGATCCTCGGATTTATTCGGGGCACTTCGGCAAATGGCCGCGTTTGCAATACCACGGCTGCCATCTGCCTATTGGCGGGCGATCGGCTTCCTCCTGTGGTACGGATCCCTGCACATAAGCGGAATCAAACTAAGAACCCATAAGTCGGTCGGAATGGGCGAAACTTTGCCAGCTTCACGAATAAGAATCGACGAGGGCACTTTGATTTCTTCTGCCGGTTGGAAGTGATTTGGAAGTCGATCGGTTCGGGTTAAGCGTATGAGCATCCGACTGGCCTCACAGTCCCCTCAAGTCAAATAACGCTCAAACCAGGCGATGGTCCTTGTCCAAGCAAGCTTGGCCGCAGCCTCGTCGTAACGGGGCGTCGAATCGTTGTGAAAGCCGTGGTTCACACCGGGATAGACGAATGCCTCGTAAACCTTTCCCGATTGCTTGAGCGCGGCTTCATACGCCGGCCAGCCGGACGTAATGCCGGTATCCAGGCCGGCATAGTGGAGCAGCAGTGGCGCCTTGATGCGCGGCACGTCTTCCGTTCGCGGCTGCCGCCCGTAAAACGGCACAGCCGCGCTCAGTTCCGGATAAGCCACCGCCGCCGCGTTGGCGACGCCGCCACCATAGCAAAAGCCAGTGATGCCGACCTTGCCGGTGGTCGTATCGTGGTGCATAAGGAAGTCGACCGCCGCAAAGAAGTCGTTCATCAACCTTTCGGGGTCGATCTGTTGCTGCAGGTCCTTGCCCTTCTCATCATTGCCCGGATAGCCGCCAACGGAGCTCAGGCCGTCGGGTGCAAGTGACAAGAATCCGGCCTTTGCCACGCGCCGTGCCACATCCTCGATGTAAGGGTTCAGCCCCCTATTTTCGTGGACGACGACCACGGCCGGCACCTTGCCCTTGGCGTTGACCGGGCGAACCATATACGCACGTACATTGCCGTTGCCCTTTGGCGACGGGTAGGTGATGTACTCCGCAAGAATATCCGGGTCAGTGAATTCGACCTGCTGTGCGAGCGCGTAATCGGGGCTCATGGAAGCCAGGATTGCCGCAGCCGTCAGGCCTCCAACAGCAAACTTGGCGGCGCGGTCGAGAAACTCACGCTTGGTGATCTTCCCATGGGCATAGTAATCGTAGAGTTCCAGCAGCTCTGGCTGAAAGTCCTTCGCGGTGAGACGGGTCATCGAAGACTCCCTTGGCGTCGCGTTGCTTGACCATTGAGATGAATTCACAACTTCGAAAGTCAATGGAGGAACTGGCGATCTCCGGTCTGGAGCCAGACGCAGAGCGGATCCCGAGCGTGGGAAAGTGTTCGACTCTTGTTACACACAGCCCAATTCGTAACCCCATATTTCAGCCTGGCAATCTCGTCGCGGCCGGTCAGTGATCCTGCCGTGAACTTACCGCTATGAACGAACCAATGCGACCCCACTATCAGCTCTTGAAATTTTGCACTTGACCTTCCAGTTGCTGGAAGGTTCATACGGGCATCTACGGGGCCATGGTGTCCGCTGGAGTTTCAATGACATTGCATCACGAACACGACCATCATTCTTCCCACGAGCACGAATCCGGGACGACAATCGTGCGCGATCCGGTTTGTGGCATGACCGTCGATCCCGATGGTGACAAGCCCTCATTGAATTATCGTGGCCGCGTTTTTCACTTCTGCTGCGAAGGTTGCCGTAGCAAGTTCGAGGCGAAGCCGGACGACTATCTGAGCGCAAAGGACCTGGTTTGCGGCATGAATGTGGATCGGGCATCCGCTGCGCACTTACTGCGTCAGGACGGCGAGAAATTCTATTTCTGCTCGGCCGGTTGCAAAGCCAAATTCGAGGCCAGCCCAGCGGCCTATCACGCCGGCAACCAACCGGTATCGCGTCCGCTGGCGAAGGGCACGCAATATACCTGCCCGATGCATCCTGAAGTCATCAGCGACCGTCCCGGCGATTGCCCGAAATGCGGAATGGCATTGGAGCCAATGGGCGTGCCGGATCCGCACGAAGGGCCTAACCGCGAGTTGATCGACTTCACGCGGCGGCTGTGGATCAGCGCCGGTCTGGCCATACCGCTTCTCATCCTCAGCATGGGACCGATGATGGGCCTGCCGCTGCGCGATTGGATCGGCGAACCGTTCTCCACCTGGATCGAGCTCCTGCTTGCCACGCCTGTCGTGCTCTGGGCCGCGCAGCCGTTCTTTCGTCGAGCCTGGAATTCGGTCGTCAACCGCAGCCCGAACATGTGGACGCTGATCGGTCTCGGTGTCGGCACTGCCTATCTCTACAGCCTCGCGGCCATTGTTGCGCCCGGCCTTTTCCCGGAAGGGTTTCGTGTTCACGGCCATATGATCCCGGTCTATTTCGAAGCTGCGGCGGTGATCGTTGCGCTGATATTCGTCGGCCAGGTGCTTGAATTGAAGGCGCGCGAGCAGACAGGATCGGCGATACGCGCTCTGTTGGATCTCGTCCCGAAGACCACGCGCCGCATCGAGGCCGATGGTAGCGAGATTGACGTACCTGTAGACACGGTCGAGGTCGGCAATCGCCTGAGAGTTCGTCCCGGAGAGCGTATCCCCGTCGATGGTTCGGTTGTCGAGGGCCGTTCGGCAGTCGATCAATCGATGCTTTCAGGCGAGCCGTTGCCGGTCGACAAGGCAGAAGGCGACGCCGTCATCGGTGGCACAATCAACCGCAACGGCACGTTGGTGATGGTCGCCGAGAAGGTCGGCGCGGATACGATGCTGGCGCATATCGTCGACATGGTCGCCAAGGCGCAGCGCTCGCGGGCGCCTATCCAGGGCATGGCAGATCGCGTGTCTGCCGTTTTTGTGCCAGCCGTGATGTCGATCGCGATCTCCACTTTCGTGATCTGGGCATTCGTTGGTCCAGAACCCCGGCTGGCGCACGGACTGCTTGCTGCGGTCTCTGTGCTTATCATCGCCTGCCCTTGCGCACTTGGGCTCGCTACCCCGATGTCGATCATGATCGCCACGGGACGGGGTGCCCAGCAAGGCGTCCTGATCCGCGAGGCGCAGGCGCTGGAACGCCTTGCCAAAGTCGACACGCTGATCGTCGACAAGACCGGGACATTAACGGAAGGCAAACCGGCTTTGACCGATGTCCTGCCAGCAGCAGGCGTCAACGAAGGGCGGATGCTGTCGCTTGCCGCCAGCCTCGAGCGCGGTTCCGAGCATCCGTTGGCCGAAGCGATCGTGAGTGGAGCCAGAGGCCGCAGCGTCGATCTCGTTGAGATCTCGGGCTTCGAAGCCGAGGCTGGCAAGGGGGTGCGAGGGCAAGCTGGAAACATCGCGATTGCTCTTGGCAATGCTGCAATGATGGTTGATCTCGGCATCGACGTGGGCCCGATGAGGCAAGAGACCGAGCGGCTTCGCGAGGACGGCAAGACTGTGATGTTTGTCGCTCTCGACGGCAAGCTGGCGGGCATTGTCGCCGTCGCGGATCGTATCAAGCCAACCACGGCGCAAGCGATCGCGGCGCTACGCCGAAGCGGGCTCCAAATTATCATGGCAACCGGGGACAATGCGGTGACGGCGCGCGCGGTGGCAAGGAGCCTTGGCATCGATGATGTCCGTGCCGACGCGCTCCCGGAAGACAAGAAAATGCTGATGGATGACATGCGTCGACGCGGCAGGATCGTCGCCATGGCCGGCGACGGCGTCAATGACGCCCCCGTCCTTGCTGCTGCCGACGTCGGCATCGCAATGGGAACAGGTGCGGACGTGGCGATGGAAAGTGCCGGGATCACCCTGGTGAAAGGCGATCTCGACGGTATCGTCCGCGCTCGCCATCTCTCCGAGGTGACGATCCGCAACATCAAACAGAACCTCGGCTTCGCATTCGGCTACAATGTTCTCGGCATTCCGCTTGCCGCGGGCGTCCTCTATCCGGCCTTCGGCCTTTTGCTTTCGCCGATGATTGCGGCGGCGGCGATGAGCCTTTCCTCGGTCTCCGTCATCGCCAATGCGTTGCGGCTGCGGTTCGTCAAGCTATAGGAGATGACGATGAATATCGGCGAAGCTGCGGATCGGTCGAGACTGCCGGCCAAGACCATCCGCTACTACGAGGAGATCGGCTTGATACGTCCCGATCGCGGTGAGAACGGCTATCGCGACTATGGGGACAAGGACGTCCACAAGCTGCGCTTCCTGCACCGCTCGCGCGGTCTCGGCTTTTCCGTCGAGGAGTGCCGGCAATTGCTGGCCCTCTATGAGGACAAAAGCCGCGCCAGCGCCGACGTGCGCGATATCGCCTCTTCCAAACTGAACGAGATAGAACGTAAGATCCGCGAGCTTGTGGAACTCAAGCGCACGCTTGAACACCTTGTCCATGCCTGCCACGGCAACGATCGTCCGGACTGTCCCATCCTGGAGGAATTGGCGGAAGGCTCGTTGGTCTAGAGCCTACCAGACGCCGACATGAAGGGCGGCAGCCTCTTTGCAGAGCACCGGTCCGATAACCTCGACCTTGCGCTGACCCGCCTCGAAGACAACCCGGCACGGCAGATCGAGCGTCGGGTTTTCAGGGTGGTTGCCGGTGATTTCCTTAAGCTGGCTTTCGCTCAAGGCATAGACGACACGACCAACGCCAGCCCAGTAGATGGCGCCGGCGCACATGGCGCAAGGTTCAGCAGATATGTAGATGGTGCAATCCCTTAGGAAGCTCGGCTCATAGTGTTGTGAAGCACGCGTCATCAGGACGCGTTCGGCATGGCCGGTCATGTCGTGAAGCGGATTATAGGCGTTTTCCTGCTCCATCAGCACGGTTCCGCCAGGCCCGACGAGGATGGCGCCGAACGGATGATTGCCGTTGCGATGGGCGCGGGCGGCTACCTCGAAGGCGTGCCGCAGCAAAGTCTCTTCTTGAGGCGTCAGTTCGCTGCCATCGGTCATTTGCCAGGTTCCACCGTTGATCGAATCGCAAAATGGCTGATCGAAAGTCAGGTGGCAAGCGCGGCGCGTCGGCTTTCAACCGCAGAACGCTTTGGCAATTCATCGACGAAGTCGAGGCCGATGTCGAGTATCGGGGCGCTATGCGTGATCCAGCCGATGGAAATGAGATCGACGCCCGAGGTGGCGACCGCGACCGCCGTTGACGGCGTGATCCCGCCCGACGCCTCGGTCATCGCCCGGCCCGCGACGATCCCGACTGCCTGACGCAGCTGATCCGGCGTCATATTGTCCAGAAGCACGGCATCAACGCCGGTTGCCATCGCTTCGCCGAGCTGCTCCAGCGTGTCAACCTCGACTTCGATCTTGACCATGTGGCCGGTGCTCTTGCGGGCGCGCCGGATCGCTTCCGCCACGCCACCGGCGATCGCAATATGATTGTCCTTGATCAGGATCGCGTCGCAGAGCGCAAACCTGTGATTGGCCCCGCCTCCGGCGCGAACGGCATACTTTTCCAGGGCGCGCAGGCCAGGCGTTGTCTTGCGCGTGCAGGCAATCGCGGCTTTTGTGCCTCTGACAGCGTCCACGATGCCAGCCGTCACGGTTGCGATGCCGGAGAGATGGCTGAGGAAATTCAATGCGGTGCGCTCGCCGGTTATGATGCCGCGCGAAGGCCCTTGGACGGTTGCGATGACGTCGCCGGGACGGACGGCGGCTCCGTCCTGCAAATGCCGTTCGATCACAATTGCCGGGTCGACAAGCAGGAACGCCAATGCCGCCGCATCAAGACCGGCAACCACGCCAGCCTGACGAGCGGTAAGAGCGACGGTCGAGCGATGGTCCTCGGGGATGACGGCTGCCGATGTAATATCGCCAGCAAGGCCAAGATCTTCCAGAAGTGCTGAGCGCACGATCGGCTCTATGATCAGGCGGGGCAAGGGTACGATTGTCATATCAGGCGCTCCTGGCAAGAGAGTGAGGCAACAGTGACCGAGCGACGTCGAACACTTCGAACGCCGTCAGGATTTGCCGGCGGGCGAAGGGCAGCTTCGCGGCAAAATCGGTTCTCGCATGGGCGCCGCGCGATTCTTCTCTGAGCTTGGCAAAGACTGCGATCATCAGCGCAACAAGAGCGGGATCGGAGGCCGGCAGTCTGCCCTCCGCCATCGGCAGAAGCGCTTCCATGGCCGCCTGGAGGCCGTCCCCATCCCGCAGGATGTTGAGGTATCGGGACACGATCGGCCGGACGGCGGATGCATCTGATGGCACGGGCGACGGCTCGCTTGCCAGTCGCGGTTGCGATCTCGCCGGGATGGCGGCGACATCTCGCGCTGCCCGCAAAGCCATCACGGCCGCTTCGAGCAGGGAATTGCTGGCGAGACGGTTGGCGCCGTGCAGGCCCGTCGAGGCCGCCTCGCCGGCAACCCAGAGGCCGGGCACCGAACTGCGGCCCCTTTCGTCGGTCGCAACACCTCCCATGTGGTAGTGCGCGGCAGGCCGCACAGGAATTAGATCCACCGCAGGGTCGATGCCGATTGCTCGGCAGAGCGCATCGATCCCCGGAAAACGAGTGCTGAAGCGAGCGCCGACGGCTCTTCTGGCATCAAGAAAGACTTTGCCGCCACGGGCAATTTCGGCGGTGATCGCCCGGGCCACGACGTCGCGCGGCGCAAGTTCCGCACCGGGAAAATCGGCCATGAAGCGCTCGCTTCTCTCATTTACGAGTGTCGCCCCCTCGCCCCGCACCGCCTCGCTCACAAGCGCCAGCGGTCGCTGCGTCGTTGAGAGGGCGGTCGGGTGAAACTGGACGAATTCCATATCCGCCAGCCTTGCTCCGGCCCACGCGGCAAGCGCCAATCCCTGGCCCCAATTTGGAGCCGGATTGGTCGTCGCGTCATATAGGCCGCCGATTCCACCCGTCGCAAGAACCACGCGCGTCGTCGGCAGGATTGCCGCCCGCCCGGCCGTTTCAAAGAGTACGCCGGCTATCACGCCGCCGTCCCGCAACACCAGCCGCTTCACCTCGGCGCCCGTCAGAACGGTGATGGATGCAGTCCTCGCCACCGCCTGGCACAGCGCACGGACGATTTCGGCGCCCGAGCCGTCACCCCTTGCGTGAACGATGCGGCTGCGCGTATGCGCCGCTTCCAGCCCGAGCGCCAAGCCTCCGTCGGCGCGCCTGTCGAAACGGACGCCCATGGCTTCCAGCGCCGCAATGGCAGACGGTGCTTCCCTGACGATCCCTGCGGCAACTCGTGGGTCGCACAGCCCATCGCCCGCTGCAAGCGTGTCGGCGAGATGAAGGTCGGCGCTGTCGTCAGCACCTAGGCTTGCAGCGATGCCGCCCTGGGCCCAGGCGCTCGACGTACCTTCGCCGATAGCCGACCGGGTCAGCAGGACGACCGGTTCCGGCGCCAGCGCCAGCGCCGTCATCAAGCCGGCAACACCGCTGCCGATGACAGCCACCCGGCCTGAAAGCTCGTCGAGTATCTCGGTAATCATATCGCCAGCATCCTTTCGACCGCTCGGCGGGCGGCGAGCGCGATCGTCGGATCGATGGTGACTTCGTGCTGGTTTTGCTCAAGCGCCATGCGGATGTTTGAAAGGTCGATGCGCTTCATGTGCGGGCACAGGTTGCAGGGCCGAATAAACTCGATATCGGGATAGTGAACCGCCACGTTGTCGCTCATCGAACATTCAGTCAGCAGCACCACACGGGCGGGGCGCTTCTTCGCGACATAATCGGACATGACCGCGGTCGATCCGGCAAAGTCGGCTTCGGCCACGACCTCGGGAGGGCATTCGGGATGGGCGAGAACCGTCACACCAGGATGGTTTTCCCGGAGCTGGCGCACGTCCTCGGCGGTGAACAGCTCGTGCACCTCGCAGTGGCCGTGCCATGCAATGACTTCGACGCTGGTCTCGCGGGCAACGTTGCGCGCCAGATACTCGTCCGGGATCATCAGGACACGCGGAACCCCCAGCGATTCCACCACCTGCTTTGCGTTGCCCGAGGTGCAGCAAATGTCGGACGCCGCTTTCACTGCCGCCGATGTGTTGACGTAGGTGATGACCGGCACGCCGGGATGAGCCTTACGCAGCAAGGCGATGTCCTCAGGCATGATGGAATCGGCAAGCGAACAACCGGCGCGCAAGTCAGGAATAAGGACGGTCTTTTCCGGGTTCAGAAGCTTGGCGGTTTCGGCCATGAAGTGAACGCCCGCAAGGACGATCACGTCCGCATCGACCTCGGCGGCCTTGCGCGCAAGCGCCAGACTGTCGCCAACGATATCCGCGACGCAGTGAAATATCTCCGGCGTCTGGTAGTTATGGGCAAGGATGACGGCATTGCGCCGCCGCTTGAGATCGATGATCGCCTCGACGTCGTCCTCAAAAGTTAGCCATTCCGCCTTCGGAACAACGCGGCTTACTCGCTCATAAAGAGATGCAGCAGACTGCATGGCCTTATCTCCATTCATTTATACTCAACATGAGCATATCATGAAGGCAAAGATATTCTCAGATTGAGTATATTGTCAATCGCGCGATAGCGGTAATTTCGTTCCAACGAGTGCGCGTTCTTCCAGGACAACGTGCCGGAAGCGGAAAAGCTTGGCGGGGCGGCCGCCGGTATCGCTCTCCATGTCGCCCGTCTCCTCGACCAGCTCCTGCTGCTCGATCAGGCGGCGAAAATTCTGCTTGTGAAGTCTCAACCCGGCGAGCGCTTCGACGGCGCGCTGCAGGGCGAGCAATGTGAAGCATTCGGGCATGAGTTCGAAAACGACGGGGCGATACTTGATCTTGGCGCGCAGTCTTGCAATGCCCGTTGCCAGAATGCGGCGGTGATCGGCAAACATCGGTCGTCCAAGGTTGATCTCCCCAGGACATCCCGCCTCGGCAACCAACTCGGCCTCGTACAGCAGCTCGTAACGTTGCAGAACGAAGTCTTCGTTCCACGCTGCTCCGTCGAGGCCAAAGGCAAGCGCTGCCCTGCGGATGCGGTCCCCCCGACGTGTTGGATCGATCTCCGCCCAGGCCTTGAGCCGCGCGGCTATATCGCCGATCGCGTCGGGGATTCCCTGGCGGTGGTCCTCCCACGGAAGATATTCATACCAGTCGTGCCAGCCCGATCCGGGCGCTGCCTGCTCGCGAACCAGCCCGAGATAGCTGATGGAGATGGTTCTGCCGCCGAGAATCTCATTGTTGCGGTCGCGATCGGCAAATGTGTAGAGCTGTTCCAGATATCCGACCGGATGGGCGGTCTGCTCCTTGATCCACTCGCGCAGGCCGGTCTGCAGGGTGCGGTGGCCCATTTCAAAGGGTCCGGAAGGCAGGGCATCACCCTGGCGAACCGTCATGAAACGTGGTCGGTCGCCCGTGACCGCAATGATCACGCCAATCAATTCCGCATGTGCAAGACCGATCGTCACAGAAGCTGCCAAATCCCCTTATGGAGTTGTCATGCTTTCTGACATAGCCAAGGCGCAAAGCCAACGAACAGATGCGGTAAGAAATACCTGATTAGCAGCTATTTGATCTCACAAGGCGCCGACCACCAGCGCGAGGACAAATCCGAATGCGCAAACCACGGATGCGACTTCGATGCAGCTGTTGAGCACCGGCAGCAGGGACGATCGGGTGTCCTGTTGGTTGATCGATCTATAGGTTACATAGGCCATGGCGACCTCCTAATACCAGGACAGCGGCGTCGGCTGCCAATAGAAGGCTTCGTCTTCGATGAGCGACTGCAACCGCTCCTCGCCGATGTCATAGACCCTCCCCTGGCTCTCGACGAAGTCGCGCGAGAGCGGCAACGATTCCGACAATGCGGAGTAACGAAAAAGCACCGAATTGGTCACCAGTTGTCTCAATTCATTCAACACGGAAGGCTCCTTCTTCGAGACTGCCATTCTCGACACAGCGAACAAAATAGTCAATATAGTCTACACAATTAGTATTCTATCAACGAAAGCCGAGCGAGCAGGCTGTGCTCATTCGAGTACAATGCAGCGGATATTTTTCCCGCCAAGAGTTTGATGCCTACGCGGGAAGATATCTCCTGGCGCGGTTTTCGACATTGGCCTTGAGGCCATCGAGAAGTGCGTAGCCACCTGCCCAGCGGCCGTAGCCACTGGCGATGTTGATGTGCCCGGCAAGCCCGAGGTTTCGAACATCGCTTTTCCATAGCCGCCCGTAGGTCATCAACAGATCGATCGGCATGTAGGGATCGTTGAGGCTGCCGACCGTGATCGTCGGGAACGGCAGCGGCGCGTGCGGCATTTCGCGAAAATCCATGACTCCAGGATGCAGCCCCTCGGTTGCCCTGAGATCGCAAGGGGCGACCAGCAGTGCTGCCTTGACCCTTCTCGCGGCCGGCCGGCCCGCCAGAAGAGCGGTGAGGAGACAGCCGAGGCTATGAGCCACCAGAAATGCTTCTCCCGCCCGCTCCAATTCGATCTCGAGCGTGTCCAGCCAGCCCGCCTGGCGTGGATGGGTCCAGCTCTCCTGCTGGACTATATGGCTTGTCGGATCATCACGCGCCCAGAACCGCTGCCAATGACCGTCATTCGACCCGTTCAAACCAGGAATGATGAGCGTTGGAACCATCAGGCGACCCTGCCAGCAACACGGAATAGAATGGTCACAAGATAATCTAGTAAATCGCTAGATTAAAGCAACGGCAGTTCAACCATCCCTTCCGTATTGAAAAAAGCGACCCGACGACCCCGGATTGCGATGTCTCAAGCCATCATCATGTCGATGCCTTTATGAGCAATGATCATTGCGCGTGCCTTTGTGTTCGCGCTGACAATCGCCGGCATGATCGAACAGTCAAGGACGCGCAGGCCTTGAACACCGAACATAAGAAGCGCCTAGTCCACGACGCCGCGCCATCCGGTGTTCAACGGACGGGGCGGCCTTGAACTCCCGGACAATCTTCGCGCCGGCTGCAAAGGGCTTATTCTGGCGCCGGACTGCATCGACCATGCGGTATGCGTTTACGTGTCCTATCGCGGCGGATTGGAAGCGGAGGCTGAAAATTTCTATCGCGCCATGCTTCCCGCTGCTGTATTTACCATGCAGGGTATCGAGAATCTCCTGTGTTGCGGTAAGAGGCCCTTCGGCGCGAGCAGGTATTCCTATCTATGACAGGGCGCCAGCGCTCCGTCCCACGCAGACGGGGCTGGAGATTATCCAACGTTTCGCAAACCAACTGGGGCTTTGAGAGCCTGATCGGCGCCTGGGGCGCCGGAATAATCTTTGGCCACATCGACGTCAGATGGCTTTACATATAGGCATATGTGTAGATGCGGATTATACGACCTGACCGAGAGTACGATTGAGGGTGACTGCTGTTGGAAATGTTTGGATCGAACGGTGCTCTTAAGGCTTTTGCATCAGGTGACCGGGGATTGCCGGCGCAGATCGCTGCCGAAATCGGTCGCCGGATTACACTTGGCGAATTGAAGCCCGGCAGTGTCCTGCCGAAAGAGTCCGAGATGCTGCAGAACCTTCGCGTCAGCCGCACGACATTGCGCGAAGCGTTGAAGATCCTCGAGACCAAGGGTTTCATCAGCGCCAAGCCGCGAGCCGGGACGAGGGTCCGGCCGCCGGAATTCTGGAATACGCTTGATCCGATCGTGCTTTCCTGGCAGGGCCACGCAGACGATCAGGAGGGCTTGGTTCAAGAGCTTTTCGAGATACGGCTGGCAATCGAGCCGTTGGCGGCAAGCCTTGCAGCCTTGCGAGGGTCCGATCTCGAACATCTGCAAATTCGTGCCGCATTCGACGCGATGGCGGTCGAGCATGCAAGCGAGCATGAGGCCATGGAAACCGATATCAATTTTCATCTTCAGATTATTCGTGCGGCTCACAACAGGTTCCTGTTGCCGGTTTCCTCGGTCATCCGCGCTGCGCTGACGATCAGCATCCCCAAAACCTTCAAAGCCTTCGGTGGGATGCAACACTCGCTCGCCATGCATGAGGCGATCGCCGTGGCAATCGGCAAACGCGACGCCACCGCTGCGGCAAAGGCGGCCGAGACGCTGCTGAGCGCGACATATGAACGGAATTTCGGTTCTATCGGGCGCTAGACCTAAGCAAAGATTGGTCTCGACGCTCTGTTAAGCTTAAATACAAGCAATAAAGGGACGAATTACATTAAATATAAGTAATATATTCTCACTTGCGCATTTCGGCCAAATTATGGCGGCTATCCCAAGTATAAATTATCAATATTTAATGTGACATGGCGCTTTCGGGCGATTATTACGGATAGTGAAGTTTAATACTTGGGTCAGCTCTCATCCGGGACAGCTGCGAAGTCAAAACTTACGATCCGAACCATCGCCGGCGAGACAGATGGACGTTTGATCGATGCTTCCGATCTCGCCAGGACCATTGCCATGTCATCCATTCTCCAAAAGCACCGCACGGCCGCACTCGTCGGCGCCGCCTTGATAGTTGGGGCCGCATCGCTGCCATTTGCCCTCGATACATCTTCTGCCCACGCCTCGGCGGCGTCTGATGCCGTTGCCGGCGTCGTTGCGCCGCACGGCTCCTTCGCGCCGATCGTTAGCGCCGACAAACCTGCCGTCGTCACCATCACCACCACAATGAAGGCATCTGACGCAGGCTCCGACGACAACGGCTCACCCTTGGACGATCAGTTCCGTCAGTTCTTCCAAAATCACGGTCGGATGCCGCAGCAGGCGCCTGAAGGCAGGTCTTCGCCACACCCCAAGGCGCTGGGCTCCGGCTTCGTCATCAGCGCCGACGGCGTCATTGTCACCAACAACCATGTCATCCAAGGGGCCAGCGACATCAAGGTGACATTGGACGACGGCACCGAGCTGCCGGCAAAATTGCTCGGGGCCGACCCGAAATCAGATCTCGCCGTCATCAAGGTTCAATCGCCGAAGCCGCTGGCAACGATTGCCTGGGGCGATTCCGACAATCTCAAGCTTGGCGACCAAATTCTCGCGATCGGAAATCCATTCGGGATTGGCACGACCGTCACCGCCGGCATCGTCTCGGCCCGGGGTCGCGACCTGCACAGTGGCCCCTATGACGATTTCATCCAAATCGACGCGCCGATCAATCACGGCAACTCTGGTGGTCCGCTTGTCGATAGTAGCGGCGCCGTGGTTGGGATCAACACGGCGATCTACTCCCCGAACGGCGGCAGCGTCGGCGTCGGTTTCGCCATACCTTCCGATCAGGCAAAGGCGATTGTCGCAAAGCTCGAAAAGAACGGATCGATCGACCACGGTTTCCTCGGCGTGCAGATCCAGCCGGTAACGTCTGATGTTGCCGACGCAGTCGGCTTGAGCCATCCCGAAGGCGCGCTTGTCGCCGAGGTCAGCGACGGCACCCCGGCAGCCGATGGAGGCGTGAAATCCGGCGACATCATCACCGGCCTTGGTGGCCAGGCCATCAAAGCGCCGCGAGATCTCACGCGCCTCGTGGCCGATCTTTCTCCAGGCAGCATGAAGAGCCTGACAGTCTGGCGCGACGGCAAGACGGTCGATCTCAGCGTCACGGTCGGTGGCAGCGACATCGGACAGAAGCAAGCGGCCGCAGGCGAAAACGGTCAGGCCCACGAGGCAAACCAGCCGTCCATCGGCATTGGTCTGGCCGACCTGACACCGGACGCAAGGCAATCGCTGAACCTACCGACGGGTGCGACCGGGGCAATTGTGGCCAGCGTCAATCCGGACAAGCCCGCTGCCGCGTCGGGCATTCAGCCAGGCGACATCATCGTCTCGGTCAACCAGCAGCCAACCAGGAGTGCCAAGGACGTCCAGACCGCTGTAGCAGCGGCTGGAAAGTCCGGCCGCAAATCGGTTCTCCTGCTTGTCGAGCGCGCCGGAACCAAAACCTTCGTTGCGGTGCCCTTCGCTGCCGCATGAAATTGCCGCACAATCTCTTTCCGCCCGGCCTCTTTACGCCGGGCGGATGTCTATCGCAGATTATTTCGGCAAGATCACCTTCGCCAGAAACACGCTGATCAAATCAGCGACCTGTCGGTGGATCACATCCCGCCCCCGCGTTCCGCCATCTTTGCACACGATACCGTCGCCAGGGGTGTCTTCCTCGATCAAGGCAATAGCGCCGGCCTTGCAGAGTTGCATGAAGCTGAAATGCATGGCGTCGGAAATTTCAACATAACTCGATGTAGCGGCTGGCAGATTTGCAGCAAGGTATCCGGACTCCAGCCTTGCCGGCATGTCACCAATGTCGGCGCCCGCGCCGATCACCAATATCGGCACGCGCATGGCTTCAAGGCTTTCAGGCGTAAAGCCTCGGGCCAGGCCGAGGTCAAGCGACACGATTGCTCCAATCCTGGGGTCGGCCAGATCGGTATCCAATTTGCCCTTGTTGCTCGGCACGATCCCAAGCTCCGCAGAAAGGCCACAAGCGCGCGGGCTCGCATGCGCCTTGCAGTCCGCGATGAAGCGATCAGTATCGAAACGAGCGCCGGCCAAGGCTGCGACCGTCCAGCCGCCGAGAGAATGGCCGATCGCCGCGATGCGGTCCTGTTGGATACGACCCGCCAACGCATCATCCGCCGTCAGCGCGTCGATCACACGGCTGAGGTCGTGGGGGCGCTCCCAAAGCTTTGCCGCCTCTCCTGCGCTTCTATCGAACGTCGTTGTGCCTGGATGATCGGGCGCGGCAACGACATAGCCTTGGCGGACGAGTTCACCTGCAAGCCAACTGAGATTTCGCCAACTTCCGCCATAACCGTGGGACAGCACGACAAGTGGGTGCGGTTCGGCGATCGGCTCGGCATTCCCAGTGGAGGGTACACCGTAAAAGACCCGGTTTTCGCCATTCGGTACTGCTGGAGCATCATCCTTGGTTGGATACCACATGGCGACGTGGAGCGACCTGTCGCCAAAGGGATCCGGCAGTTCGATCTCCCGGAAGCCGATGGCGTCCGCGGCATTTGCAGTGGTTGTGATGAGCATGGAAAGAAGAAAGATCGAAATAACGCGCATATGATGGGGCCTCTCAAGGCGATTGAATAGGCGTCCATTACCGCTCATCGACAGCTCCGGAGACCCAAAACACAATCGAGGACACGGATGCGTTGGAAACCAGCACGATATTTTCAAACGCTTGTGCGAGGCAACGACTTTCCCTGGTTTATTCTTGTCATGGTTGTATGTGTGGCTATTCAAATCTATTCGCTGTTCGATAGTCCGGGATCTTGAGGCCTGACGATAAACGGCCCCGCTTAGAAGCGCCGCGCCTCGCGACGGCGTCTAGTCTGATCTAGTCTACGAAGGAGAATGCATTCTCCGCTTGGTCCTTCACATTGATCCCCTTGGCGGCACCTGTGCTCGGTGCAATTGCTGCCTTGGCTCGAATGGAGCCCATCCATGACCAACCGTGTCCAGCATCTTGCGGCCGGCGTGGTATTTGCCGCGACGGCGACGGAGGTGCTGCCTGCTCTTTACTATATGGGTTCGACGCCTGCGATCCTCGTCGGCGGGTTTCTGGGGCTGACTGCGATGGTCGGCGTCAAGGGGATCGGCAAGCGATTTTCGGCATCCCGGTCGCTCATGGTTCTCGTCGCCGTCGATATCCTCATCGAGGGCATCGTCCTCGGCATCGACTTTGCCGCCGGCGAGGCGCAGGGGACCATTCTCGCCACCGCGCTGACGGCGGAAATCCTGTTTGTGGGCGAAATGCGACGGAAGAACTTCGCTCGGTGATAAAGTCGCGGTTTGCCGTGATTGCGGTGGTCGCGACAGGTGGAGCTCTGCTTCCGATCGGCGCCCTCTTTGGCGAAGCCGGTCCATCAGCTGCCGCCATTCTACCTGACAGCCAGCTTTGCCCTCACCTTGATCGCGCTCTCTATCTCGTCGCCGAGGAGATCCTGGTGGAAGCCCATCACGAGCCAGACACCCCTGTCGTGACCATCATGATCTTCGTCGGATTTCTGGGCCTATTGGCACTGGAAATACCGAATGGTTGAGGCGGTCGGGCCATCTGTCGAACGCGTTTCATCAAATTTTCGTGACGCTTTTGCGCCCATGGAACTTACGCTCGTTTGGTGTGTTTCGTCTGTCATTCAACTCTCTCTGTTCAGGAGAAGGCAGATGTTACCAAGAGTTCTCGCAATCGCGGTGCTTGTTTTCGGCATGGCGACGACGGCCATGGCGGGCGGCGCCCATACCACCCACTCGGTCGACACCTTCAAAGGCCCGCGCATCAAATCGGCGATAATGCAGGGCAGAGACACATCCAAGGATGCGATCCTGCCGGACGGAACGATCAATGTCGACCCGACGGTGACGGGAAGCGTATCGCCAAGCGCTGTGGACAGCAGCAATTGGACCGCCCACAGAATCCTGTGCGATTCCAGCCCGAACACGACTGAAATGACGTCGAACACCTACGATTCGGCTCTGCCGTCGGTCTGCCCGTGATGCCGAGCTAGCCATTTGCACGTGTCTTGAGAATTGCCGAAAAGCGCGGGTCGAAAGCCCGGCTGATCGGCTCGGCCGCCGCACCTAGCGCCACCGCCCAAGGGTCGGTCATGCCAAGTTGCACCCGCGGCAGCCGGCGGTCGCGCCGATCGGCAATTGACGGCAGCAGCGGGTCCATTGCCTGCATCAGGCGCCGCGCCAGCGGTTCGGGCGCGCTGCCGCAGAGGATGACTGTCTCCGGATCGAAGATGGTTTCGATGATCTGGACGCTCCAGCGCAGGTCGCCGGCGGCAAGCTCGATCCAACCGGCAAGTGATGGCTCAGGGCTTTCTGCTGCCGCGGCGAGCTTGGCATGCAAATCGGGATCGGCAGGATCAAGCCCCATATGCTGGTAGAGCGAAGCCAGTGACGCCCGGTGCTCCAGCGCCTGGTGCTGTCCGCCACCTTGGCGCGGCGGCGTCAGTATCATCCCGATTTCACCCGCATTGCCGTTCGACCCATTGTAAAGCTCGCCATTAAGAATGAGGCCGGCGCCGATACCATAGCCGAGATAGAGGCAGACGGCATGGTCGAGGCCGTTTGCAGCGCCAACCATCCGTTCCGCCGTCGCCGATGCGGAAGCATCGTTCTGCAAGCCGACGTCAAGGCCCGTACCTGCAGCCAGCGTCTCGAGCAATGGAAAATTCTGCCACGCCGCCATCATCCAGGCGTCGTCCTCGATGATCTCCATGCCGAAGGGTCCAGGCATTGCCACCCCCAGCCCGACGAGGCGCTTCTCCGACTGCGAACTGAGGGTTGCCAACTCGCGCCGGACCTCCTCGACCAGATCGAGGATCACCTTGACGCCTCGAGCCGGTCCGCCCCGGGGCAAATTCGCTTCCGCCCGCACGAGGACATTTCCGACGAGATTGACGGCGGCGGCTCGCGTAACGTGGCGGTCGATCTGCAAGCCGATCGCAAAGGCTCCGTCGGGGACAAGCTTATAGGGCGTCGACGGCTGCCCCCTGCCCTTGCGCACGACCTCAAGCGACAGGACCAACCCGTCGTTTTCCAGCTCCTCGATGATGTTTGAGACCGTCTGCTTGGTCAGCTTCGTCGCCCGCGAAAGGTCGGCGCGCGATAGCGACCCGTTGAACCGCAGGGCGTCGATCATCACCCGGCGATTATGGGCGCTGGTGCCTTCGTGGTTCGTTCCGCTCTTTGCCCGGATCGGGCGCACATCGTTCATGCAATTTCCCTCTTGACTTGATTAGAATATTGAAGAAGAAATAAGTCAAGACAATTGACTTAATAAGGAACCGCAAGAGTTCCGGGGGAACGCGGACGGCATCGAGCTGATATTTCGAGGTCGTATCAACGCTCCGACACATTTGCCGGCACCGCCCTTTTTCATGCGGCGCCTTCCAATATTCACCATCGGCAGACCGCCGGCGGCGAACGCAATCGCAACTGTCAGTCACTGGAGGGAATAAAATGTTGAAGTCCACACGCATAGCGCTACTCAGCGCCAATCTTATCGGAGCAGGTTTTGTCGGAATGTCCTTTGCAGCGCAAGCGCATGCCGAGACGACGTTGAATGCGTTGTTCATGGCGCAGGCCGCTTATAGCGAAGCAGACGTTCGCGCCATGACCGAAGCCTTCACCAAGGTGAACCCGGACATCAAGGTCAATCTCGAATTCGTTCCCTACGAGGGTCTGCACGACAAGACGGTGCTGGCGCAAGGATCAGGCGGCGGTTACGATGTTGCCCTCTTCGACGTCATCTGGCCGGCGGAATATGCCACCAACAAGGTGCTGGTAGATGTCTCCGGCCGCATCACCGACGATATGAAGAAGGGCGTCCTTCCCGGCGCCTGGACCACGGTCCAGTACGACAGCAAATACTACGGCATGCCGTGGATTCTCGACACCAAATACCTGTTCTACAACAAGGATATCCTTCAAAAGGCAGGGATCGCCACGCCACCGAAGACCTGGGACGAGCTTGCGACCGATGCCAAGATCATCAAGGACAAGGGCCTGCTTGCAACGCCGATCGCCTGGAGCTGGTCGCAGGCCGAAGCTGCAATCTGCGACTATGCAACGCTGGTCAGCGCCTATGGCGGCAAGTTCCTCGACAATGGCAAGCCGGCCTTCCAGTCGGGTGGCGGTCTCGATGCGCTGAAGTACATGGTCGCCAGCTATTCTTCGGGCCTTACCAATCCGAACTCCAAGGAATTCCTCGAAGAGGACGTCCGCAAGGTCTTTGAAAACGGCGATGCCGCTTTCGCGCTGAATTGGACCTACATGTACAACCTTGCCAACGACCCGAAGGAAAGCAAGGTCGCCGGGAAAGTAGGCGTCGTGCCTGCTCCCGGCGTTGCCGGCAAGAGCGAAGTCTCCGCCGTCAATGGCTCAATGGGCCTCGGCATCACGGCGACCAGCAAGCATCAGGACGAGGCCTGGAAATACATTGCCTTCATGACCTCGCAGTCGGTGCAGAACCAGTATGCCAAGTTGAGCCTGCCGATCTGGGCGACCTCCTATGACGATCCGGCCGTGACCAAGGACCAGGAAGAACTGATTGGCGCTGCCAAGCACGCACTTGCAGCCATGTTCCCAAGGCCTTCGACGCCGAAATATCAGGAGCTGTCCACCGCGCTGCAGCAGGCGATCCAGGAATCGCTCCTCGGTCAGTCGTCGCCGGACGATGCCTTGAAGACTGCCGCCAAGAACAGCGGCCTCTGATCCACCGGTCTCGGGCGGCGATCCCGGTCGCCGCCCAAATTCTTATCGCAATCCGACGCTTGAAAAGGGCTGCCCATGTCCGGCACCTGGATGACAACCCGCGCGTGGCTTTTGATGCTGCCACTGCTTGCGGTCATGATCGCCGTCATTGGCTGGCCTCTCATCGATACAGTCGGCCTTTCGTTTACCGACGCCAAACTGGTCGGCACCGCAGGCGGTTTCGTTGGCATCGACAACTACGCCAAGATGATTTCGAGTTCCGCCTTTCAGCGCACGCTGCTGACGACGGCCGAATTCGCCGTCATCTCGGTCGCAGCCGAGATGGTGATCGGTGTGCTGGCAGCCTTGCTCCTGAACCAGGAATTTCGCGGCCGGACGGTGCTGCGCGCCTTGATGATCCTGCCCTGGGCGCTGCCCACGGTGGTCAACGCCACCCTGTGGCGGCTGATCTACAATCCCGAATACGGCGCGCTCAACGCCGCCCTGACCCAGCTCGGCCTGATCGACGCCTATCGCTCCTGGCTTGGCGAACCCGGAACCGCGCTTGCATCGCTGATCGTCGCCGATTGCTGGAAGAACTTTCCGCTGGTCGCCTTGATCGCACTTGCTGCGCTCCAGGCCGTGCCTCGCGATATCACCGCCGCTTCCCTGGTTGACGGCGCCGGGCCGTTCAATCGTTTTCGCTTCGTGATCCTGCCCTATCTCGCCGGCCCGCTGATGGTGGCGCTAGTGCTTCGGACCATCGAAGCTTTCAAGGTCTTCGACATCATCTGGGTCATGACGCGCGGGGGGCCGGCCAACAGCACGCGTTCGCTGTCGATCCTCGTCTACCAGGAGGCATTTTCCTTCCAGCGGGCTGGCTCCGGCGCGTCGCTGGCGCTGGTGGTGACGCTGCTCGTCAGCCTGCTTGCCGCGGCCTACGCCGGTCTCGTGCGCAAAACCGCGGGGAGTGCCGCCTGATGGAACGCAAGAGCCCCGTCTTTACCGCCTTCATCTATCTCTGCGCCCTGCTGCTTGCCGCCGTCATTCTGGCGCCGCTTGCCTGGCTCTTCATCATGAGCATTTCGCCGCCGGCCGATCTTGCCGCCAAGCCACTGCGCTGGTGGCCGGAGGCGGTGGATTTCTCGCGCTATGGCACGCTACTTTCCATGGCAGAAAACAGCGCCGGCGCGGCCTTCACCTCGTCGTTGCGCAATAGCATCGAGGTTGCCGGCATGGCGACGATCGTGGCGCTCGCGCTCGCCGTCCCATCCGCTTGGGCCGTATCGAGGACGCCTTCCGTCGGCTGGTCGCTTTATATGGTGATCGCGACCTATATGCTGCCGCCCGTGGCGCTGGCGGTTCCACTCTATATGGGGCTTGCCTATCTCGGCCTGCTCAACAATGTCTTCGGCCTGGCGCTCGTCTATCTCACCATCCTTGCGCCGTTTACCACCTGGCTGATGAAATCCGGTTTCGATTCCATTCCGCGCGAGATCGAACAGGCAGCGATGATGGACGGCGCCGGATTGTTTGCGACGCTGCGCATCATCACCCTGCCGCTGGCAGCTCCCGTCATGGCGACGTCGGCGCTGTTTGCCTTCCTGCTTGCCTGGGATGAGTTCTTCTACGCGCTGCTCTTCACCTCCGACCAGCGCGCCAAGACCCTTACCGTCGCCATCGCCGATCTCGCCGGCGGCAGGGTTTCCGATTATGGACTGATTGCCACCGCCGGCGTGCTCGCTGCCCTACCGCCCGTGGTCGTCGGTCTCTTCATGCAACGCGCCCTGATTTCAGGGTTGACCAGCGGCGGCGTCAAGGGATGAACATGAGCTCGAACGACAATCGCCCGACGGGGCTCAAAGCAATCGACCGCGAAATGGCACGCCAACTCGCAGATGCCATCGCGTCCTACGAGGGAGCTGGCGAAATGGCAGCCCGGGTCGCGGCGTCGCTAACATCGACTGGCCGACTGCTTCTGCTCGGCATGGGCGGATCGCACGCCGTCAGCCGCGCCGTCGAACCGCTTTATCGAGCGATCGGCATCGAGGCGATAGCGGTGACCCTCTCCGAGCAACTCGGCCAGCCATTGCCGCTGGACGAACGCACGGTGCTGGTGACATCCCAATCCGGTGAAAGTGCTGAGGTACTGCGCTGGTTTGCCGAAACCGGCGGGACCAAGGAGACGTTCGGCCTAACGCTTGAAGGCGGCTCATCGCTGGCAAAGGCAGCACCTTGCCTCGTTGGGACCGGCGGCACCGAGATCGCTTTCGCCGCTACCCGCAGCCTGACGGTCTCCTTTGCCCTGCATCTTGCGGTCCTTGCAGCACTTGGTGAAGACCCGACCGCGGCACTCGCCTCGCTCCACGCGCCGGCGAACAATGATGTCGCGGAGGCACTTGCCGCGTTCGAGAACGTTGCGACGGTCGTCACATCAGGTCGCCGGCTTCAGGGTCTTGCCGAGGCACTGGCGCTCGGCCTGACCGAACTGTCGCGGCTTCCCTGCTTCTCGCTCGAGGGCGGCCAGCTGCGGCATGGACCGATGGAGATGCTCGGCCCCAGGATCGGCGTCGTCCTGTTCCGCGGAAAGGACGCAACTGCGGGTCTCGTCGCTGTTATGGCTGCATCCGCCCTCGAGGCTGGTGCGCCGGTGGTCGTGTTCGACTCGTCGGGCGAAGAGCAAGTCGCTGGGACAACGACGATCCGCTTCAGCCCCGCGTCGGACATGGCGGCGATCTTTGCGATGTTGCCGGTGGCGCAGCGCTTCATGATCGCCTTCGCCGATGCCCGTGTTGAGAATGCCGGGACGCCGGTACGCTCGACCAAGATCACCCGGAGCGAATGATGCGTCCGCTTGCAGTCATCGGTAATGTCAATGTCGACCTGATCCTTGGTCCGGCTGAGCCCTGGCCCAAGGCCGGGACGGAGGTCATCGTTGACCACGACGAACTCAGGGTCGGCGGCGCCGCCGGCAACAGCGCGCTCACCTGGTCAGCCCTCGGCGTCGATTTCGAGATCGCCGCCAATGTCGGCTCTGACGAATTCGGCCGATGGTTGCGCGGGGCCTTCGGTGAAAGGGCTGCGAAATGGCCGGTGAGCGCCGAGGGCACGACACTGTCCGTGGGCATCACCCACCCGGACGGCGAGCGAACCTTCTTCACCACGCGCGGCCACCTGCCCCGCTTTACGCTGGACGACGTCCTGTCGGTGCTCGATGGCGAGCGGCTGGCCGGAGGCTATATGTTGCTCTGCGGCTCGTTTTTGACGACCGACCTGACCGTTGACTACGAAGAGCTATTCGACTGGGCAGACAAGCATCGCATCACCACCGTCCTTGATACTGGCTGGCCGCTCGACGGATGGACGGAGGAGAATTGCGGGGCGACCCGCGCCTGGCTCACCCGTTGCGGCTGCGCGTTGATGAACGAGATCGAAACGACGACGCTTGCGGGTCTTCCAGATCCCATCGAGGCGGCGCGCGACCTCAGGGCCCATATGCCGGAAGGCGCAATCGTGGTCGTCAAGCGCGGGCCGCAGGGCGCCGTCGCCATCGACGCCGACGGTGCGCTTGTCTCGGTGCCTGCCCCGGTCGTCAGCGTGGTTGATACGATCGGCGCCGGGGACGTGTTCAACGCGGCCTTCCTCGCGACACTTGCAGCCGGAAAGCCCCTTGTCGCCTGCCTCGAAGCCGGCACCAACGTCGCCTCGAAGGCGATCTCCACCCTGCCCCGCAGCTATGGCAGGCCGCTGCAGTCCGACGCCAAGGAGACCACGCGATGAGCGCGCTCGAAATCCGCAACATTCACAAGACCTACGGCGACGTCGTGACGCTGAAGGGTATAGACATCGCGCTCGAAAGTGGCGAGTTCCTGGTCCTGCTTGGCCCCTCTGGCTGCGGGAAATCGACGCTCCTCAACATTATTGCCGGTCTTGCCGAGGCATCCGGCGGCGATATCCTGATCGGCGGCAAATCGGTGATCGGCGTGCATCCCAAGGATCGCGATATCGCCATGGTCTTCCAGTCCTATGCGCTTTACCCGAACCTGACCGTTCACCGGAACATCGGCTTCGGCCTCGAGATGCGCAAGGTTCCGACCGACATCCGCGACAAGGCCGTGCGTGACGCTGCGCGATTGCTGAAGATCGAGAACCTTCTCGATCGCAAGCCGGGCCAGCTCTCCGGCGGGCAACGGCAACGCGTCGCCATCGGCCGGGCGCTGGTCAGAAAGCCGGAAGTGTTCCTCTTCGACGAGCCCTTATCCAACCTTGACGCCAAGCTGCGCATGGAAACGCGAACCGAGCTGAAGCGGCTGCACCAGATGCTGAAGACGACGGTGGTCTATGTCACCCATGACCAGATCGAAGCAATGACGCTCGCCACCCGTATTGCGGTGATGCGCGACGGCCGCATCGAGCAACTGGGCACGCCGGAGGAAATCTACGACCGGCCGGCGTCTCTCTATGTGGCCGGCTTCGTCGGCGCACCGCCCATGAACATGCTCAATGTGACGGTTCGAGGCGAGACACTCGTCATCGCCGGCTCCGACGCCGTAGTGCCGCTGCCTTCAAGGTTTCGTGGTCATGCCCGCGATGGGCAGCAACTCATATTGGGCATCAGGCCCGAGGCGCTCAATCTCTTCCGCAACGAGGCAAGCGTTTCGCTGTCGACGCGCGCCGAGGTCGCTGAATTGACCGGACCTGAACTGGTCGTGACGGCAATGGTCGGCGAGCAGCGGCTGATGGCATGCCTGCCACCACGCTCAAGCATTGCCGGCGGCGAGGACCTGACGCTGTTCTTCGACGAGGACGTGGCTCACCTCTTCGAACCCGAGACCGGCAAGGCGATCGTCTAAGCGATCTCGATATCCGTCTCGCCGAACCTGCCGTCTTTGGACAACAAAGGCTGGCGATAATATCGCGCGCAGGCATAGGCCATGCAATCGTCGAGTTCGAGGCAGGCGGAATGCCGGCCTTTGCCGAAACGGTCATAGGCCTCCGCAGCGAGGAACGCTGCACGCGGCGGCACGGCAAGGAGCTGGATGTTCACGATCTGAAGGAAGGCCTTGAAGGCGGTCTCGACCTCCGCGTTCGGCAGATTAAAAATGGAGCCCACAGCGACCGCCGCTTTGGCAACCGCCATTGGCGACGTCATTCTAACGGTCGATGCCTGGAGGCGGCGCGCGAAATTCCGCGCATCGTTTTCATCGGTCATCATGGCGGCCATCACCGAAGCATCGATAAACATCAGCCTTCATCTCCAGCAGCATCAAGTGCGCTCACGCCCTGCCCGGCCCTGTTTTTTAGGTCGCGGCAAAAGGCGACTGCAATATCCTCGAGCAGGGGCTTTGCAAGTTCCTCGTCGAGTGCCCGCTGTAGCGCCCGGCGGACCGCTTCCGTTTTGGACGAGGCCTGCGTCAGTATCTGATAGCGACGGGCCAAACGGTCTATGGCGTCGTCCTTGATGTAAAGAGGCATCCGGTATCCCTTTCTGCGTTTTTTGCGGAGATGGGTATCCACCGGGACGCTCCACGGCAACAAAAAACCCCGCTCCAATTGGAACGGGATTCTTCTGAGGTCGATGAGATATCGCTCCGGCGCTACTCGGCCGGCTCGGGCGATGCGTGGCCGGGGTTTGCCTCCATGCTTCCCGGCGCCGGCTTCGGCTGTCTCCAGGCGATCAGCCTGTAGAACATCGGGATGAAGAAGGTAGCAACGAATGTTGCCGCAAGCATGCCGCCGATAACCCCGGTTCCGATCGCATGGCGACTGGCCGAACCCGCACCGGTGCTGATTGCCAAGGGAATGACGCCCAGGATGAAGGCCAGCGAGGTCATGACGATCGGGCGAAAGCGCAGCCGCGCCGCCTCGATCGCCGCCTGCCCGGCACTCATTCCTTCCTGACGCTTCAGCACAGCAAATTCCACGATCAGGATGGCGTTCTTGGCCGCAAGGCCGATCAGCGTCACCATGCCGATCTGGAAGTAGACATCGTTGGTGAGCCCGCGCAGATAGGTGGCGAGCAGCGCGCCGAACAGCGCGAAGGGAATCGCGGTGATGACGGCGAGCGGCAGGCTCCATTTCTCATATTGAGCCGCAAGAATCAGGAATACCATGATGATGCCGAAGATCATCGCCTGCGTGCCTGCGCCGCTGGTTTCAAGCTCCTGGAAAGCCGAGCCGGTCCAGGCGATCTGGAAGCCCTCAGGCAAGTTCTGCTGCGCGACTTCCTGCATCGCCTTGATCGCGTCGCCGGAGGTATATCCGGGTGCGGGATTTCCCGTGATTTTTGCGGCGTTGAAGGCGTTGAAACGCTCAACCTGATCTGGCCCGATGACGCGCGTCACCTTCACCAGGGCATCAAGCGGGATCAGGCTGCCGCCGTCGGCCCGGACGAACACCTGGCGAAGATCGTCAGGCGATTCACGGAAAGGCGCTTCCGATTGCAAGTTGACCTGGTAATTGCGGCCATAGAGCGTGAAATCGTTGACATAGAGGCTGCCAAAGGTTGCCTGCATCGCATCGAAGACCGAGTTGATCGGCACGCCAAGCGCTTTTGCCTTCTCACGGTCGAGGTCGGCGCGGAACTGCGGCACGTTGGTATCGAGCGTGGTGCGCACCGCTGTCAATTCAGGGCGCTTGGCCGCCAGCGCCACAAGCCTGTCCGTCTGCTCGGCCAGACCCGAAAGGCCCTTGCCTGTCCGATCCTGAACATAGACCTCGAAGCCGCCGGTCGTGCTAAGGCCCATGATCGGCGGTGGATTGAAGGCGAGGACCATCGCGTCTTTGATGCCCATGTTCATGCCGATGATCGGGCCTGCCAGGTTGCGCGCATCGAGATCGGGCGTCTTGCGTTCGCTCCAGTCCTTCAACGTCACGAAGGCGACCCCCGCATTCGTCTTCAGCCCGCCAGAGAGCAGGTCGAAGCCGGCGACGGCAAAGACGTTGTCGACTGCCGGAAGCCTCTTCGTGTTGATCAGCGCCTGGTCCATCACCGCCTGGGTGCGCGGCAGGGAGGCCGCCGGCGGCAGCATGGCGATTTCGAACAGAACGCCCTGGTCCTCATCGGGGACGAGAGAGCCGGGAATGATATAATACAGGTAGCCGGTTGCCCCAACAAGACAAGCCACGAGCACAAGACCCAAGACGAAGCGCTTGACGAAGAAACTGACGCCTGCCGAATATCCCCTCGTCAGCCGTTCGAAACCGCTGTTGAATATGCGGAACGGCAAGATTGGACGATGGTGGCCAGGCTTAAGCAGCAGCGCGCAAAGTGCCGGCGTCAGGGTCAGAGCGACAATCCCCGACAGGATGACGGACATGGCGATGGTCACAGCGAACTGCTTGTACATCTGTCCCGCCAGGCCGCCCATGAAGGAGACCGGGATGAACACCGCGCAGAGCACCAGAACGATGGCAACGACAGGCCCGGTGACTTCGCCCATGGCCTTGATCGCCGCCTCGCGGGGCGGCAATTTTTCTGTCGACATCAACCGCTCGACGTTCTCGAGCACGACGATCGCATCATCGACGACGATGCCGATGGCAAGCACCAGGCCGAACAGGGTCAACAGGTTGATTGAAAAGCCGAGCAGGTACATGCCGGCAAAGGTGCCGACGATCGAGATCGGAACGGCGATGACCGGGATCAGCGTCGCGCGCCAGTTCTGCAGGAAGACGAAGACGACCATCACCACAAGCAAGATCGCCTCAATGAAGGTATGGATCACCTCGTCAATCGAAACCTGGATGAACTTCGTCGTGTCATAGGGAATCTGGTAGGCAATGCCTTCCGGGAAAGACTTCTGCAGTTCGTCGAGGCGGGAGCGAAGCGCCTTCATCGTGTTTAGAGCATTGGCGCCGGGCTGCAGATAGACTGCAATCGGAATGGCTGCCGTGCCATTGAGGCTGCTCTGCACCGCATAGCTCTTCGTGCCGAGCTCTATGCGCGCAACGTCCTTCAGTCTGAGTGCCGCGGCGTTGGCGTCTGCACGAAGAATGATATCGCCGAACGCGTTGACGTCAGGCAAGCGGCCCTGCGTGGTCACGGTGTAGGTGAAAGGCAGCGACTTACTGTCAGGCTGGTCTCCGAACTTGCCGGCGGCAAACTGGGAGTTCTGCTCGCGAATAGCGCCGGCCACATCGCTTGGGGTGAGATTGTACTGCGCCAGCTTGTCCGGACGCAGCCAGATGCGCATCGAATAGTCGATGTCGCCCAAAAGATTGACATCGCCCACGCCGGGGATGCGTTTGAGGTCGTCGACGACGTTGAGGAGCGCATAATTGCCGACATAGGCGCGGTCATACCGGTTGTCGGACGAATACATCGCGACAAAACCGAGAATGGATGTTGACCGCTTGGTTACGACGACACCGAGGCGGGTAACGTCCTGCGGCAGCGTCGACGTGGCACGTTGAACGCGATTGTTGACGTTAATCGCTGCCTGGTCTGGGTCGGTTCCGAGCGCAAAGGTGACCGTGATCTGCATTGCGCCGCTGTTGGAGTTCGTCGACTGCATGTAGAGCATGTTTTCGACGCCGTTGATCTGCTGCTCAAGCGGCGAGGCAACGGTCTGCGCGACGGTTTCGGCACTGGCGCCGGGATAGGTTGCAGTGACAACCACCTGCGGCGGCGTCAACTCGGGATATTGCGCGATCGGCAAGATGCGCAACGCAAGGATGCCCGCCAGGACGATGATGATCGAGATCACCGCCGCAAAGACGGGACGATCGATGAAAAACCTGTTGTTCATCAGTTCTGCGCCACCTTGTTGACTTCGCCTGCCGGAGTTGCCTGGACCGGAGAGCCGGGGCGAACCTTCATGATGCCTTCTGTGATCAGCTTGTCACCCGCACCCAGGCCGCTCAGCACCAGCCATTGGTCGCCGACCTTCTGGCCGAGCGTCAGCGGATTGACGTGGGCCTTGCCATCCTTATCCACGGTGTAGACGAACTGGCCCTGGGGGCTCTGCATCAATGCCACCTCGGGGATGACAATGGCGTTGTCGAGCGAAACACCGGTGACCGTGGCACGGACGAACTGCCCCGGCAGCAGCCGGCGATCGGGGTTTGCAACGACGGCACGCGCCTGCAACGTTCCGGTCGAAACATCAATGGTTGACGAGGTGAAATCGACCACACCATCCTGATTGTAAGTGGATCCGTCACCGAACGAGATCTTGACGCCGAGCTTTGGGGCCTCGCCCTTTGCCTTCTTGAGATCGACAAGCCTTCGAACCTCGGCTGCCTCGATATCGGAGAAGGAGAAATTGACATAGACGGGGTCAAGCTGGGTAATGCTGGTCAAGAGCCCAGTGTCGCCACTGGTGCCGATCAGGCTCCCCTCGGAGACATGCTCAAGGCTGGTGATGCCGTCGACCGGAGCCGTGACGGAGGTGTAGTCGAGATTGAGCTGGGCCGTCTGCAAAGCCGCGCGGGCCGAGGCGACCAGGGCTTCGGCCAGTTCGCGGGCAGAAATCGCGTCGTCGCGCGCCTTCTCGCTTCCTACCTTCTGGTCGAACAGGCTGCCGGTGCGCTTTTCCTCGCGCTGGGTCTGGCTGAGCTGGGCTTCTGCCTGCTGCAGCAGCGCCTTGGATTTGGCGACATCCGCCTGATAGGTGGCCGGGTCGAGCATGAACAAAACGTCGCCTGCCTTGACTTCCGCGCCTTCGATGAAATTGCGCTTCAGCAGAATACCGCCGACACGAGCCCGAACGTCGACTTGTCGAAATGCCGTAATGCGAGCGGCATATTGATAGCTGAGCGGCACCGTCTGAGTCTTGACTTCGATGACGGTCACAGGCGGTGGCGGCGGCGTCTGTCCGGCCTGCTGCGCATAGCCGGGGAAGGCCGAGAGAATTGCCAGGCCCGCCACCAGAAGGCTGCTACGGGGAGAAAGGATTGATCGCGCCGTCATGAAAAATCACCGCTCGTTATGGATTTCCTATTGCGACGCAACATACAAACATGCATGGATGATTGTAAATATCAAATCGAAGTCGCAACATAAAAAAATGAGGAGCTGAATGCGCAGGACCAAGGAAGACGCCGCCAAGACGCGAGAAGAAGTTCTGACCGCAGCCGCGGAGGTCTTCTATGAAAGCGGTGTCAGCGGCTCAAGCCTGGACAAGATCGCCAAGCGCGCCGGCGTGACCCGAGGCGCAATCTACTGGCACTTCAAGGACAAAGCTGAAGTGTTGACGGCCTTGCACAGCCAGATCAAGTTGCCGCAGGAAGCGATCATCACCGATGCTCTGGAATATGGGCACGACGATCCTCTTGGTCTGATCGAGGCCGGCTCGATGTCGGTGCTCCATATCCTGGCCGAAGACGAACATCAGCAGCGGATTTTCGCGATCATGACGCTGAGCTGCGAATTTACGGAGGATATGTCGGACGCAACAGCGCGAGTAATGGCGGCCAACGCCGAAATGTACGGCAAGCTGCAGAATATCATCCGGCTGGCCGCCCGCCAGAACATGCTGGCAAGCGGTTGGACCGTCGACACTGCTGCGCGCGCATTCCAATGTTCCGTCAACGGACTTTTCGGCGAATGGCTGCGTTCCGGGAAATCCTTCTCTCTCGTCGAGGTTGGCGAAAAGCTGGTGACCACGCTCATCGGCTCCATGCGGGCGCCTGGATCAGCGAACTGAGCCGGACAAGACACCATCACTGTCCATTTTCCTTTCCGACATGCCTTGCTGCATCGGCAAATGAAATGTCGCTCTTGATCTCGCGTGTCGACATTGAAGTGGACGTCCGCTTGACGCCTGGCAGGCGGCAGAGTTCCTGGCGAAGGATGCGATCGAGCGCGTTCATGTCGGTCGCGACAATGTGAAGAAGATAGTCCGCCTCGCCGGTTGTCGCATGGCAGCGCCAGATCAGTGGATGCCGCCTTACCGCAGCTTCGAATGCCTCCGAAAGTTCAAAATCGATGGAAACCTGAATGAAGGCCTCCAGGCCGAAGCCAAGCAGGGCGGCATCGAGCATTGTCCTGTACCCGCGAATGATGCCAGCCTCCTCCAGCGCCTTTACCCGCTTCCAGCACGGTGTCTTGCTGAGGCCGACGATCTCGGCCAGCGCGGCAAACGACATGCGCGCATCCGCTTCCAGCGCAGAAACGATCTTCTGATCCAGCAGACTTAAGGCCATCGTTCTCTCCAAGGCTGAAATCTTGTCCATTCGTACTCTGATCATGGCATTCACCATGACAAATAGAAACAATGTTCAGCCAAAAATTTCCTATCATCGACGAAAGCAAACAGGCTTCGAGCTGAAGAGCCGCGCAAGGGGACAGACCATGAACAGAGAAGACTATTACGCCCGCATCGAGGCGCCTGAGATGCGCGATTATGGCGTCTATCTCCAGTGCGACCGGCTACTTGCCTGCCAGAAGCCTCTGGCTGAAATGGCAAATGCTGACGAACTGCAGTTCCAGATCGTGCACCAGGTCGAAGAGCTGTGGATGAAACTCATCGCCTATACGCTGGTCGACGTCCTGGCCTATCTCGAAGATGCCAACACCCATCGCATCGTAACGCTGATGGGCCGCGTACACCGTTTGATGCGAATGATGACGGCGCAGCTCGACCTTCTAGAAACCATGTCGCCGAAGGAATATCAGCAGATCCGCCTGCAGCTTGGCAACGGCAGCGGCCAGGAATCGCCCGGCTTCAAATTCCTGCTGCGGATTCCGCCGGATCTCTGGCATGCGTTCAAGGCAAGCTATCTCGATGGCCCCAGCCTCACTGTCGAGGATATCTACGATGGGAAATATGATCACGGCGATAGCTATGTGGTCGCAGAAGCCCTGATTGAATTCGACGAGCTGTTTCAGAAGTTTCGCGCCCACCACCTTTATCTGATCCATCGCTCGATCGGCCTCGGATCGAAGTCGCTCAAGGGTCGACCGGTCGACCTGCTGCAGGCCGGCGCCCGCTATCGATTCTTCCCTGAGCTTTGGGACGTCCGCTGCTCGATGACCGACCAATGGGGAAGCCATTATGGTGTCATCCGAGATTCGATCTCGAAGCCAGACGAAGCGGACGATCGTAACAAACCAACCGCTGCGTGAGGGTGCGCATGCTTGCGGATGCAAGCATTGATAGCGCCAAGCGAAAGAACCTCTGCATAATTAAATTTGCGGTAACGTTTGCCTAGTTTTCGCCATATTCAGCCTTAGCTTGGCCATCACCGTGATCTGCAAGGGTTTCCCGCATCTATGGCCGAAAGTCCGCTCTACGTGCAATTCCCGGCAGAAGCGGCAATCCAGGCACATCCACACCACGAATTTCATATTCCCTTTTTGCCGCGCTCTGCTCATCTGCGCCACCTGATCGCCATCGGCTTGGGAGCTGGTGCCTCCTTCGGTCTGCTGGCCGCGGTAATCTATCCTCTGCTCGCCCGGCACACGATCGCTCAGGCGGTTCAGGTGCCGCATTCCGAGGTGGCGCAATCACAGCCTTCAATGCCGAAGGCAAACCGGCTTGCCGGCCGGAAACGCTTTGATGGCTCACGCTTCGCGCAAGTTGCCGAAACGCTCTCAAGCGGCGAGACCAGAATATTCACCTATCACCGCCTGACCCTTGTCTTCAAAGGCGATGCGAGCGACTACGGCGAAGGCGGATCCATGGCCGCCGCGTCCTCGCAGATGGATGAAACGCAATCCTATACCGGGCGATGGTCGCAGCCTTTGTTGGCGGACATGCGAAACGGTATCTATTCACCTCCCGGCACCATGATTTCCGGCAAACGGTCGCGTTTCCCGGTGCGTGGCGTTCCGCTCAATGTCAGCTACACCTCGGCCGAAGCGCCGCCCACCCGCGAGATCAAGCGCCTGGTGTCCATGCCGAAGAACCGGCAGGAATTGGCGGATGTGCTTGAAACTGCAGGCCTTGGAGACGAGAACCGAGATCAGCTCGTGCAGGCGCTGGCAACCGACACCGTCGCGCCGGGCGATAGTCTCGAGCTCTTGATGGAGAAGAACCCGATCGATGGACAGCCAAAGCTCATCATGGCGAAACTGAACGGCGACAAGGCCGGGGAACGTGTCGTGGCGCGGGATGATGCAGACGGTTTCGTCACACTTTCGGACGACCGCCTGTTTTCCACTCTGTATAGCGAAGGCCAGTCAGAAGCACCTTCCTCCACCGAGGTCGCAGCCGTTGATCTCAAGGGCGTGCGGGACGGCGATCAGACAGGCCTGCGCTCACGGCTGGAGCGGGCCGGGCTTTCCGACGATGCGGCGACGGGCTTGATGAAGCTCGCGGCTTCGAAAGGCATCACGCTCGGTGTCGGCGACAACGCGCCCGACAGCGTCGACTTGCTCTTCCGTAAATCGGATGATGACAATCAGGAACTGATGTTCATCGAGTTCCATTCGGGCGACGAGGCCCACCGCTTCTATCTACATCGCAATGGACCCGACGCGCTGTCTGAATTCTATGACGAAGACGGCCATTCGGTCGCAAAGTATCTTGCGCATCGCCCCGTCCCCGGCGGAAAACTCGGTGATGGGTTTGCGTGGCGCGTTCACCCTATCCTCGGCGTGAAGAAATTTCATAACGGCGTCGATTTCCGCGCGCCAATGGGCACTCCGATCCTCGCAGCCGGCGATGGGGTCGTTGAAAAGATCGATTCCGAAACGGGGTATGGCAAATATGTTCGCATCCGCCACGACGGCGGCTACGAGACGACATATGCTCATATAGCCTCGACACCTCGAGACCTGAAGGTCGGGCAGCGCGTGACGCAGGGCGAGGTCATCGCCTATGTCGGCTCGACTGGTTATTCGACCGGGCCCCATCTGTACTACGAGCTCCGGGTCAACGGCCAATACGAGAATCCCTTGACCGCCAGCCTGCCCGCCGGCACCAATCTTACCGGCAAGTCCCTGGATAACCTGCGTTCGCAGGTCAATCACGTCGACAGCATCATGAGCTACCTCGATGTATCGGGGCCGGCAGCGGCAGCGGCACCAGCGCAGGCCAAGGCCTTCTCATCCCTCGAGCGAAAATAGCTGGAACCGCGCGCGCGGCATCGCGGGCTTTTCCCATCGGCGCCTTCGGCAAAGATTGCCCAGCGGCTTCCCCTCAGGAAAATACTGAGGGAACATAGCGTTTATGCTGCATAGCGAGAATTTCTATGCTTCTGATGTGTCGCCATGCCAAAAATAAAAACTATTGGTAATAGTTAAGAGGTAGTCACGCAGAAAAATGCAGACATGGTCGAGGAGACCAATGCCGCCGGTGCCAATCCCGCGTCGGAAGCAAGCCAGTTGCACGATCTCATCTCTCAATTCAATCTTGGCGCGGACAGTCACGACGACAAGCACGTCGCAACTGCTCACAGAATAATGTCGGCCCGATCGGCGATCGCTCGCGGAGAAAATCTGCAGTTTGGCTCACCGGTTCAAAAAATGGTGGCTGGCGTCAACAGGGCTTTCTCGAACGCCAAGTCGCCGAGCCAAGGCAGCTGGCAAGATTTCTAGCCAAATGCAAGGCGTGCTGCTTCGTACTTCGACGCTGCACGCCGTGATCGTGTGATGCACAGCTTGGGCTCGATCTCATGAGCGCCCTGCGCCCGATCGTTGCGCATCTTATCCGCGCACCGCATCAGTCGAGGCAAAGACAGCACTTGCATCGCTGACAATTGAAACATGGGCGTAGGCGGCGCGACCGGCAGCCTCGCCATCGGCGCGCATGATTGCTGTGACGATGCCGGCATGCTCATCATAGGATTTCGCCAGGCGCCCTGGTAATCTGAACTGCGCCCGCCGGAATGGCGCAAGCCGCGCCCGGGTCTGCGTCACGAGATCGCAGATGTGATCATTATGTGCACCGCGATAAAGCCTCGTATGAAATTCGATGTTGTAGGCAGCATAATTTTCCTCATCGCCAGCGTGAACCAGGTCAATCGAGTGGCGATGGCCATTCTCCAGCGAGCGACGTTCGTCTATCGTCATGCGCTCGGCGCTGAGCCGCGCGCAAATCCCTTCAAGCTCGGCCATGGCCTCGAACATAGAGGCGAGATAATTGCCCGTCACATTGGTGACGACGGCGCTGCGGTTCGGCTCGCGGCCGACAAGTCCCATGGCGCAGAGCTGACGCAGAGCTTCCCGCACCGGCGTTCTGGATACCTCAAAGCGGCCTGCGAGCGATAGCTCGTCGAGCCGTTCGCCCGGCTGCATTTTCCCCGTGACGATCAGATCCGCAATCGCTCGCACAACCTGCTCGACCGTCGTTCCCGCCCGGATGATTTGCTTTCGTCTGACGTGTTTCACAGGAGAATCTAACACTCTAGATGATTTGCATACAGATGCCTTTCGACATCAAAGATGTCAAATCCGTGGGGAAAACTGTATTTTTAGGCGCCCAGTGCAGCGTGATTTCCCGGCGGGGAGTTTCCCATTGGCTGCACCCAAGTCAACTGCCTCATTCTTGGAGCCTGCTCTTCTTTTCATCATTTTGATTGTCAAAAGTGCATGCAGTTTTCGCTGATCGTCATTGATATATCAGTAATATAAATGTTTTCAATATCATAGAAACTGGCACGACCATTGCATACACTTTTCTGTAGGATTTCAAACCGGCCATCGCCCTTGAGGAGCACTCCCATGACCAAACTCCTTCCCATGACACGCCGCTCGTTTCTGCAGACCACCGCCACCGGTGTGGCTGCGGGCTTGGCGCCTTCCTTCCTCGCGACCGGCGCCTTTGGGCAGACTGCGCTGAGCGTCGGTTTCATCTATGTCGGCCCTAAGGACGATTATGGCTACAACCAGGCCCACGCGGAAGGTGCCGCCGTTGTCAAGGCAATGCCGGGCGTCACCGTCGTCGAGGAGGAGAAGGTCCCCGAAACGGTCGACGTTCAAAAGACGATGGAGTCGATGATCAATCTCGACGGCGCCACGCTGATCTTCCCGACATCCTTCGGTTATTTCGACCCCCACATGCTGGCCATGGCTGCAAAATACCCTGACATCCAGTTCCGTCACTGCGGCGGCCTCTGGCAGAAGGATAAGAACCCGATGAATACGGGCTCCTACTTCGGCTATATCGGTCAGGGGCAATACCTGAACGGCATCACGGCCGGTTATGCCAGCAAGAGCAAGAAGATCGGCTTTGTTGCGGCCAAGCCCATCCCGCAGGTGTTGCAGAACATCAATTCCTTCCTCCTCGGAGCCCGCTCCGTCGATCCGGCGATTACATGCCAGGTGATCTTCACCGGCGAATGGTCGCTGGCGGTTAAAGAAGCCGAAGCCACGAACGCTCTGATCGACCAGGGCGCCGACGTCATAACCTGTCACGTCGACAGCCCGAAGGTCGTCGTCGAGACTGCCGCCGGTCGCGGCGCCTTCGTCTGCGGTTACCATGCCAACCAGAGCCCGCTTGCGCCGGAGAAGTACTTGACCGGCGCCGAATGGGCGTGGGGCAATGTCTACACCAACTTCATCAAGCAGGCGCAGGCCGGCCAGAAGCTGGGGAACTTCGTTCGCGGCGGCCTGAAGGACGGCTTCGTCAAGATGAGCCCCCTTGGCCCCGGCGTGTCGGCGGAGGCAGCCAAAAAGTTCGAGGCGACCAAGGCCGAGATGATGGCCGGCAGCTTCTCAGTGTTCAAGGGTCCGATGAAGGACAACAAGGGCAAGCAGATCGTCGATCCCGGCAAGAGCTACGCCGAGGACGCGATCGAACTCGAGAGCATGGACTATCTCGTCGAAGGTGTGGTCGGTTCGACAGCCTAAGCAAGCAGGGGCGGCGTCATGACGATCGAGGCAGACAATTCCGCAGCACCCATTACGCAAGCCCAATGGCAAGCGACAATGGCTCCGACGCTCGAGTGGCTGGCACGGCGGGCGGAGCCGGTTGCCATCGGCCTCGGTGCTATCCTGTTCGGCCTCGCCCTGTTTTCACTGTTCATCCTGGCGGTCGGCAAGTCGCCGACCGATCTCTTCCGGTATATGTACCAGGGCGGCTTCGGTAGCTGGTTCTCCATCCAGAACAGCCTCAGCCGGGCAGCCCCTCTCCTGCTCACCGCGCTCTGTGTCGCCCTGCCGGCGCGCCTCGGCCTTGTCATCATCGGCGGCGAAGGCGCGGTCGTTCTCGGTGGCGTCGCGGCAGCAGCGATTGCCCTGCCGCTGGTCAATAGCGTACCGCCGCTTCTGGTGCTTCTCGCCATGGCAATTGCCGCCATGGCCATGGGCGCTGTCTGGATCGGCTTCGTCGGCTTCCTCAGACACTATCGCGGCGTCAACGAGACCATCGCCTCGCTGCTGATGGCCTATATAGCCATCGCACTGATGAACCAGTTCATCGAAGGCCCGCTGCGCGATCCCGCCAGCCTCAACAAGCCTTCGACGGCGCCGCTTCCGGCGATCGACCGGCTCGGAAACATTCCCGGCATGGACGTCCATTGGGGGCTCGTCATCGGCATTGTCGCCTGCGTCGTCTCCTGGGTCCTAATCGAGATCACTAGCTATGGTTTTGCAGCCCGCATCGCCGGTGGAAATGTCCGCGCCGCTCAGATCCAGGGACTGCCAGTCGGCCGCCTGATCGTCGGCTTCACGGGGATTGCCGGCAGCTGCGCCGGACTTGCCGGCATGATCGAGGTGGCCGCCGTGCAGGGCAGTGCCAATGCGTCGCTCGCAGCCGGCTATGGCTATACCGGCATTCTTGTCGCCTTTCTGGCAAGGCACAATCCGCTGGCCATCATTCCTGTCGCCATTTTGCTTGGCGGCATCGATGCCTCAGGAGGCCTTATCCAACGCCGCATGGGGCTGCCTGACGCAACGGTCCTCGTCTTGCAGGGGACGTTGTTCGTGGTCATCCTCTTTTGCGAAACCTTCTACGGCCGCTTGAAGATATTCAATCCCGATCTCTGGAAGAGGAGCGCCTGATGGAACAGACCGTAATCGGCCTGTGGGGCGTACCGCTTGCAATCCTTGCCGGCGCCATCCGTGTCTCCACCCCCTTCATCTTCGTCAGTCTTGGCGAAACCATCACCGAGCGCTCGGGTCGCATCAATCTCGGGCTTGAGGGAACGCTCGTCTTTGGTGCGATGACCGCCTATGCCGTTGCCGTCATGACGGGCTCGCCCTGGCTTGGCGTGCTCGCCGCAATGGCGACAGGCGCGGTGTTCGGTTCCGTCCATGGCTGGATCTGCAAGTGGCCGAAAGTCAACGACATCGCGATCGGTATTGCCATGATGCAGTTCGGCCTTGGCATGGCGTTCTTTCTCGGCAAGTCCTTCATCAAACCGGCGGCACCCCATCTTCCTGCCATCCCACTCGGGTTCTGGTCGAGCGTGTCGCAGGTCCAGGCCGCTCTGAACATCAATGCGCTCTTTCTCATCGGTGCGGTCTTTGCAGTAGTTCTGTGGTGGGCTTTTCGCAACACGCGCGTCGGCCTCATCCTCCGCGTCGTCGGAGACAGCACCGATGCTGCCCGAGCCATGGGCATCGACCCCGATCGCATCCGCCTGCTCGCGACTGCCGCGGGCGGGTCGCTGGCAGCCGTTGGGGGGGCCTATCTGTCGCTCTATTATCCCGGATCGTGGAACGAAGGCATTTCTTCAGGCCAGGGCCTGATGGCCGTTGCGCTTGTGATTTTCGCGCGCTGGAACCCGATCGGCTGTTTTCTGGCAGCCCTGCTCTTCGGCGGCGCTGGTGCGCTCGGCCCGGCGCTGCAATCCGTCGGCGTGTCCGAGGGATATTATCTTTTCTACGCCGCGCCCTACGTGATGACCCTCGTCATCATGATCATCACTTCGTCGCCGACGCGCTCGCTTTCGGGCGCGCCTGCCGCGCTTTCGATCACGAAATAGGAGCCAGACTATGGATGCGCTCGCGACCACAAAAGGACATTACATCACCGCCGACCCCTATCCCTGGCCCTATAACGGCGCGCTTAGGCCCGACAACACGGCGCTGATCATCATCGACATGCAGACTGATTTCTGCGGGCCCGGCGGCTATGTCGATCACATGGGCTACGACCTGTCGCTGGTGCGGGCTCCGATCGAACCGATAAACTCGGTGCTGACGGCGATGCGAGCCAAGGGCTACCACATCATCCATACGCGCGAGGGCCATCGTCCGGATCTTGCCGACCTTCCGGCCAACAAGCGCTGGCGCTCGCAGCGCATCAATGCCGGCATCGGCGACCCAGGCCCTTGCGGGCGCATCCTGGTGCGCGGCGAACCCGGCTGGGACATCATCGACGAGTTGAAGCCGTTCGACGGCGAAACGATCATAGACAAGCCTGGCAAAGGCTCGTTCTGCGCGACCGACTTGGAGCTGATCCTCAACCAGAAACGCATTGAGAACATCATTCTGACCGGCATCACCACCGATGTCTGCGTTCACACCACCATGCGCGAGGCAAACGACCGCGGCTTCGAATGCCTGCTGCTGGAGGATTGCTGCGGAGCGACCGACTACGGCAACCACCTGGCCGCGATCAAGATGGTGAAGATGCAAGGAGGCGTCTTCGGCTCCGTTTCGAATTCGGCCTCGCTCGTGAGCCAATTGCCATGATGCGCATCAGCGATACGTCTCTCCCGAAGGCGGGCGCCGCCGTCGGCGTCCAGACACTCGACATGACCATGAGGTTCGGCGGCTTCACGGCACTCGATCACGTGTCGATCGACATTCCCGCAGGCTCGTTCCACGCGCTGCTCGGCGAAAACGGAGCCGGCAAATCGACGCTGGTCAAATGCATCATGGGCTTTTACCACCAGACGTCGGGCTCGCTTTCCGTCGACGGCCGCGAAGTGTCGATCGCCTCCCCGAAGGATGCGGCAAATTATGGGCTCGGGATGGTCTACCAGCATTTCACGCTGGTGCCGTCGTTGACGGGCGCCGAAAATCTCGTCATCAGCCGAACGGAAGTACCGGCCATCATCAATTGGGCGAAGGAGCGCAAGGAGCTTGCAGCCTTCATGGAGCGCATGCCCTTCAAGATCCCGCTCGATCGTGCGGTCAGTGATCTGGCGGCTGGCGAGAAGCAGAAGCTGGAAATCGTCAAGCAGCTCTATCTAGGCCGCAGCTTCCTCGTGCTCGACGAGCCGACGTCGGTCCTGACGCCAGCCGAAGCGGACGAAATGTTGGGGCTGGTGCGCGGCATGACGGAGCGCGGCGAGCTTACAGTCCTGATGATCTCGCACAAATTTCACGAAGTGACCAAATTCGCCGACGCTGTGACCATTCTCAGACGCGGAAAACTGGTCGGCGGCGGCAAGGTCGGAGAGCTTTCGACAAGCGAAATGGCATCAATGATGATCGGCGATGTCAAACTGGCCGAACTCGATACGAGACTGCCGGTCGAAAGCAGCACACAGCCGGTGCTTTCGCTGCAAAAGGTCAGGGCGCCTGATCGTTCGGGCCTGAAGACAATCAATATCGAGAACCTGACCGTTCAGGCCGGCGAGATCGTCGGCGTAGCGGGTATCTCCGGAAACGGGCAGAAGGAGCTGATCGAAATTCTTGCCGGGCAGCGCCCGCCGAATTCAGGCAGCATCAGCGTCAACGGTACGGACTACAACGCCACCCGCGAGGAGACACGGAAGCACAATGTCCGCTTCATTCCCGAAGAGCCGCTGCAGAATGCCTGCGCGCCGCGGATGACGGTGACGGAAAACCTCTCGTTCCGCACCTTCGATCTCAAGGAGAACGGCGCCGATGCGATCTGGCTCAACGCCGGCAAGATGCGCCGCCGCGCCGTGTCCCTGATTTCTGACTTCAAGGTGAAGACGGCGTCATCGTCATCGCCGATCGCCGCACTTTCCGGCGGCAATGTGCAGCGCGCGGTGCTCGCCCGCGAACTGACAGGCGAGGTCGATCTGCTGATCGTCTCCAATCCGTGCTTCGGCCTCGATTTCTCGGCGGTTGCGGAAATCCGGGCGCGGATCATGCGGGCGCGCAACGCCGGCACGGCTGTGCTTCTGCTGTCCGAGGACCTCGACGAGCTTTTGGAAATGTCGGATCGGATCATGGTCATTTCGGAAGGAAGGCTGGTCTATGAAACGCCGGCGCTTGCGGCGGACATTGCCGTCATCGGCGCGCACATGGCAGGGCATCACTGATGGCTGAGATCATGGCTGAGCCGTTCGCCTTTCCACTCCGGCTGGACGCAGTTGCGCTCATCGTCATCGACATGCAGCGCGATTTTGCCGAGCCCGGCGGCTTCGGCGCAAGTCTTGGCAACGATGTCAGCCGTATCACCCGCATCGTGCCGGATGTGAAACGCCTGATCGAAGGCTTTCGCGCGGCAGGGCTGCCGGTCATTCACACGATGGAGTGCCACAGGCCCGACCTTTCCGACCTGCCGCCGGCAAAGCGCAACCGCGGCGACCCTGACCTGCGCATCGGCGACGATGGACCGATGGGGCGGGTGCTGATCGCTGGCGAGCCGGGAACGGCAATCCTGCCCGAACTCGCTCCCATCGACGGCGAGATCGTCATCGAGAAGCCCGGCAAGGGAGCCTTCTACGCGACCCCGCTTGGCGATATCCTGAAGAGCCGCGGCATTGGCCAGCTTGTCTTTGCCGGCGTAACGACGGAGGTCTGCGTGCAGACAACGATGCGCGAGGCGAACGACCGGGGCTATGAGTGTCTGCTCATCGAGGAAGCGACCGAAAGCTATTTTGCCGAATTTAAAGCCTCGGCCATTGCGATGATCCGCGCCCAGGGCGCGATCGTCGGCTGGACCGCGCATATTGATGATATATTGCAAGGAATTGATCGTGCCTGAGACCACACGCGAAGATCTCACCGCGGACGGTTGGCGCCGCCTCGAATTCGGTCTTTTTCGGCCGGGGGTGACGATCCATTGGATCCGCCAATTCGAGGGCGACCAGCCAGGCGTGGCACTGTTAAAATATGAGGCCGGCGCCGCGGTTCCGCGCCATCTGCACCAGGGGCTGGAAACCATATTGGTGCTGGACGGCACGCAGTCCGACGAGACCGGCGACTATGGCAAGGGAAGCTATCTGGTGAACGCGGCGGGCACGGAGCACTCTGTCTGGAGCGACATCGGCTGTGTCGTGCTCATCCAATGGGATCGGCCGGTCATTATCCTCGAAGAGGAAGCGGCATGATCGACGGTCAGGTTTTCGATATCAGCTCTCTGCATGCCGCCTTTGCCCGCGGCTGGACGCCTATCGACATGATCGACACGGTGTTTGCCCGCATTGCGGCGGCGGACGATCCCGGTATCTTTCTTCATCTGGCAGACAGAGCAAGCCTGATTGCCGAGGCGAAAGCGCTTGGGCCGTTCGACCCCGCGTCGAGGCCGCTATGGGGCATTCCCTTCGCCGTGAAGGACAACATAGACGTGACCGGCATGCCGACCACGGCCGCCTGCCCCGACTATTCCTATTTGCCGCAAGCCGATGCCACCGTTGTTCGTCTGCTGAGGCAGGCCGGCGCATTAGTGATCGGCAAGACCAATCTCGATCAATTCGCCACCGGCCTCGTCGGCGTCCGCACGCCCTATCCCGTACCGCGCAATGCAATCGACCCGGCGCTGGTGCCCGGCGGGTCGAGCTCCGGCTCAGCGGTCGCAACTGCCCGCGGCATCGTCTGCTTCGCGCTGGGAACCGACACTGCCGGCTCGGGCCGTATCCCGGCGGGATTGAACAACATTGTCGGCCTTAAACCGAGCCTCGGCGCACTGTCGACGACCGGCGTGATCCCGGCGTGCCGCACGCTGGACTGCGTCTCCGTCTTTGCCCTGACGGTCGATGATGCCTGGTCCGTCTTTTCCGTGGCCGCAAAGGCCGATCCATCGGATGCCTATTCGAGAGTTGTCGAAACGTCAGCACTTGGCGCAACTCCGCCGGCGCTTGTGATCGGCGTTCCCTCGATAGCCGATCTCCAGTTCTTCGGCGACCGGCAGATGGAGGCGGCCTATGCGCGCGCACTGGAGACACTTGCCAGCCTTGGGCACCGGCTGGTGGAACTGCCGTTCTCGGATTTCTACGCGGTTGCAAACCTGCTTTATGAAGGCGCCTGGGTGGCCGAGCGTTATGCGGCCGTCGATGCATTCTTCAATGAGAAAGAGGCGAGCTTTCATCCGGTCACCCGGAAGATCTACGGCGGCGCAAAGGCGCTTTCCGCAGCAGACGCGTTCAATGGCCTGTATGCCCTGCAGGCGTTGAAGCGGCAGGTTGAGCCGTTGATCGCGTCCGTCGATATTCTTTGCGTCCCAACCGCGCCCACACATTATACGCGCGCGGACCTTGAGGCCGAACCGATCCGCGAGAACTCGCGCCTCGGCACCTACACCAATTTCGTCAACCTTCTCGACATGTGCGGCATCGCGGTTCCAACCGGGACGCGCGCCGATGGCCTTCCGGCAAGCGTGACGTTGCTTGCACCTTTCGGCAGTGATGCACTGACCGCGCAGCTCGCCCGCGATCTGCATCACGCAAGCGGCCTGTCGCTCGGAGCCACTGGATGGGCGCAGCCGGTGCAGCGGTGCGCTCCGCAAACAGAGCGAAGTGATCTCATCGATCTCGTCGTCGTTGGCGCGCATCTGTCCGGCATGCCGTTGAACGGACAGCTTCGCACACTGGGCGCGCGCTTTGTAAGGACGGCTCGGACGGCCGCGTGCTACCGCCTCTTCGCTCTTGCCGGCCAAATCCCTGCCAAGCCCGGCCTGATCCGCGTTGACGACGGCGAAGGCGCAGAGATTGCGGTCGAGGTCTGGCAATTGACGCCGGCCGCCTTCGGGCGGTTCGTCGCCGCCATCCCAGCCCCTCTCGGCATCGGCACGATCACGCTTGGCGACGACAGCGTCGCCAAGGGCTTTCTGGTCGAGGCCGTGGGTCTGGATGGAGCAAGCGACATAACCGGCCACGGCGGCTGGCGGGCTTACGTCAAGAGCCTCGAGGCGATGTAGAAACCGCGCCCATCCACCCCTCGTGGTCACCAACGCCATCATCGCCTCTAAGCCGAAAATTTAATCAAAGGCCACATTTGCACAGCGTCTCCTAATCGAGTGAAGCCGCCTGTGCCACAAGCGATGAAGGCGTGTAGTCCCGGCGCGAAAATCGAGCGTTTGCTAGGGACCGCACTGCGATGCCTGCTGTCGCGTCCTATTATCCCAGACATTCCTGTGCTCTAGTAACAACCGATGTGAATCACGGGATGCCAGCTATGTCCTCCGAACCCAAACGCAGCTTCCAGACGCCGCACCGAGAAAATCTCGGCTTGCTCTCCATCGCCAACGAGGCCGGCCTATCGGCGTCGGCTCTGCCCAACGGCACGCTCTTTGCTATCGAGCATACCGATCCGCAGGGGACCGCAATGATCAACCAGGTCCTCGGCTCGCCGCTCTATGGCGGTATCGGCAGGCTTTACATCAGGATCGGCGGGCAGCGCCCGGCGGTCGCCGAAATTGTCGGTCCGAGAGCCGCCGTCCGCTTCGGCCAGAATGGGGCAGCTTTTTCGTGGAGCGGAGAGACGCAAGGGGTTGGACATAGTGTCCAGCTGGAATTGCACCCAACCGAAGCGATCTGGCTCTGGACCGTAACGCTTGAGAATAGGACTGCGGACGTCGTTCCAGCCGATCTCGTGCTGCTCCAGGACATCGGTCTTGGGGACCGGGGTTTCCTGATGGGAAGCGAAGCCTACGCCTCCCAATATATCGACCATCACATCGCCGAGCACCCAGCATTCGGCTCCGTCATCATGAACAGGCAGAATCTCAAACAGAGCGGCGCAAGAAACCCCTGGTTGGCGCAGGGCTGCGTCGATCGAGCGGCCGCCTATGCAACTGACGCTATCCAGCTTGTCGGCGCGCATGACAGCCATATGGTGCCCGCCTTTGGCGCGAGCCTGCCCAGCGCGCGGCGCCAGCATGAGGTGGCCTGTTCAACGCTCCAGTCCGGACCTCTGTCCCTTAGCCGCAGCAATCCTCAAGTCACGCGGTTTTTCGGCCTGTTCGTCGCCGATCATCCCGAGGCGTCGAGCGATGCGGACCTTTCCCGTCTCGACCTTGTCGCCGATTTCGCAACCGATCACTCCAGATCCGACATCGATGAAATGCACCCGGTGCGCAGCGTCGTTCAGGATGCGCCGCTGGTCGCAGCGGTATCGCTCGATGCAGCGGCTATTCAACGGCTCTATCCCGTCCGGGACTTGGAAGAGCGCGTCGACGGTCGCCTGCTTTCCTTCTTCGTGAAGAACGGATTTCAAAATCGCCACATCGTACTGCGCGACAAGGAACTTGCCGTCGCCCGGCGCCATGGCGCGATCCTTCGCAGCGGCGGCAACATGCTGCCGGACGACCGGACGCTTGCGGCAACCTGCTGGATGCAGGGCATCTTCGCCGCGCAACTGACCATCGGCAACACATCGTTTCACAAGCTGTTTTCCGTTTCCCGCGATCCTTACAATCTGACGCGCACCAGCGGCCTGCGCATCCTTGCCGATATCGGCCAGGGCTGGCAGATGCTCGCCGTTCCCACCGTGTTTGAGATGGGGCTTAGCGACTGCCGCTGGATCTACAGTCTGCCTGACCGCACCATCACCGTGACATCGGTGGCATCAGGCCAAGATCCGGCGATGCAATGGAACATTGTGGTCAAGGGTGCTCCCTGCCGTTTCCTCGTCTTCGGACATGTCGTGCTTGGCGAGCGGGAGTTCGAAACCAGCGGTCGGATCGAGATCGATGCCGCAGCCAAGCGCGTCTCATTTCGGCCGGACCCCGGCTGGCTCTGGGGCGAGCGTTTTCCTGAGGCAGCCTACCACCTTGTGACATCGACGCCCGACGCGATCGAAGCTATCGGCGGCGACGAACTGCTCTATGGCGATGGCATCGCACGGGACGGCGCTTACGTCGCGCTGACCTCCCGGGTGACCAACGCGCTTTCCTTCGCAGTGGTCGGATCGATGAGTGACGCGGCGGAGGGCGAACGCCTCGCCGAGCGCTATCAGGCCGGCGTCGCAGATGAGGAGCAGCTGGCCTCGGCGTCAGCCTTCTGGCGTCATGTGACACGCGGCCTCGACCTTGCTGGCAAGGGCCCTGATATTGCTGCCCAGGCAACGATCCTGCCGTGGATGGCACATGACGCAATCGTGCATCTGAGCGTTCCGCATGGGCTCGAACAATATACCGGCGCTGCCTGGGGCACCCGCGACGCGTGCCAAGGTCCGGTCGAGTTTCTGCTCGCCTATGAGCATGATGCCGAGGTGAAGCAGCTGCTCTCGATCGTCTTTGCCGAGCAGTATCGCGATCGCGGCGATTGGCCCCAATGGTTCATGCTCGAGCCCTATTCGAACATCCGCTCCGGCGAAAGCCATGGCGATATCGTCGTCTGGCCGTTGAAGGCACTCTGCGACTACATCGAAGCGACCGGCGACTTCGGTTTCCTGGACGAGACGGCATCCTGGCGCGTCGACGAAACAGCCGAGAGAACGCCGGAGACGGCTTCGATCGCGGCGCATGTGGAAAAACTGCTGGAGACCGTGCGCGAGCGCTCCATTCCCGGCACCCACTTGATCCGATATGGAGAAGGAGATTGGAATGACAGCCTGCAGCCGGCGGATCCTCACTTGCGCGACTGGATGGTCAGCAGTTGGACCGTTTCGCTACTCTACGAACAGATCGTCCGCTATTCGGCCATTCTCGACCATCGCGGTCAGACCGAGGAGGGCAAGTCGCTTGCGCAGACGGCCGCGGCGATCAAAGAGGATTTCAATCGCTTCCTGATCCGGGATGGGATCGTCGCTGGCTACGGCCTGTTCGATCCAGACCATGACGAGGTCGAGCTTTTGCTCCATCCCGACGATCGGCGCACCGGGCTGCACTTTTCGCTGATTTCGATGACACAGGCCATGCTCGGCGGTCTCTTCACGCCCGAGCAGCGGCACAGCCACATGAAGCTGATCGACGAGAACTTGTTGTTTCCCGACGGCGTCAGACTGATGGAAAAACCGGCGCGATATTCCGGCGGGCCTGAAACGCTGTTCCGACGGGCTGAGTCGTCGTCCTTCTTCGGCCGCGAGATCGGGTTGATGTATGTCCACGCACATCTGCGCTATTGCGAGGCGCTGGCAATAGACGAAAAGGCTGACGCTCTCTGGGACGCGCTGGCGCTCGTCAACCCGATCTCGGTCACCGACCGGCTGCCGCACGCGTCGCTGCGCCAGCGCAACACCTATTTCAGCAGCAGCGACGCTGCCTTCCACGACCGCTATCAGGCGGCAACCGATTGGGATCGCGTGAAGGCCGGCGACTTGGCAGTCGATGGCGGCTGGCGCACCTATTCAAGCGGCCCCGGCCTTTATACGAGAAGCTTTCTTTTGAACGTCCTCGGCTTCAAGAGGCAGTTGGGCCAACGCATTCGCAAGCCGTTGCTGCCGCTGACGCAGCTGCTTGACGAGGTTACGCTTGATTTCGACGCGTAACCTCGCCGGTTCCGCCGCTAAGGACCCTTCCTGCCAAAATAGGCCCGGGGTGAAGCGCCGAGCATGCGCTTGAACATGGTCGTAAAGGCGGCAATGCTCTCATAGCCGAGATCAAGCGCGACGCTAGTGATTGCCTCCCCGGCGGCCAGGCGCGGAAAAGCAGCGAAGAGGCAAGCCTGCTGGCGCCAGATCGACAGGCTGAGACCAGTCTCGCGGTGGAATGCGCGCGTGAAGGTACGCCGGCTCATGGAAAGCTCCTTCGCCCAATCGTCGATGACGAGATGGGGCGAGGGATTGAGCACAAATCGGCGGCAGAGCGCCGCAAGCCGAGGCTCGCCCGGAAAGGGCAGGCCGAGCGACCGTTCCGGCAGCGTCGAAATCACCTCCAGCAGCAGCCGCATGACGAGATCGATCCGCGCCGTCACATGGCCATCAGGCAGCGCCGCCGCTGCCTCCATGATCAGCGCCCGCGCAAGATCGGTCATCGCCACAACACGAACTGCATCCGGCAGCGCGCTAGGAGCACCGAAGACCGAAAGCATGTTCACATGCCCCACCATGTCGACGGAGTGTTCGATACCGGCTGGAATCCACAAAGCGTGATCGGGCGGCACCATCCAGCGTCCCGCCGTCGAGGTCACCATGAGGACGCCGCTCCTGGCGTAGAGCAGTTGCGGCCGCGAATGGCTGTGCCGCGCAACGACGTCTCCCGGCGTGTAGTCGCTCGGGAGAGGATAGATCGGTCCGTCCGATTCGATCGCCTTCAGGCGCTCATCACGGCGTTCCCGCACGACCCTTGCCTCTCCGTCTGACTGCCCCGCCATACTTTGGCCCACACGCGAAAGAAATGGACCAAAACACGAAAGCAACGTTTAAGCAACCAGCCTATCGAATGGCCTCCAATAAGGGAGTTTGATCGTGACGAACAGCGCAGTGAGTTTGGAAAGACAATCGGCCGAAGAGACGGTATTCGGCATCATCATGGCGGTCAGCTTCTGCCACCTGCTCAATGATACGATGCAATCTCTGATCCCGGCCCTCTATCCGATGATCAAGCAGGGATATGGGCTCGATTTCACCCAGATCGGCCTCCTCGGCCTGGTCTTCCAGGTCACCGCATCGTTGCTACAGCCGCTGATCGGCATCTATACCGACAAGCGACCCCTGCCCTATTCGCTGACGGTCGGCATGGGTTTCACACTGATCGGACTGGTGCTTCTGGCGTTCGCCCATGCCTATTGGGTCTTGCTCATCGGCGCTGGCGTGGTCGGTTTGGGCTCGGCTGTTTTTCACCCAGAATCGTCGCGCGTCGCGCGACTGGCCTCGGGCGGACGGCATGGTCTGGCGCAGTCATTGTTTCAGGTCGGCGGAAATTTCGGATCGGCGCTGGGACCTCTGCTTGCAGCGTTCATAGTCTTGCCGCGCGGCCAGCAAAGCGTCGCCTGGTTTTCAGTCGTAGCCCTCGTGGGGATGGCGGTGCTTTGGCGGGTCGGCAACTGGTATGCGGGACATCGCCGCGCCAACGCCCAGCGCAAGACCGTACCGGTAACCACGGCGCTTCCGCGCGCAACGGTCATCAAGGCAATCGCGATACTGGCGATGCTGGTGTTCTCGAAGTACGTCTACATGACAAGCCTCTCCAGCTACTACACATTCTATATGATCGAGCGGTTCGGCGTATCGGTCCAGCACGCCCAGGTTCTGTTGTTCGTGTTCCTTGGCGCTGTGGCGATCGGAACGGTTGCCGGCGGCCCGGTCGTTGACTGGTTCGGAACGAAGTTCGTGATCTGGTTCTCTATTCTCGGCGCCCTACCCTTTACCCTGGCGCTGCCCTATGCCGGCTATAGCTGGACGGTTGTGCTGAGTTTCGTCATCGGCGTCATCCTCGCCTCCGCCTTCTCCGCCATCGTCGTCTTTGCCCAGGAACTGGTTCCTGGGCGCGTCGGGATGATTGCCGGCCTGTTCTTCGGCTTTGCCTTTGGCATCGGCGGGATTGGAGCGGCCAGCCTCGGCGTCGTCGCCGACCACATGGGGATCGAGTTCGTCTATAAGATCTGCTCCTATCTGCCGCTGCTGGGGCTGCTGACGATATTTCTCCCAGATATCGGCAAGGGCCGGCGCCATGGGAGAAAGGAAGCTTGATCGTCAGGCATGGAAACCCTCGATCCCCGCAAAGGCGGCAGCCTTTCGGGGAAAGGCATATTTGGCCCTCGAATTCGGCACCCACCACGTGATTGCCGATCTGCCTGTAAGCGCTCGCGCGCTGTGCGAGCCTTGCAACCTGCCCGTATGATGTTTGAAGCACACTCCACGGACTATTAAACGCCACAGGCACTGCGTTGTCCGGTCTTTAACAGATTTGCCATTTCGAAAATCGGCCCCGGCCAGACGCTCGCCCTCAGGCAAGCGCTTTATCGCCTTGATCTGATCGCAGAATTTCTAGAACCAATGCGTGTCCAATAGGCGAAGCGCAGGTTGAAATATGGGCAAGACGCTACCTAAACTGAGCTCGGCTGACCAACGTATTGTATTCCCAATGTTGGTGGAACTGGCATACGCCTTGCTTCTAAGCTGGCATGCAAGGCAGCGAGGCATCGGCAAATAAACAAAACTCAATCGATGGAGCCATCGTCTCAGGCGTGCTTGGCACACTCGCCGGGCATCTTGGTGTTTCCCGTTCGAGTGGCACATTAAAACGGCTGGGAGCCCGCGGCATCGGGTGCTCAATCCCTGCGCCCATGACGCCACAGCCGGCGATCCAACTAACCGGCCCCAACGCAGGTCCTCCCCCCTTAGCGACGTTTCGCCGCCGATTTCGTCACGAAAACGAGTTTCGTTCATTCACCCAAACAGAAATGGAGCTTCGCAATGACTTCAGACATTCTCCCGATGACGGTCGGGAAGAAATCAAGCCCGCTCTACAAGTCTCTTTTCGTCCAAGTCCTCGTTGCCCTCTTAGTGGGCATCGTGTTGGGCATGTATGCGCCTGCTTTCTCGGTCCAGTTGAAGGTTCTCAGTGATGGCTTCCTGAAGCTGATCTCGATGATCGTCGCACCGATCGTTTTCTGCGTGGTCGTCCACGGTATCGCGGGAGCGGGCGATCTCAAGAAGGTCGGTCGAGTCGGCGTTAAGGCGCTGATCTATTTCGAGGTGATGACGACGATCGCCCTGGCGCTCGGGCTCATCTTCGCTTTCGCCTTCGGTCCCGGCCACGGGATGAATATAGACCCGGCAAAACTCGATGCCGGCGCGATGAACACCTACGTCGACAGTGCCCACAAGTTGCAGGGCGCGGGCATCGGCAGCTTCGTTCTGAACATCATACCGACGACCTCAATCGACGCGTTGGCTCGCAACGACGTGCTGCAGGTTTTGTTCTTCGCCATCATCTTCGGCGTTAGCCTCGCCCTCATCGACACCGAGAAGGCGGAGAAGGTGAACTCTCTACTCGACGCCGTCTCGACCGTACTTTTCAGGGCGATGGGATTGATCGTGCGCCTCGCTCCCCTGGGCGTCCTCGGTGCCGTTGCCTACACGGTCGGTAAATATGGCGTGGGTTCGCTAGAGCAACTCCTTTCCCTCGTCGCTCTATTCTATCTCTCCGTTGCGCTTTTTGTCCTCGTCATTCTGGGCGTTGTAATGAAGTTGGCCGGACTAAACATTTTCAAATTTCTGGCCTATCTACGTTCCGAGTTGACCATCGTGCTTGGCACAGCCTCCTCCGACGCCGTGCTGCCCCAGATCATGCGCAAGCTTGAACACCTCGGCATCAAGAAGTCGGTGGTCGGGCTCGTCGTTCCAACCGGCTATTCATTTAATCTCGACGCCTTTTCGATCTATCTCACGCTGGCTGTGGTTTTTATCGCCCAGGCGACCAACACGCCGCTTTCCATCGGCGACCTCATGCTGGTTTTGGGTATCTCGCTTCTGACGTCGAAAGGCGCCCACGGCGTGCCCGGCTCCGCAATCGTCATTCTCGCCGCGACATTGAACGCAGTGCCATCGATCCCGGCCATCGGCTTGGTTCTGGTTCTGTCAGTCGACTGGTTCATCGGCATGGCCCGGGCGACAGGCAACCTCATCGGCAACTGCGTTGCCACCGTCGTAATCGCTGCGTGGGAAGGCGACCTCGACAAGATCCAGGCCAACAAGGTGCTGAACGAGAGCCACGACCTTGTTGATGCAACGGCGTAGTCAGATGTATTTTTGCAATCCGGTGGACATATTTGACCTCGCGTAAATTGCCTCTGATTTGAAAGGCAAACGCGGCATTCGCCGCGTTTGCCTTGTCCCGTTTCGCAAGTTTCTTCGGCAGGCGCTCTAAAGGAGCGCTAGGCCGGCTGACCTCTTGGCATATTTCCTGCAGAACGCGTCTTCGAACTGCTCCAGCGTCTTGCCCCGCGTTTCAGGCTGTCTCACCGATGCCGGGGCGATTGATGCGAAATATCGATGCGTTTCACCCAAACCATTCGGCTTTATTCTGGCCAGTTCGGCGAAAACATCGGCGATCGGCAGAAGGATGTCGTTAATTTCGAACAGGCTCAGTACTTCAATTTCCGCCTATACGTCATGCCTGAGTAGCTCCCTGACCGGCTAGTGCTGTCTGTTCATGCGCCGCCGCGGACTTTGCCGATAGCTGCATGTTGCACCAGCAAGCGAAAGCCGAGCTCAGGAGCGCCAGGCTTTCACCGATCGCCAGCCTATTGTTGGAGTTGCTCAGCAGCGTCAGTGCGAAGTAGAACAAGCCGAGCATATAGGTGTGGAACGCTGCGCGCGGAATGAACCCCGATCGAAACGCCCGCCACACCGAAGCCGCCAGGGCCGCAAGAATGGCTGTCATGACGACGGCGCCAAATGCGCCAAAGCGGATCAAGATTTCGAGATAGCCGTTATGCATCAGTGTGTATTGGACATGCGCGTAGCGCGTCTGGTGCCACCGCTCCAACCACTCGTTTCCCCAACCGAACACCGGCGCCGAAAAGATGAGCTCTCCGGCATTGTACCAAAGCTGCAGGCGCTCATCCATCGAGACCGGCGTCGTCGTGGATTCGATCGTGCCTGAGACGACGCCGCTGAAGTCGCTTCCCTGCTCGATGCCTTCCAGCAGCGAAATCGTCGCGGCAACGGTCGGGCCGGCTGTCTTGTCGAGATTGTGACGGACCGCATAGACCCCCGCTGTCAGAAGCGCGGCGGCGCAAACAATGATGACCAGACCCATCTTCCGCCTAAGGTAGGTCAGCGCGACAAGTCCCACGATCGGCAGCGTAACGACCAGCGCCAGCCACACGCCCTTCGATTTCGCACCGTAGATGGCGACAAAGCAGATGACGATAATCAGCGGCGCGGCGATATAGGCAAACCGGGCAAAGGCAGCGTTGCTCGATTTCGTCGTCATATAGTGCAGCAGCCAGAAGGAGGCGGATATCAGGATGAGACCACAGGCAACGGCGCCGTGGATCTGATTGTTCATGATCAGTGGCACGACGGTTTCGCCCGAAAATATTCGCTCGAAATGCGTCGTTGCCGCGAGCATAACCAGGGCAACAGCGAAAAAGGCGGCGACGATCCTCTCAAGCTGTGCCGCGTAAAGACTGAACGCAACGCCGAGTATCGGGAAGAAGAACGGAAAGGCAAACAGCCAGTCGGACGCTCCGAGATCGCGGGTCATGAGATAGATAGCGACAAAGCGCAGCACCACATAGGTGCCCCAGGCCATGCACAGCCAGCCAAGCCAGTTGGTCCGCGGCCGATCCTTCAATCCGAGATAGTGGAACAGAGCGATAATGGCGAGGATCGCGCCTGCGTAGCGGTATGTATCGCGTTCCACGAAAACCGGTGATGCAACCAGCAGCCATAGCACGCATCCAAGGATCGTGAGCGGCAGGGACATCGATTTCGTTGCGATTGCCGGGGTCGCGCTCATGGATACGGCTTCATTATGCGGTGTCTTCGGGAGCAAGTATTCGGTCCTTTCGCCCTGGCCGCTCAACCGGCCGGGAAGCTCTTGAAATGCAATGCGCTACGGATCGCAAGAACGGCAATGCTGGTCAATGGTTCACCCCCTCGCCGCGCACGACTTTTAATGCCGTTAGCACCAGTATCCGGAAATCGAACACTAAGGATCGCCGCTGGAGATACTCTTGGTCCAGTTTCACTTTGGCCGGTATGGGCAGTTCGTCGCGCCCGTTGACCTGCGCCCAACCCGTCAGCCCGGGCACCAACGTCTCGACGCCGCATGCGGTTCTAAGTTCGATCAGGTCCTGCTGATTGAAGAGCGCGGGCCGCGGGCCGACCAGGCTCATGTCGCCCCTCAGAATGGACCAGAGCTGAGGCAATTCGTCGAGGCTGGAACGCCTGAGGAAAGAGCCGATCGGCGTAAGATAGGATTTGGCATCCCCAAGAAGATGCGTGGCGACGGCCGGCGTATCGGTCCGCATGCTGCGGAATTTCGGCATGCTGAAGATGCGATTGCCGCGGCCAACGCGATCGGACCAATAGAAAACGGGCCCCCGCGACGTCAGTTTTACCGCCGCCGCGATGAAAATGACGGGAATAGCGAAGATGAGCGCCACGACACCGGCGACAATAAGATCGAATGTGCGCTTGGCGATCGAATATGACATTTTCTCGGACATATCTCTGCCGCTGCGTAAGGACGGCTCTTCCGGTTGACTGAAGTTCGGCTCAAATCTCACATCGCGCGATCTTTCACAATCGCGTGCGGTGGCTTTTCCTCAAGCAGCGACCGACATTGCACTCTCAGGGGCGGCCAAGTAAGAGCTGAAGTCTACTCAATCGAATGGGCATCGCATGATTTTGGTGACGGGAGCGACAGGCTTCGTCGGTCAGGCTCTCTGCGAAGAGCTTGACCATCGGCAGATCGCCTATCGGCCGACGAGCCGGACGCCGCGAGGCGGTTTCTACACGTCGGGACCTATCGACGGGAAATCCGACTGGTCGGCGGCGCTCCGTGGCGTGACGACGGTCGTTCATCTTGCGGCCCGGGTCCATGTCATGAACGAGGCCGCTAGCGATCCTCTCTCCGCGTTCCGTGCTACAAATGTCGACGCGACGTTCAATCTGGCGCGTCAGGCCGCAGCGGTCGGCGCTCGCCGCTTCATATTTTTAAGCTCGATCAAGGTGAATGGGGAATCGACCCCGCCTGGAAAGCCGTTCACCTCTGGAGATACGCCAAATCCTGGGGATGCCTATGGCCAGTCCAAATGGGAGGCTGAGCAGGCGCTTTTCCAGCTGGGCGCGGAAACGGGAATGGAGATCGTCGTCATTCGCCCGCCGCTCGTCTACGGCCCCGGCGTCAAGGCGAATTTCGCCAGCATGCTGCGCTGGGTAAAGCGCGGCGTGCCACTGCCCCTCGGCCAGGTTGCCAACAGACGCTCATTGGTCTTCGTCAGGAACCTCGCTGACTTCATTCTCGTTTCGGTCGATGTAGCCGACGCTGCAAACCGGACATTCCTGGTGAGCGACGGAACGGATCTTTCGGTCTCGGAACTCCTGCGCAAACTTGCCGAAAACCTGGGCGTTCGCTCCCGGCTCGTTGCCGTGCCTCCTCGTCTGCTGGAGATCGCCGCGGTGCTATTGGGAAAAGGTGCTGCCGCGCAACGCCTGCTTGGCTCGCTGCAGGTCAATATCAGCGAGACGCAGCAAATCACGGGCTGGCTGCCGCCCTATTCGGTCGATGATGGCTTAAGGCAGACCGCGCGAGCATTTCTGAAAGAAAATTCGCAAGCCTGATCAAAGGCTCCAGACCAAATGGCCCGAAAGTCCGGGATTGTCGACCTCCAAGGCAGCCTTGACGTCGACGATCACACCGCCCGGCTTCAGCAGACCCAGGATTTCCCGTGCGTCTTCAACGAGATACTGGCGATGCGGGACGGCGAGAATGACGGCATCGAGCTGCGGAAACTCGGCAAGCGGGGTAAACTGCACGCCATACTCCTCGCCTGCCTCATGCGCATCGGCCATGGGGTCGTGGACCAGGGGAACCAGGCCGAACTGGTGAAGTTCGCGGATAATGTCAGGAACGCGACTGTTGCGCAGATCCGGAACATTTTCCTTGAACGTCAAGCCGAATATGCCGATCCGGGCGCCGTTGATCGGTTTTTCGGCCGCCACAAGCATCTTGATAAGCTTCTGGGCAATGAAGCTGCCCATGCCGTCGTTGATCCGCCGGCCGGAGAGGATGACCTCTGGGTGGTATCCGAGCTGCTCCGCCTTGGCCGTCAGGTAGTAGGGATCGACACCGATACAATGGCCGCCGACAAGGCCGGGAGTGAACGGCAGGAAATTCCATTTGGTCCGGGCGGCGTTCAGAACATCCGCGGTGCGGATGTTCATCTTCTCGAAGATGATGGAAAGCTCGTTCATCAGGGCGATATTGAGATCGCGCTGGGTGTTTTCGATGACCTTGGCCGCTTCGGCGACCTTGATGGTCGGCGCGCGATGGATTCCCGCCTCGACGACGGCGCCATAGATCGCAGCGATCCGCTCCAGCGTCTCAGGGGTATCCCCGGCCACGACCTTGATGATCCGCTCAAACGTGTGCTCGCGGTCGCCGGGATTTATGCGTTCGGGAGAATAGCCGAGATTGAAGTCGCTCCCTTGGACCAAACCGGAAACCTCGGCAAGCACCGGCCCGCAGATGTCTTCCGTGACGCCGGGAAATACTGTCGATTCATAAACGACGACGCTGCCTTTTTTCATGACCTGGCCGACAGTCCGCGAGGCCGAAATCATCGGGCGCAGATCCGGCTGGCGGTTCCGGTCGATCGGCGTCGGGACCGCGACGATGAACAGCGTACAGCCCTCGAGGTCCTTGAGATTACTTGTCAGCTGAAGCGTCGTCTCGCGCAGCCGCGATGCGGAAACCTCGCGCGTATTGTCCTCACCTCTTGCAAGGGCTGCGACCCGCGCTTCCTTGATGTCGAAGCCGACAACGCCTTGGAATTTTGCAGCCAGGGCGATTGCAACTGGCAATCCGACATAGCCAAGGCCGATCACTGCTATCTTTTCGTTCACGCTCATTTTCCTAGCCAACCGCAGCAATTAGCGCATAGGCGACAGGGATGTCAGCTCAAATCTTTCTGAAGGAAATGAGAGAAAGGTCCGCGATCTTGCACAATTCGTCATCCGTGCGGAATGGCTCCTCGCCGTTCGAGCGCGGTCTTGCGGATGATTTCCGCGATCTCAGGGCTGCTGCTGGACAGCATCTGGAAATCCACCGAGAAGAGGGACAATAGCGAAACTTCGGTTATGGCACTGACCGTTGCCGAGCGGGGTTCGCCGGTGATCAGCGCCATCTCGCCGAAGAAGCTCCCGGAGCCAAGCTCCACCGGGCTTGATGTCGCGACGCTGACGCGGCCCTCGACGATGAAGTACATCTGGTCGCCGGCTTCGCCCTTGCGGCAGATGACCGTACCGGCCGGCACGACGCGAGGCCGCAGCGCCCGCACGATCTCGATGAGAGCGGCCGAACCAAGCTTCTGGAATAGCGGCACCGCCGCAACCTGCTGCCAATTGCGCACGAAGTCCTGGCGACGAACTTCTTCGTAGAAGGCGGTGGCGAGAATGCCGGCCCAGAGTGCGAAGATGCCGATCCCGCTCATCATGACCAGCCCGGCAAGAGTTCGGCCGGCCAGACTTTGCGGGATTTCGTCGCCGTATCCGGTCGTCGACAGCGTCACTACGGCCCACCACATCGCCAGCGGAATGCTGCCGAATTTGTCGGGCTGGACGTCGCGCTCGGTCAGGTAGGCGGCAAGTGCTGCGGCAAAAAGGACAATGCCGAAGATTGTCGTGACGCCGACCAGGTTGCGAGCCTCGTTGGTGAGAACCCTGGCCATCAACCGGAAAAACATCGAACCACGCAACGGCTGCAGCAACCAGACGGCGCAGAAGAGACTCCAGTCACGGCTGCCGACGAACAGGAACGCTGCAGCTGGGACGATCACAGCCAAAACGTCGGCGACAACTGCGGACCTGTCACGAACGCCCGTTGCCCGGTGCAAGACCATGGTCGCGAACAGTTGCAGGAGATAGGCCGCCCAGACGCCAAAGAGCACGATCTCCAAAATGAGACTTGCTCGCTCTGTCAAATCGGGCGTCGTCAGTGCGGCGACTGCCAAAAGACCAATCGCGGCGAGTAGCGCATTGAGCAACGAATAGATCTTCGAGAAAAACAGTCGCAGCATTCGATACCCCCGGCGGACCACTTGCTCAGGATAGGACGCCTTCAGATCAAGCGCAAAGGGGTGCCGCGACAATCGAGCGACCAAAGTCTATTCTCGCTGAACGCAGCAAACGTATGTTAGTATTTCTGAATAAGACGCCGTTACCGTCGCTTGCCAGACGGCAAACGCCTGTCGTGGAAAATCTGCTTGGGGGGACATGATGGCATCGGTTATCGCTTCGCAACGACAGCCCCTTCCCGACTGTCGCTTCGATGGCTGACGGCGTTGAGTTTCGCCATCGCGGCCTGGCACGCCTCTTCCGTGAGGAATGGTTCCTGGCGATCAGCGTCCTCACGAGCCTTGCCGTCCTTGGCTTTGAGGGAGCAGTTTTCGAGCAGCTTTCCGATCCGTTTTGGCTCGGTTTCGTATTCTTCACGCTTTTTGCCGCGGTGCTCGGGTCGGCGCTTTCAGTCGTCCGGCATGCCGACCATCTGGCGGAGGAGCTGGGCGAGCCTTACGGCACCTTGATCCTGACGCTTGCGATCACCTCGATCGAAGTGATGGCCATTTCCGCCGTGATGATCCATGGCGAGAACAACCCGACCCTTGCCCGGGATACTCTTTTTGCCGTCATCATGATCATCCTCAACGGCATGGTCGGATTGTCGTTGCTGTTTGGCGCTTGGCGCCGGCCCGAGCAATTCCACAATATGCAGGGCGCCAATGCCTATCTCGGGGTCATCGTGCCGCTGGCGACGCTCAGCCTCATCATGCCGAGCTTTCTGCACACTCCGGGCGGTCCGCATCCGTCTGCGCCGAGACAGATAGTGCTCGGCGTCATCTCAATTGGCCTTTACGGCATATTCCTGATGCTTCAGGCCGGCCGTCATCACAGCTATTTTGCCGAAGAGAGCGAGCCGTCTGTTGCACAAGAAAATGGTTCCGGAGCCCGCTCGATATGGCTCCATACCGCGCTGCTGTTTGCCTATATGCTGCCGGTTGTCTATCTGGTCGAGCAACTGGCCCGACCGATCGACTACGTCATCGAAACGCTGCACGCGCCTGCGGCCTTCGGTGGCGTCGTGATGGCGGTGCTGGTCGCCACGCCCGAAGCGATCAGCGCGGTGCGCGCCTCCATATCCAATCATCTGCAGCGTTCGATAAACATCTTTCTCGGGTCGGTGCTTTCGACGATCGGGCTGACGGTGCCGGCCATGCTGGCCATCAGCTATATCGTCGGGCGCCCTGTGACGCTCGGTGTGGAAGGCTACGATCTCGTGATGCTCGTCCTGACGCTTGCGGTCAGCATCATCACTTTTTCCAGCGGACGGACCCATGTTATGCAGGGCGCCGTTCACCTCGTTCTTTTTCTGGCTTACGTGCTGCTCATTTTCCAGCGGTAATGTTCAAGCCATCCGGGTTGGCAGAGATCACAGTTGTATCCAGGCGACTCTTGCAATTTTTCGCAATGCCGCCTCATAGTGTTTTGAGCCTTGAAGCTGGCGCCCATGGTTGCCAAACCAGGCGCGCATGAAGACTGAAACGCGTAAATTGCTGGGGAGCGTCAGGAATGCGTGGAGAGTTTTCTCGAGGTCTGCAATTTCTTGTCGTGCTCCTCTGCGCGATCTCCCTTCAAGCGTGCAACGGAAGCAACAACACCTACGTGCCGCCGCCACCGCCGCAAGTGCGCGTGGCGCTGCCGTTGCAGCAGACTGTCACGCGATACTTCGAGCTGACCGGCAATACCGCGGCGATCAATTCCGTAAATATTGAGGCACGCGTCCAGGGTTTCCTCGAAACGATAGACTATCGCGACGGCATGATGGTCAAGAAGGACACGCAGCTTTTCAGCATCCAGAGCAATACCTACCAGGCTCAGGTCGACCAGGCGCAGGCGACACTCGCCTCAGCGCAGGCATCTCAGGTCGGAGCCAACCTGGAATATCAGCGGCAGCTCAATCTCTCAAAGCAACAGGTGACCACGCAAACGGCCATCGACAGCGCCAAGGCTACGCTCGATCAGGCGAATGCGACAATTCTCAACGCGAAGGCCAGTCTCGACCTTGCGATGATCAACCTTGGATACACCAAAGTCTTGGCGCCGTTCGATGGCACGGTTACCGCCCATCTCGTCGATATCGGCGCCCTCGTCGGCGTATCCGGCCCGACCATGCTTGCGACCATGGTCCAGACGGACCCTCTATATGCCAATTTCAGCGTCAGCGAACCTCAGGTGCTGTCTATCAAGCAGAGCATGGCCGCTCAGGGACGGACTTTGACGCAAGTCGACCTTCCGACCATCCCCGTTGAAATCGGCCTGCAGGGCGAGATTGGCTATCCCTTCAAGGGACATCTCGACTACGTCTCGCCGCAGATCGATTCGGCAACCGGCACCCTGTCCGTGCGCGCCCTCATCGACAACAAGGATCATGCGCTTCTGCCCGGCCTCTTCGTGCGCGTGCGCGTTCCCGTTGGACACGAGGACAAGGCGCTTCTGGTGCGGGACGACGCAATCGGCACCAACCAGCAGGGCACCTATGTGCTGGTCGTCGGCAAGGATGAAACAGTCGCGCAGAAGCTAGTGAAAACCGGCCAGCGCGAGGGTCCCCTGCGTGTCATAGACGCTGGGCTTGATGCCGGCGACCTGGTGATAACGGAAGGTATTCAGCAGGCAACGCCCGGAGCCAAGGTCGCTGCGGAGAAAGTCGCGATGGACGCGGTTGCGACGGCGGGTGCATCGGGCGATGCCGCCCTCAACCCGGATATGCCCAAATCCGACGCGTCCAAGACGACAACGCCATGAGTTCGCTTCCGTCTTCACGCGAACATACGAGGGGGACAGCATGATCTCGCGCTTCTTCATCGAACGGCCGGTGCTTTCGAATGTCCTGGCGCTTGTCTTCGTGCTGATCGGCGCGGTGGCATTGTTTCAATTGCCGGTCGCACAATATCCAAACGTCGTGCCGCCGACGGTCCAGGTCACCACCCGTTATCCCGGAGCGAGCGCCAAGACACTGATCGATACGGTCGCGCTGCCGATCGAGCAGCAGGTCAATGGCGTCCAAAACATGCTTTATATGCAGTCGACGAGCGCCAGTGACGGCACATATTCCCTGACAGTCACCTTTGCGATCGGCACGGACGCGGATCAGGCGCAGGTTCTTGTACAGAACCGCGTTGCGATCGCCATGTCCTCGCTGCCGGAAGCCGTTCAGCTCCAGGGCGTCACCACACAGAAGAAGTCGACCTCGATACTCGAATTTGTCAGCCTGACCTCACCGGACAGCAGATATGACAGCCTGTTCCTGTCCAACTACGCCGTCATCAACCTGCAGAACGAGCTCGCTCGCATACCGGGTGTCGGAAATGTCTCCGTGTTCGGCGCCGGCCAATATGCCATGCGCATCTGGATGAACCCCGAGCTGCTGCAGGCGCGCGGCCTGACGCCGCAGGATATCATCAACATCGTGCAGCAGCAGAGCCAGGAAGTAGCAGCCGGCCAGGTGGGCATACCGCCCGTGCCAGCCGGCCAGAATTTCCAATATACGCTCAATGTCAGCGGACGGCTGAACGACGCGGCGGATTATGAGAACATCATCGTCAAGGTCGACCAGCAGAATGGCGGCCGCATAACCCGCATCCGTGATATCGGTCGCGTCGAACTCGGCGCCCAGACCTACAGCCAATCGTTTACACAGAACGGCCGGCCGGCGGCCGGCATCGGTATTTTCCAATTGCCTGAGGCAAACGCCATCACGGTCGCAAAGGATGTTGCCGCAAGGATGGCGGTGCTTAGCAAGAGCTTCCCGCCGGGCCTCGACTACCAGGTTCCATTCGACACGACGAAATTCGTGACGGCCTCGATCGACGAGGTCTACAAGACGCTGATAGAAGCCGGCGTGCTGGTGCTCGTGGTCATTCTGGTCTTTCTGCAGGATTGGCGTGCAATGCTCGTGCCAGCGACAACGGTTCCCGTGACGATTATCGGCGCCTTTGCGGCAATGGCGGCGCTTGGCTTCACCGTCAACCTCTCGACGCTGTTTGCCATCGTTCTGGCGATCGGTATCGTCGTTGACGATGCCATCGTCATCGTCGAGGGCGTCTCCCGCCATATCGAGGAAGAAATGCCCGGCAGGCAAGCCGCCGAAAAAGCCATGGACGAGCTGTTCGGCCCCGTGATCGGCATCACGCTCGTGCTGATGGCGGTGTTCATCCCGGCGGCCTTCCTGCCGGGCCTGACGGGACAGCTCTACAAGCAATTCGCGCTGGTGATCGCCGCCACCGCCTTGATCAGTGCCATCAACGCCATGACGCTCAAGCCGACGCAATGCGCGCTCTGGCTGCGCCCGCCGGTGCCGCCCGAGAAACGCAATTTCTTCTATCGCGGCTTCAACAAGGTCTACGACAGGGCCGAGAGTGGCTATGCCAGGCTTATCGGCTCCATGGTTCACCGCAGCGTCATCGCCGTTCTTGTCGCACTCCTGTTGATAGGCGTGGCCGTCTGGGGCCTCACCCGGCTGCCGACTGCCTTTCTTCCGGTCGAGGATCAGGGCTACGTGCTGATCAGTGCGCAGCTGCCGGACGGTGCCTCGAAGGAGCGCACGGACGCGGTGATGGATCAGGTCAGCCAGATTGCCGAGAAGACGCCTGGCGTCGAACAGGTGCTGACCATCAGCGGCATCTCCATCCTCGACAACAGCGCCAGCCTGCCGAACGCCGGGGTTGCTTATGTCGTGCTCAAGGATTGGGGTGTTCGTGGCAAGGAAAAGGGCCAGGATCTGCAATCGATCTATGCCCACCTGAACAACGCATTGCGGGATGTGCTGAAGGCAAAGACGCTGGTGGTCGTGCCGCCGCCCATCCAGGGCATCGGCAATGCCAATGGCTTTACGATGCAGGTCGAGATCAAGAGCGGGAATTTCGACTATCCGCTGCTGCAGGGACTGGCCGACACGATTGTCAAGAACGGCAACGCGCAATCGGCACTGCAACGCCTGAGCACATCCTTCAGGGCAGACGTTCCGCAGCTCTCGGTCGCCGTCGACCGCATCAAAGCGGAAACCCTCGGCATTACGGTTGGGCAGGTCTTTTCGGCACTATCGGGCTATGTGGGATCGAGCTATGTGACGCAGTTCAACAAGTTTGGCCGAACCTTCCAGGTCTATGTGCAGGCCTCTCCCGATTTTCGCGTGCGACCCGAAGACATTCGCAGCCTGAAGGTCAAGGCCGGCGACGGAACGATGGTGCCGCTCGGCACTGTCGTAGACGTCACGAGTGTCCAGGGACCGTCCCTCATCAGCCTCTACAACCTCTATCCCACCGCGACCATCGTCGGCGGGGCTGCAAGCGGCTTCAGCTCCGGCCAATCGCTTGAAGTCATGGAACAGCTCGCGGACAAGACGCTATCGTCGGGCACCGGCTTTGAATGGACCGCCTTGTCCTATCAGGAAAAGGTGGTTGGTGGTCAGATCTATTTCGTCTTCGCCCTTGCCATGCTTCTCGTCTATTTCGTCCTTGCCGGCCAATACGAGAGCTGGATCCTGCCGTTGGCAGTACTGCTGGCGGTGCCGCTTGCTCTGCTTGGCACGGTCGCGGCATTGAGCGCCGTCGGCGTTGCCAACAATCTCTACACCCAGATCGGCCTCATCCTGCTGATCGCACTCGCCTCGAAAAACGCCATTCTGATCGTCGAATACGCGCGGGAGAAACGCGAGCAAGGCATGGAGATCCTTGATGCAGCCGTCGAGGCGGCGCGCTTGCGTTTCAGGCCGATCCTGATGACGTCTTTTGCCTTCATCCTCGGTGTCCTGCCGCTTGTGCTTGCAAGCGGCGCCGGCGCATCCGCCCGCAAGTCCATCGGCATTTCGGTCTTCAGCGGCATGATCGCCTCGACCTGTCTTGCCGTACTGTTCGTTCCGTCTTTCTACGTTGTGCTGCAACGCTTCGAGGAATACCGGCGGCGGCGCACGACCGCGCAGCCAGTCTCGCAAACGGCGGAGTAATGAACGGCGGCTCTACAATCCGCTGGTCAGTACCCTATGGCATTGCGGGGACAGCCGTTGCAGGTTGCCCCGCAGGCAGGCAATGCCTCGCCCGCCACCAAGCGGCACGGAACTGCAATAAGCCCGGAAATCCGCCCCGCACGACCGGCGCATGATCATCAGCTCCTCACGGGGCGAGAAGGACGGCATCGCCGCGCGGGCAGCAGGGGCAGGCATTGCTGCCGCTCCACCACCTGCGGGCGCAGACGCACCTGCGCCCAGAGCCGCAACTGCCTGCTGGCAGGATGGGGAGAGGGACGCATCGTGCTGGCGCAAACAGGCAAGCGCTGCCGACCCGCCCGGCGTCACGCCCGAACATTGAGCCATGAAATCCGAACGGCAGGCCGATTTGATGGCGTTGCGCTCGGCCTGTGATGGCTGACGCGCTTGCATCCCGGCGGCCGGAGCCGCGCCAGATTGTGCAGGCGCCACTCCAGGAGTTTGGGCAGGCGCGGCAGCGGTGGACTTCGACTTGGTGGTATCTATCGCCGACACGGCGTTGCGGCAGGCCGGAGCAAGCGTTGCGCTATGTTGCTGCAGGCAAGTCAGCGCTTTAATGCCGCCCGGCGTCACGCCTGAACATTGCGCCATGAAATCGGAACGGCAGGCGGACCTGATGGCATTGCGCTGCGCATCTGTCGGTTGCTGCGCATAGGCGGTCGCGAACGGCACAACGAATACACAAAGCAATGCTCGCAAGACCATAGAACAAAACGCGTATTTTCCCATTGCTTCCTCCCATAGAAAAATCTTTCGCGCACATCGCAGATACTTTCCGGCCGAAATCAAGATTTGAAATCGGATGCAACGGAAGACACGAACGATCGATATGCGAAGGTATCCCGACTACCTATATATTAGAGTATCAAAATATTCGCGAAAAGGTAGTCGAGCAGAACATAAAATTTGGCCGACCTGGAGCCTTGGAACAGAGAGCCGCGAAACGTGTTGAGCTTTTCATGGGTAGCAATCCGCTTCGACGTCGATGAATAGCGACGTGTCAGGTTCGTTGAACGGCGATCCGGGTGGTTTGGGACAACCCACGCCCAGCGTGTTCAATTTGGTGCAGCGTACATCGTACCGACGTGAAATGGCATTTGAATTGGATCTGATTGACATCCGAAGATTGGAGCAAGCTCCTACTCAGCAGCGACACTCGTTTCGCACCCCAAAGTCGCGCCGAGCATTCCAGCGCACCACTAAATCGCCGGGCGATCGATAGCCGTGGACAAGCCACAATCGCTGAGCTCGTCCCATCGGGCATTTATAAAATCTTTATATCTTTCCTCCCCGCGCCGTCTCGAACCTTAATGCGGTTCGGCCGCATATATCTGGGCGAGATGATCGACTGATCGTTTTCACGCCGGGAAGAAGACGGGCGCCTCCTAGAGGCCTGCCCAGCTTTTTCGACGTTCCACAACACAACCAAGGATAACGATCGATGATGGATATTCTTCTTATCGGGGTTGGCGCTTTATTTTTTGTGCTGTGCGTTGCCTACACCAAGGCCTGCGACAGCCTCTAGTCGGAGAGACAGCAATGCTCCTGGATTACATTCTCAGCGGCGGCGTGACGATCTTCCTCACCGCCTACCTCATCTACGCTCTCATTCGCCCTGAGCGCTTTTAGTCTCATAGCGCCGAATAGGGAAAGTTGGACCCATGACCCTCAATGGATGGCTTCAGATCCTGCTTTACTGCGGGATCGTACTTTTGCTCGTCAAACCGCTCGGCGGTTACATGACGCGCGTCTTCAACGGTGAGCGCACGGTGCTCTCCTATGTCTTCGGTCCATTGGAACGAGGACTTTATCGCATTGCAGGAACAAGCGAACGCGAGGATCAGCATTGGACGACCTATGCGATCTCGATGCTGCTCTTCAATTTCGCCGGCTTCCTCGTTCTCTACTTCCTTCAACGCCTGCAGGGTAGCCTGCCCTTCAATCCGGCCGGAATGACAACAATCGGGCCTGAGCTCTCCTTCAACAACGCCGCCAGCTTCGTGACCAACACCAATTGGCAGAACTACGGCGGCGAGAGCACGATGTCCTATCTCGTTCAGATGGCCGGTTTCACGGTGCAGAACTTTCTATCGGCCGCCACAGGCATCGCACTCGCTATAGCGCTCATTCGCGCCTTCGCTCGCGCTTCCGGCAAGTCGATCGGCAATTTCTGGGTCGATCTGACCCGCGCTACACTTTACATCCTGCTTCCCGCCTGCATCGTCATGACGATTGTCTTCGTCTATCTCGGCGTACCGCAGACGCTTGGCCCCTACGTCAATGCGACGACGCTCGAAGGCGCTCAGCAGACCATCGCTGTCGGACCAGTTGCCTCGCAATTGGCCATCAAGATGCTCGGCACCAATGGCGGCGGCTTCTTCAACGTCAATTCGGCCCATCCATTTGAAAATCCGGACGCGATCTCCAACCTGATCCAGATGGTTGCCATCTTTGCAATCGGCGCCGCGCTTACCAACGTCTTCGGGAGGATGGTCGGCAATCAGCGCCAGGGCTGGGCAATCCTTGCCACCATGGGCGTCCTGTTCATGGCCGGTGTCATCGTCACCTACTGGGCGGAAGCCGCCGGCAATCCGCTGATCCATGCGCTCGGCATCGACGGCGGAAACATGGAGGGCAAGGAAGTCCGCTTCGGCGTCACGCTGTCCTCGCTCTTTGCCGTCATTACCACTGCGGCCTCCTGCGGCGCGGTCAATGCCATGCACGGCAGCTTCACGGCCATCGGCGGCCTGATCCCGCTCATCAACCTGCAACTCGGCGAAGTGATCGTCGGCGGCGTCGGCGCGGGCTTCTACGGCATCCTGATGTTCATCGTCATCGCCATCTTCGTGGCCGGCCTGATGGTTGGGCGCACGCCAGAATATCTCGGCAAGAAGATCGAGGCGAAGGAAGTGAAAATGGCGATGCTGGCGGTCCTTTGCCTGCCCGCGGCCATGCTGACATTCACCGCGATCTCGGTCGTCCTTCCCTCGGCAGTTGCGTCCATCGGCAACCCCGGACCGCACGGCTTTTCGGAAATCCTCTATGCCTATAGCTCAGCCGCGGCAAACAACGGCTCGGCATTCGGCGGGCTTTCCGGCAACACGTCCTGGTACAACATCACACTCGGCATCGTCATGCTGGCCGGCCGCTTCCTGGTCATCATTCCCGCGCTCGCTATTGCCGGATCTCTGATCGCCAAGAAGACCGTACCGGCCTCTGCCGGGACTTTCCCGACAGACGGACCGCTCTTCGTCGGCCTGCTCGTCGGCACGATCCTCATCGTCGGCGGCCTGACTTTCTTCCCTGCCCTGGCGCTTGGACCCATCGTCGAACACCTGGCGATGATCTCAGGCCAGGTTTTCTAGGACGATGGTCATGATGCAGCGTTCGCTTGCGAGACGTCGGATATCGATCGGCAAAGGCTCCCCTTTCTTGGGGCGCCAGCCGACGATGATGGAGCGTCCCTCCACCTTCATCCTGGTGATGATGGTCGCATTGTTCGCCGGCACCGCCGCCTGCCGTTTACTTGGTTGACCGGGATATCCCGGTCCGCCGTTTCCCTCTTCCCGCTGGAGTCTCTCATGAGCCAGTTAAAATCCGCGAGCATTCTTGATTCTCGCATCCTCATCCCGGCCGTCGGCGCCGCCTTCGAGAAACTCAATCCTCGAACGCTGTCAAAGAACCCGGTCATGTTCGTCGTGGCCGTCGTGTCAACACTGACGACCATCCTATTCCTGCGCGACCTTGTCACCGGTGGCGGCAATCTTGCCTTCACGCTCCAGATCAACATCTGGCTGTGGTTCACGGTGCTCTTTGCCAATTTCGCCGAAGCGGTTGCCGAGGGCCGCGGCAAGGCACAGGCGGAATCGCTGCGCAAGTCGCGCACGGAAACCCAGGCGAAGCTCCTGACCGGCACGAGCCGCACCGAATTCACGTTGGTGGCCGGCACGAGCCTCAAGGTTGGCGACATCGTCATCGTCGATGCCGGCGACATCATTCCCTCCGACGGCGAAGTCATCGAGGGCGTCGCCTCGGTCAACGAGGCAGCCATCACGGGTGAATCGGCGCCTGTGATCCGCGAATCCGGTGGCGACCGGTCTGCCGTGACCGGCGGCACGCAAGTGCTGTCGGACTGGATCCGCGTCCGCATCACCGCCGCAGCCGGCTCGACATTCATCGACCGGATGATTGCGCTGGTGGAAGGTGCTGAGCGTCAGAAGACGCCGAACGAGATCGCCCTCAACATCCTGCTTGCCGGCATGACGCTGATCTTCGTGCTTGCCACGGTCACGATCCCGAGCTTTGCCGCCTATGCCGGCGGCTCGATCCCGATCGTTGTCCTCGTCGCCCTCTTTGTCACGCTGATCCCGACGACGATCGGCGCGCTACTGTCGGCGATCGGCATCGCCGGCATGGACCGTCTGGTGCGCTTCAACGTGCTCGCCATGTCCGGTCGCGCCGTCGAGGCTGCCGGCGACGTCGACACGCTGCTGCTCGACAAGACCGGCACCATCACGCTCGGCAACCGCCAGGCGACGTCCTTCCGCCCCGTCAAGGGCGTCACGGAGCAGGATCTTGCCGATGCGGCGCAGCTGGCATCGCTTGCCGACGAAACGCCGGAAGGCCGCTCGATCGTCGTCCTTGCCAAGGAGCAATATTCCATCCGCGGCCGCGACATGGCGAGCCTCAAGGCCACCTTCGTGCCCTTCACCGCACAGACCCGCATGAGCGGTGTCGACCTTGAAGGCTCCAGCATCCGCAAGGGTGCAGTCGACGCGGTTCTCGCCTATGTCAACGGCGGCGCCGGCGTTGCGTCCGGAGCCGGATCGACAGTCATCACCCGCACCGGCAGCGATGTCGTGCGCGAGCTCCAGGCGATCGCTGACGAGGTGGCCAAGGCCGGCGGAACGCCGCTTGCCGTGGCCCGCGACGGCCGACTGCTCGGTATCATCCAGCTCAAGGATATCGTCAAGGGCGGCATTCGCGAGCGTTTCGCGGAACTGCGCCGCATGGGCATTCGCACTGTCATGATCACCGGCGACAATCCCCTGACCGCCGCAGCAATCGCGGCTGAAGCCGGCGTCGACGACTTCCTTGCCCAGGCTACGCCTGAGATGAAGCTGGCGCTGATGCGCGAGGAACAGGCTAAGGGCAAGCTCGTCGCCATGTGCGGCGATGGCACCAACGACGCACCGGCGCTTGCCCAGGCCGACGTCGGCGTCGCGATGAACACAGGCACAGTCGCTGCTCGTGAGGCCGGCAATATGGTCGATCTCGACAGTGATCCGACAAAGCTCATCGAGATCGTGGAAATCGGCAAGCAATTGCTGATGACGCGTGGAGCGCTGACGACGTTTTCGATCGCCAACGACATCGCCAAGTACTTCGCCATCATCCCGGCCATGTTCATCGCCTTCTACCCGCAGCTGAAGACGCTCAACGTCATGGGACTGGCAACGCCCCAGAGCGCGATCCTCTCGGCCATCATCTTCAATGCCCTGATCATCATCGCGCTGATCCCGCTGTCGCTGAAGGGTGTTCGCTACCGTCCAATCGGGGCTGGTGCGCTGCTTAGCCGCAATCTGCTGATCTATGGCCTCGGCGGCATCATCGTTCCATTCGTCGGCATCAAGGCGATCGACATGGCCATTTCCGCCCTCGGCCTCGTCTAAAGGAGCTACCTCAATGTTCAAGCAAATCAGACCTGCCATCGTCATGATTGTCGTCATGACCGCTGTGACCGGCCTCCTCTACCCGATCGGAATGACCAGCGTCGCGCAGGCCTTCTTCCCCCGTCAGGCCAATGGCAGCCTGGTCGAGAAGGATGGCAAGGTGATCGGCTCGACCCTCATCGGCCAGGCCTTCACCAGCGACCGCTACTTCCATGGTCGCCCCTCGGCGACGACCGCCACCGATCCGAATGACGCGACGAAATCGGTCGCCTCACCTTACAACGCCGCCAATTCGGTGGGCTCCAATCTGGGCCCGACGAGTTCAAGCCTGATCACCCGTATCAAGGGCGATGCCGACGCATTGAAGGCGGCCAACCCGAACGTGCCGGTTCCGATTGATCTGGTAACAACCTCGGGCAGTGGCCTCGACCCGCATATCTCTCCCGAGGATGCCTACTACCAGATACCGCGCGTCGCCAAGGCACGTAGCCTGGGCGAAGCAAAGCTTCGTGAGCTTGTCGATGGCGCGATCCAACCGCGCGAGCTTGGGGTTCTCGGAGAACCGGTCATCAACGTGCTGGCATTGAACCAGTTGCTTGATGCTTCTATGACTCCGTGAGCCTGCGAACCGGAGGTGGTGCAAATGACTTCCGGTTCGGACCCTTCAGAAAGACCGATTGATGTCGGACGATAGCCGCGACACCCAGAACAGGCCCTCGCCGGACGCTCTTCTTGAAAAGGCGCGGCAGGAAACACGCGGCCGATTGAAGATTTTCCTCGGCGCGGCCCCGGGCGTCGGCAAGACCTACGAGATGCTGATTTCAGGTCGCGCCAAGATTGCCGATGGCGTCGATGTCGTGATCGGCGTCGTCGAAACGCACGGTCGCCGCGAGACCGAAGCGCTTGTCGGCGGATTTGAGATCGTCCCGCGTCGCATGGTCGACTACAAGGGCCGCAGTCTAGAAGAGATGGACCTCGACGCCATTCTCGCCCGCCGCCCCGAGCTGGTGCTGGTCGATGAACTGGCGCACACCAACGCCGAAGGCAGCCGCCACTCCAAGCGCTATCTCGATGTCAAGGAACTGATCGATCGCGGCATCGACGTCTATACGACCCTCAACATCCAGCACGTCGAAAGCCTCAACGACGTCGTCTCGCAGATCACCCGCATTCGAGTTCGCGAGACCGTCCCGGACTCGATTATCGATCTTGCCGACGACGTCGAAATCATCGACCTGACACCGGATGACCTGATCAAGCGGCTCCACGACGGCAAGGTCTACGTGTCGAAAACCGCCGAGCGCGCGCTCACCAATTATTTCACGCCGGGGAACCTGACGGCGCTGCGCGAACTGGCATTGCGGCGCACCGCCCAGCGCGTCGACGACCAGTTGCTGACCCATATGCAGGCCCATGCGATTTCAGGACCCTGGGCAGCCGGCGAGCGCGTCGTCGTGTCGATCGATCAGCATTCGCACTGCGCTTCGCAGGTGCGCTACGCCTCGCGCATGGCATCACGCCTTCGCGCCCCCTGGGCCGCCGTCTATATCGAAACGGCCCGATCGATCAATCTGACCGAGAGCGAGAAGGACACAATCGCTGCAACATTGCGGTTGGCCGAGCAGCTTGGCGGCGAGGCGATAACCATACCCGGCCGAGATGTCGCCGAAGAGTTGATCCGCCACGCCGAGAGCAACAACGTCACCCATATCGTCGTTGGCGCGCGGAAGGGCAGACGCTGGTGGCACCTGTTTCAACCCTCAGTCACCGAGGAGCTCATCCGCAGGGCGGGCAATATCAGTGTCCACGTCGTCTCGGGCACCGCCAAGGAGACTAGCCTGGATGGGCGCGGCGTCAAGACAGCGGCGGCGCCGACACCGTTTCAGTGGCGCGCCTATCTGCTGGCATCCCTCTACGTCGTCGTTGCCCTCGGCTTCGGCGCCGTCCTCGACCAGGTGTTGGACGTGCGCAATCTTGCGCTGGTCTTCCTGATGGCCGTACTGGCGTCCGCCGTGACGCAGGGCCTGCGTCCTGCACTCTACGCCTGTCTTCTGAGCGCGCTCGCCTATAATTTCTTCTTCCTGCCTCCGCGCTACACCCTGACGATCGCCGATCCGGAAAGCGTCGTTGCCTTTTTCTTCTTCCTCGGGGTGGCGGTTGTCGCGAGCAATCTTACCGCTACCGTGCAGCGGCAGGCGACTGCGGCCAGCCGGCGCGCGCGCACCACCGAAGACCTTTATCTATTCAGCAAGAAACTTGCCGGCACAGGGACACTCGACGACGTTCTCTGGGCAACTGCCTTTCAGCTGGCGTCGATGCTTAAGGTCCGTGTGGTGCTGCTGTTGCCCGAGAACGGAACTATCGCGGTGAAGGCCGGCTACCCGCCCGATGATACGCTCGACGACGCGGATATTGCCGCTGCGCGCTGGGCGTGGGAACACAATCATGCGGCTGGCCGTGGCGCCGACACCCTGCCCGGCGCAAAGCGCCTCTACGTGCCGCTGCGCACCGGCCGCGCCGCCGTTGGTGTCATCGGTCTCGACAGCGATCGGCGCGACGGGCCTCTTTTGACCCCCGACCAGCAACGCCTGCTCGACGCACTGGCCGACCAGGCCGCTCTCGCCATCGAGCGCGTCCAGCTTGTTGCCGATGTCGACCGTGCACGGCTGGCAGTCGAGGCGGACCGCCTGCGCTCGGCGCTGCTGACGTCGATCTCCCATGACCTGAAGACACCGCTTGCGGCCATCCTCGGCGCCGCCGGCACGCTCAGGGACTACCTCATGCACATGCCTGAGGAAGATCGCCTCGATCTTTTGTCGACCGTCATCGACGAATCGGAGCGGCTCAACCGCTTCATTGCCAACCTTCTCGATATGACAAAGATCGAATCCGGCGCCATGGAGCCGAACAAGGCCCTGCACTATGCGGGCGACATCGTCGGCAGCACGTTACGTCGTGGCGCCAAGATTCTCGCACGCCACCGGGTGACCGTTGATATGCCGGTCGACCTGCCGATGATCCGCGTCGACCCTGTCCTGTTCGAGCAGGTACTTTTCAACCTCCTGGACAATGCCGCGAAATATGCGCCCGAGGGAACTGCCATTCGCATTGAAGCCTGGGCCGACAGCGACAGCGTCGTATTCCAGGTTATGGATGAAGGGCCGGGCATTCCTCCCGCGGATCTCGAGCGTGTGTTCGATACGTTCTACCGTGTCCGCAAGGGCGATCAGGTGCGAGCCGGTACCGGCCTCGGCCTGTCGATCTGCCGCGGCTTCATCGAGGCGATGGCCGGCACGATCACCGCCGGCAACCGTCCTGGCGAAACCGGCGCGGTTTTCACCATACGCCTGCCCAGACCCACAGACATCCCGAAACTGTATGAGCTCAAATGACCAGTTCAACCGTCAAGATACTCGTCGTCGATGACGAGCCGCCGATCAGGAAGCTGTTGCGTGTCGGGCTTACCGCCGAGGGCTACGTTGTCAACGAGGCTTCGAACGCCGCAACGGCCCGACAATCCGCAAACGAAGACCAACCGGACCTGATCATTCTGGACCTTGGCCTTCCCGATGCATCCGGACATGATCTGCTTTGCGAATGGCGGGAGGCCGGGCTGCTCGTCCCCGTCGTCATTCTATCGAGCCGCACGGATGAGGCCGGCATCGTCAAGGCGCTCGAGAACGGCGCCGACGACTACGTCACCAAGCCTTTCGGCATCCATGAACTTGCCGCCCGCATCCGCGTCGCCCTGCGCCACCGACTGCAGCAACAGGGCGAGAAGGCGATTTTTCAAACCGGCGGCCTGTCGCTCGATCTTGTCAAACGCATCGTCCGGGTCGACGGCAAGGAAATTAGGCTCTCGCCGAAAGAATACGACATTCTTCGGGTGCTGGCGCAGTATGCCGGCAAGGTTCTGACCCATCAGTTTCTGTTGAAGCAGGTCTGGGGACCGGCCGCGGATGTCCAATACCTCAGGGTCTATGTTCGCCAGCTGCGCCAGAAGATCGAGGAGGTCCCCGACCAGCCGCACTACATCACGACCGAGACCGGCGTCGGCTACCGTCTGCGCGAGCCGGACTGATCATTCATCCCGTTCAGTTGAACCCTATGCAGCCTAATACTGAGCAAGAATGACCATGGATCTGACCAGCATCATCAAACCCGAACATGTCTTCATCGGGCTTTCGGCACCGACGAAGTGGCGGGCGCTACAGCTCGTGTCGCAAAAAGCGGCAACCTGTCTCAACGTCGAAGAGGCCGTCGTCCTGCGCGCACTTGAGGCCCGCGAGCAGCTTGGCACAACAGGGATCGGCCACGGCATCGCCGTGCCTCACGCCGCAATCGCCGGCATGACCAAGCCGCGAGGGCTGATCATCCGTTTTGCAAAGCCGATCGACTTCGAAGCAATCGACAACGTCGGGACGGATCTCATCTTCATGCTGCTGTTTGGCGAGAGCGGACGCGGTGAATATTTGAACGTCCTTGCCGCCATCGCCCGCCGATTGCAGACGGAGGGCGTGTTGGCAACCATTCGCCAGGCAAAAACAGCCGACGAACTCTACGCCGATTTCATCGGCGACGCGCTGCGGTAGCAGAAAGATCGGTTCGCTGCGGGCCGCCGACAGCAAGGCGATTTCACTTTACACCGTTTTATGGGAATGCATTCTAAGCAGGCGACCGGAACCGGAACAATCGTTGTTACATTATACGACCAAGTTGATAGAGTTTGGGCATATTAATGGAGGTGACGATGCAGACGGTACGACTTTCCCGCCTACTCGCAGCAGTAGTTTTGATTGGCAGTTTTTCATTGGCAGAACTTGGCCAGGCTTTTGCCGCCGACACGACGCTCCTTAACGTTTCCTATGATCCGACAAGAGAATTATACAAGGATTTCAACACCGTATTTGCAGCAAAATGGAAGAAGGACACCGGTCAGGACCTGACGATCAAGACCTCCCACGGCGGCTCCGGTGCTCAGGCACGCTCGGTTATCGATGGTCTTGACGCAGATATCGTGACCCTCGCCGTCGAGAGCGATATCGACGCGATCGCCAAGGCGACGCACAAAATCCCAGACGACTGGAAGACCAAGCTGCCGAACGGCAGCGTTCCCTACACCTCGACCATTGTCCTGCTTGTCCGCAAGGGCAATCCGAAGGGCATCAAGGACTGGGGCGATCTGGTCAAGGACGGCGTCCAGGTGATCACGCCCAATCCCAAGACCTCGGGCGGCGCCCGGTGGAACTTGCTAGCCGCCTGGGCATGGGCCAAGCAGACCAACGGCGGCGATGACGCCAAGGCGCAAGACTTTGTCACGCAGCTCTACAAGCATGTTCCGGTGCTTGATAGCGGCGCCCGTGGCGCGACCACGACCTTCGTTCAGCGCGGCCTCGGCGATGTGCTGCTCGCCTGGGAAAACGAAGCCTATCTCTCGCTCGAGGAGCTTGGTCCCGACAAATTCGAGATTGTGACGCCATCGGTTTCGATCCGGGCCGACCCACCGGTTGCCCTGGTTGACGGCAATGTCGATACTAAGGGCACCCGCAAGGCGGCAGAGGCATATCTGCAGTATCTTTACGCCGACGAAGGACAGAAGATCGCCGCCAAGCACTATTATCGACCGATTAAGCCGGACGTTGCCGATCCGAAGGATATTGCCCGTTTCCCGGCGGTCAAATTGGCGACGATCGACGATTTCGGCGGATGGAAGCAAGCGCAGCCGAAATTCTTCGCAGATGGTGGTATATTCGACCAGATCTATAAGCCGGGGCAATAATTCTTAATGCATGCAGCAGTCCGCAAGCGGTGGCGGTTCAGGCAACCGAGCGTCATTCCAGGATTTGGATTGGCGCTCGGCTTTACCTTGATCTGGCTCACCCTCATCATCCTGATCCCGCTTTCAGGTCTTGCCTGGCGCTCGAGTTCGCTTGGCTGGGTCAAATTCTGGTCGATTGCCTCTGATCCACGAACGCTGAGCGCATTGCGCATCAGCTTCGGTGGCGCGCTGATCGCGGCTATGGTCAACGCAATCTTTGGCGTGATCCTCGCCTGGGTGCTGGTTCGCTACCGGTTTCCGGGCAAGCGCATCATCGATGCAATGGTGGATCTGCCCTTCGCGCTGCCGACCGCGGTGGCGGGCATCGCCCTTGCAACGCTCTACGCACCGAACGGCTGGATCGGGCAATTTCTGCTGCCGCTCGGCATCAAGATCGCCTACACGCCGACAGGCGTCGTCGTCGCGCTGATTTTCGTCGGCCTGCCCTTCGTGGTCAGAACGGTGCAGCCTGTCATGGAGGAGATCGACAGGGAAGTCGAGGAGGCTGCCGCGACGCTTGGCGCCTATCGCTTCCAGACGATCGCCCGCGTGCTGCTACCGGGTCTTGCCCCTGCGGTTCTTACCGGCTTCGCGCTCGCCTTTGCGCGCGGCGTCGGCGAATACGGCTCCGTCATCTTCATTGCAGGAAACCTGCCTTATGTATCTGAAATTGCGCCGCTTCTGATCGTCATCAGGCTGGAGGAATTCAACTATCCCGCCGCAACCGCAATCGCGGCGGTGATGCTGATCATCTCCTTTGTCATGCTTCTTCTCATCAACCTCATCCAATCCTGGAGCAGACGGAGGTATGGTTATGGCGCTTGACGCTTCTGCCCCTCCCAAGGTGCACCACTCGGCCGTCACCGAAAGCCGGATTGCCCGGTGGACGCTGGTCACGTTTTCACTGATCTTTCTGGTGCTGATCCTGCTGCTGCCGCTTGCTGCCGTCTTCGTCGAAGCGTTCAGCAAGGGGGTGGGCGAATTCTTTAGCTCCCTGCAGGACCCGGAGACGTTCTCCGCCATCCGGCTGACTTTGCTGGTTGCCGCCATCAGCGTGCCGATGAACGTGATCTTCGGCGTTGCGGCCGCCTGGACGATCGCGAAATTCGAATTCAAGGGCAAGGCGTTCCTGACCACCCTGATCGATCTGCCCTTCTCGGTTTCGCCTGTCATCTCAGGCCTGGTCTTCGTGCTGCTATTCAGCTCAAACAGCCTTATCGGGCCCTGGCTGCAAAGCCATGGCATCAAGATCCTCTTCGCCGTGCCCGGCCTGGTCCTGGCGACGATGTTCGTGACCTTCCCCTTTGTCGCGCGGGAGCTCATCCCGCTTATGCAGGAACAGGGAACGGCCGATGAAGAGGCCGCACTTTCGCTTGGTGCCAGCGGCTGGCAGACCTTTTGGCATGTCACGCTGCCGAACATTAAGTGGGGCCTGCTCTACGGTGTTCTGCTTTGCAACGCGCGCGCCATGGGCGAATTCGGCGCGGTTTCGGTTGTCTCGGGCCATATCCGTGGCGAGACCAACACGATGCCGCTGCAGGTCGAGATTTTGTACAACGATTATAGTTTTGCTGCAGCATTTGCCGTTGCAACGTTGCTGGCGCTGCTCGCGCTCGTTACGCTTGTTTTAAAGACGCTGCTGGAGATGCGCTTCAGCGAGGAAATCGCTGCCAGCCGCCGTCACTAAAGGATTATGAATGGAAGTTCGCGTTCAAAATTTGCGCAAGGAGTTCGGTCGCTTTCCGGCCCTGCACGATGTTTCTCTCGATATCAGGCCGAGCGAACTGATTGCGCTTCTCGGTCCCTCTGGCTCAGGCAAGACGACGTTGCTACGCCTGATCGCCGGGCTGGAAACACCGACAGAAGGGCGGATCTTTTTCGGCAACGAAGATGCGTCGAAAAAGACCGTGCAGCAGCGCAATATCGGTTTCGTATTCCAGCATTACGCCCTGTTTCGCCATATGACGGTGCTCGACAATATCTCCTTCGGCCTGAAAGTGCGGCCGGCGGCTCGCCGCCCCGCCAGCGCTGAAATTCGCAGACGTGCTCTCGAATTGCTGGATCTGGTTCAGCTCTCCGGCCTTGAGAAGCGATATCCGGCGCAGCTTTCCGGCGGCCAGCGCCAACGCGTGGCTCTCGCTCGCGCCATGGCGGTCGAACCGAACGTGCTGCTGCTTGACGAACCTTTCGGTGCGCTGGACGCCCAGGTCCGCAAGGACCTTCGCAAATGGCTGCGCGAAATCCATGACCGGACCAGCCACACGACCGTCTTCGTAACCCATGACCAGGAAGAGGCGCTGGAGCTTGCCGACCGTGTCGTTGTGCTGAACAAAGGGGCAATCGAGCAAGTCGGGACGCCTGACGAAATCTACGATTCGCCAAATTCGCCTTTCGTCTTTGGCTTCATCGGCCAGTCCAACTGTCTGAATGTGCGGGTATCGAACGACGAGATCTGGTTCGAAGACCGTCCGCTGGGCCTCAGCGCCCGCGGCGAACCAGATGGCGAGGCCCAGCTTTACTTCCGCCCACACGACGTCGAGCTTCGCGACGGCTGCGGCGGCTGCATTGCCGGTCTGCTGACGACGAGCCGCCGCGTTGCGGGGACGCGCCATATAGAAATCGACATTGGCGCCAACCACCCGCATATCGAAATCGAGCTGCCGCCGGACACGGCGGGCGGCCTTGATCGCTCGCGGATCGCCTTCCGGCCAACCCGATGGAAGCTGTTTCGCAGCGACGACTGAGCGCGGGCGGCGCTTCTACTCTCAGTCCTCCGGGTGGCCAGCGGCTGCAAAATCACCGCCGTGATACAGCACGGCGGGGTCGCTGATCGCCTCCGGCTCGGCATTGGCCAGGATCTCTGCGCGCCATTTTGACGAACTGTCCTGTGGTGCCCAGCCGAGGAAGCCGGCATTGCCATTGTCCCACCATTGCTCGTCATTGGCGGAAGCGCCATAGACGATGGTATGGCCGAGCCATTGGGCATCGAAGGCCCGGCCGCACAGCGTCATCAGATCGTGCGCGCTGAGCCACGTCGCAAGCATTCGCCGGTTGCGCGGCTTGGGAAAGCACGAACCGATGCGAACCGACAGCGTCTCCTGGCCGAACTTGTCGAAATACATGCTGGCGAGGCCCTCGCCAAACACCTTGGAGACGCCGTAGAGCGAATCGGGCCGCGGCGGCACCTTGTTGTCGAGGCGCTGGTCGCGCCTATAAAAGCCTATTACATGGTTGGAGCTTGCAAAAATGATCCGCGGCTTGCCATTGTGGCGGGCGGCCTCATAGAGATTGTAAAGGCCGAGAATGTTTCCCTCCAAAATCATGTCGAACGGTTTTTCAGTCGATACCCCGCCAAGATGGATGATGCCGTCGACCCCTTTCACCAAAGCGTCGAGCCCGGCGCGATCGGCCACGTCGCAGCGGACAAACCGTTCGTTCGCCCCGAGATCGTCGATGGCGGCAATGTCCGAGAGGACCACGGTCTCGGCGAGCTCCGATAGTAGCGGACGCAGCGCAGTCGCGACCCCGCCTGCAGCTCCTGTCATCAACAAGGTCTTCAACATCAATCCATCCTTCAATCAATTCTGACGGCGAACCTATAATATAAGCTTTTGTTCGTCATCATATATCTGTAGAATATATCATTCCAGAAACGGGGGAGTCCATGGCGCAGCAGGCGACGAAGCATAAGGAGGCCGCGGAAAAGGTGACCACGGGCCGGCGCAATCTCGTTGACATCGTAGGCTCCCAGCTGCGCCACGATATCGCAAACGGGTTGCTCAAGCCTGGAGAGAAGCTTCCAAGCGAAAGTGGATTGACGGAGAAATTCGGAGTGAGCCGCACGGTGATCCGCGAGGCCATCGCCTCGATGCGTGCCGACGGCCTGCTTGAGGCAAGACATGGCATAGGTGTCTTCGTCGGCACGCTCAAGTCGCAACCCTTGCAGGGCTTGCTGGACACCGACCCCGGCCGGGTTTCGTCGATCATCGAAATGCTCGAGCTGCGGGCAGCCGTCGAGACGGAAGCTGCGGGCCTTGCTGCAGTACGCCGATCGCCCGCGCAGGAACAAATGATCATCGAACGGGTCGAGGAGTTTGGTCGCGCGCTCGCTGACGGGCTGGCGACTTCGCAGCCTGATTTCCGTTTTCATCTTGCGATAGCAGACGCCACCAACAATCCGCGCTTTCGCGATTTCCTGGAGTTGACGGGCCAGCAGATGATCCCGCGCTCGACGCTGCAACAGGGCGGGCGGGAAGCGCCGAAAGATTATCTGGCCCAGATCCACAGGGAACACCAGTCTATCGCCGATGCCATCTGCGAGCGCAACGAGGATGGCGCCCGTCAAGCAATGCGGCTGCATCTCAAAGGGAGCCAGCAACGCTACCGCAGCCTCATCAGGAAGGCATTCTCGGCCGATGTCATATGATGAGTTATTGACACATATCATATGACAGATATGATGACGAAATTGGATCAAGCATTTCGGAGCAAGTCGTGACCCTGGACCCATTGGCACTGAAAGCGGCGCTCGGCGCTGGTCTTCTTTCCTTCCCCGTGACGCCTTTCGGCAAGGACGGTAATTTCAATCGCGCGGTCTATGCCGACCATGTCGGTTGGCTTTCCGGCTTCAGGGCGAGCGTTCTCTTCGCCGCAGGCGGCACAGGCGAATTCTTTTCATTGGCGCCGGATGAAATTCCGCCAATTGTCAGCGCGGCAAAAGCTGCGGCCGGCGATACGCCTATCGTTGCCGGTTGCGGCTACGGCACCGGGATGGCGGTGCAGATTGCCCAGTCTGCCGAGAGTGCAGGAGCTGACGGCATCCTCCTTTTGCCGCACTATCTGATCGATGCGCCGCAGGCGGGGCTTTTCCAGCATATCAAGGCCGTCTGCGATGCCGTATCGATCGGCGTCATGGTCTATAACAGGGACAATTCGATCCTGACGGCCGAAACGCTTGCCCGGCTCTGCGAGGCCTGCCCGAACCTCGTCGGCTTCAAGGACGGCTCGGGGGATATCGGCCTGGTTCGCAAGATCACTGCCACGATGGGCGACCGGCTGACCTATCTCGGCGGCATGCCGACTGCGGAACTGTTTGCCGATGCCTATCTTGGCGCAGGCGTGACAACCTATTCTTCCGCCGTCTTCAACTTCGTGCCGGCCTTAGCGCAGAAATTCTATTCGGCGCTGCGTGCGGGCGAGACCGAGACTACCAACAGGATCCTCGTCGATTTCTTCTATCCGTTCATGGAGATCCGCAATCGCCAGAAGGGCTACGCCGTCGCCGCGATCAAGGCCGGCGTTCGCCTGCTCGGCCACGATGTCGGTCCGGTCCGCGCGCCATTGACGGATCTCAGCGAACAGGAGGTCGGAATGCTTGAGGATCTGATGAGGCCTTATCGCTGATGAAGATCGCCGCTGTCCACACGCATCTGCTGGATCACAAACTTGACCATGCCTTCGAAAGCGCCTCGATGCGGTTCGATCGCCGCCAGCACTGCTTGGTGGAGATCGTCTGCGATGACGGCACGGTCGGCTGGGGCGAAGCGCTGGGGCCGGCGGCGCCGAACGCCGCCGTCATCAAGGCCTACACCCCTCGCCTTGTCGGCCGCGATCCCCTGGATACCGAGGTCCTGTGGCTCGAACTCTATAATCTCCTGCGCGATCAAGGTCAGCGCGGCCTGGCGGTCACGGCGCTCAGCGGAATCGACATCGCCCTTTGGGACATCAAGGGCAAACATTACGGCGCATCGATATCGCGGCTGCTTGGCGGTCGCTTTCGTGAGGATGTTAAGGCCTATGCCACCGGCTCGTTTCGCAAGGACGGAGTTGATCCGGTCTCCGATGTCGCTTCGGAAGCGGCTGCCTACGTCACCCAGGGCTTTCATGCCGTCAAGATCAAGATCGGCTTCGATGTCGATCAGGATATCGCCGTCATCCGCGCCGTTCGTGAGGCAATAGGGCCCGAAAAAGGCTTGATGATCGACGCCAATCATGGCTACGACGTGCTGGAAGCCTGCGTGGTCGGCAAGGCTGTGGCGGAGCTTGGAATAGGCTGGTTCGAAGAGCCGGTCATTCCCGAGCAGCTCAGCGCCTATCGCGCCGTTCGCGAAGGCCAGCCGATCCCCGTCGCCGGCGGCGAGACCTGGCATGGCCGGTTCGGCATGCGTGAACCCCTGGAGACACGCGCCGTCGACATCCTCCAGCCCGACGTCTGCGGCGCCGGCGGTTTCAGCGAGATGCGGCGGATCGCAGATATGGCAGCGCTTCACGGCGTCAGGCTGGTCCCGCACGTCTGGGGCACCGGCGTTGCCATTGCTGCCGGGCTACAGTTCATAGCCGCTCTACCTCCGGACCCACCGCGACGCAACAGCCGGCCGCCGATCCTCGAATTCGACCGGACGGTCAATCCGTTTCGGCAGGCGGTGCTGACCGCGCCGTTGGAACACGTCGACGGCGTCGTCACCATCCCCGATGGCCCAGGTCTCGGAATCGAAATCAATCGCGACGCGCTGGCGCTGTATAAATTGAAGGACTGATCCGCTCACTGGCGGCAACTGGCTCATAGCTCAGGCCAGGCCGCCGGCGGATTTCGTCTCAACGGAGACGTAGTCAGCCTGGGCCAGATCGAGGTTCAATGCCGCCTTGATCGGCAGATGGTCCGAGGCGACGCGTGCCAGCACCGATGCATGCGCCTCGACTTTCGAGATCAATCCAATGCGATTTGCAAGAATCCGATCGAGCGCCAGCACAGGCAGGCCCGCCGGGAAGCTCGGCACCGCCGCCGGCAATGGGCCGAAGGCTGACTGGAAGGTATTGAGCGACGATCGATCACCCAGCCGCCATTCGTTGAGGTCGCCAAGCAGGATCGTCGGCGTTTCGTCGTCGCGGGTCATCAAATCCACGATCATCCGCGCCTGTTGCGCTCGGGAGCGCCTGAGCAGGCCGAGATGCGCGGCGATGATCCGCAAAGCACCACCTTGCGCAAGCTCTATCTCGGCGATTAGCGCGCCGCGCGGCTCCAGGCCCGGCAAAGCAACCTGATGAACGTCACGCAGCTTTCCGCGCTTAAAGAGCACCACATTGCCATGCCAGCCATGCGCCTTGACCGCCCCGGCGACAGGCACGGGAACAAGCCCGGTTTCCCGTTCCAGCCGGTGCAGGTCGAGCAAGCCGGTGCGCTCGCCGAAGCGGCTATCTGCCTCTTGCAGCGCCATCACATCCGCATCGATTTCATGGATCACCCGGCTGATCCGCTCCGGATCAAAACGACCGTCCGACCCGACGCATTTGTGAACGTTGTAGGACGCGATCAGCGTTCCGGCCGGGCGCGCAGGGTCACCGCCCATGGTTTCCGCCGCGTGCCTCTTCCGGTTCCTGATGGAATCGAAGATACTATCGCGCAGAGTTACCTTCTTTTTGTGCATCTAGCCGCCGAACGTTTCTTTGCAAACAACGCCAGTAATTCCTTGGCAAGTATAGGGACTGCCGCGGAACTTGCCATTGCAAAAGCCATTTTTTCGCGGAAGCACACATCAAAGATAAGGCGACCCCAGCCACAGGATTTTCTCCAGCAGGCGAATGGCGAAGGGCCGTGATTGCAGCGCATGAAGGTCGACCTGCACAGCCTTTTCCAGAACCGAGGCAATATGCGCATCGATCCGTCCGGCAAAGCCCTTGTCGAACACTTCGAGGTCGACTTCGAAGTTCAGTCGCAACGAGCGTGGGTCGAGATTGGAGGAGCCGACATAGGCCCAGATACCGTCGATGGACAGCAGCTTCGAATGATTGAACGGCCCCTCGGCGCGCCAGATGCGGCAATAATTCTTGAGCATCTGGTCGAATTGCGCCGTCATCGCACGGTCGACCAGCGTCAGGTTGTTGACGGCGGGAACGACGACATCAACCGCGACGCCGCGCCGCGCCGCCGTCGTCAGCGCGCTGATCAATTCGCGGTCCGGCAGGAAATAGGGAGACATGATGCGGATCGAGGTGCGCGCAACCGAAAATGCCCCGATCAGCATTTTGTGATTGGTTTCCAAGCTCCTGTCCGGTCCCGAGGAGACGACGCGCATAAAGAGCGGCGAGCCGGGCTCGTTGGCGGGCGTCGCGATGCGCCAGTGGTCGCCGCGTAGGGCTTCGTTTGTCGCAAAACGCCAGTCTTCGGCCGCAGTCTGAAAGAGGTCGGCAACCACCGGCCCGGTCACGCAGAAATGCATATCACGAGCATGGTCTGGCCCGGCAAATTCTGAAGTAAAGGCCTGGCGGATGTTCATGCCACCCGTCAAGGCGATGCGGCCGTCGACGATCAGTATCTTGCGGTGGGTCCGTAAATTGGCGTAGGGCAGGCGCAGCCCGATGATGACGTTTCCGTTGAACACATCAACCCGAACCCCGCCGTCGCGAAGATACCCCATGATGCTTGGAACCGAATAGCGGGCACCGACGGCGTCGATCAGAACGCGAACGCTGATGCCGCGCTTGACGGCCTCGATGAGCGCATCGGCGATCCGGTGACCGATGGGGTCTCGGTCGAATATATAGGTCTCGAGCAGGATACTGCGTTCGGCGCCGTCGATGGCGGCCTTCATGGCGGGATAGGCCTCGTTGCCGCTATCGAGCATCTCGATCGTATTGCCGGTCATCAGGGGGCGGCGGGCAACGCGGTCGCCCAGTGTTTTCATGCCCCTGAAGCGTCCGCCAAATAACTTCGCAACTTCATCGTCCTTGGCATCGAAGCTCGCCAGTTCTCCAAGCGCATCCGTCTGGAACAACATTCGGCGCTGCGAACTCAGCGTCGCACGGCGAATGCGATTGATGCCCGCCATGGTATAAAGAACGGCACCGACGATCGGCGACAATAGGATGACCGCCACCCACCCTGTTGCAGCGCGAACCTCCTCCTTGGTCATCGCCGCATGGATAGCAGCCGCGGCCCCCATCGTGATGGAGAGGATCAAAAGGACATGTGGCCAATGGGTGGAAATCAGATTGAACATGCGGCGCAATATAGCTTTGCAGGCAATCCGCGCAATGTGCCGCTAGCAGCCGAATGGTTCCTGGCAACAGCTGAAATCAGTCGCCTTCTCGGTCCGTATCGACCCAGGGCAAAACAATCCAGATTTTCTGCAGCTTCGAGCCAAGAAAGCAGGGTTTTTCCATTGAACGTCGGCCGATCTGAGGCCATAGTCACGGTCTGCCGGTTCGCGTTAAAAGATCATTTCAACTAGTCTAGGGCATTCGACCGCGCGAGGGCTGAGCAGGACGTCGATGAGCGTGTTGTTTCGTGAAATATTTCCTTCAGTTGCAAGAGCCTCGTTCTCTCGCCACGCGCTCTGACCCGTAAGCCCGCACCTCAGAACGGGCATCTCTCGACATCGAAATGCGAGGTGTCGCAGGTTTTGAACTTTCGGTACCTTGTGAAGTTTAGCGAAATCCTATGGTGCGAATGGAGATAGGCGATGACAGAATCCAAGGACGAATGGATTAAAAAACGTGCATATGCCCTTTGGGAAGAAGATGGATACCCAACCGGCAAGGACGCCGCCCATTGGGAACAGGCGACAAAAGAACGAGCCATCATGGAAAAGACAGCGCCCGCGGCGCTGGACGTCAAACCCAAAGCGAAGCGTGCGGCAGCCCCGAAACGGTCGGTCGCCAATGGTGCGGTGCCGCCAGCCGCGGCTGTAAAACGGACAGCCAAAAAGGCCCCTACAGCAAAAGCCTAGATCCCCGGTTCTGTTCAGCTGGCGGTGGTTTTTAACAGTCGGCCCGATGTTCATGCATCGGGCCTTTGCTTTTTATGACCATTCACGGGGGCAACGTTACCACCGCTGAACAATTGAATAGCTCCGAGATTTGTAGAGGTTATCTTTCCAAGATTTGAGGCAAGAAGACCATCATGAGCACATCAAAAGTAGCCTGAGGGCGTCTACCAAACCCGGGGCTATTCGGTCCTGGAAGCGCTAAGGTCCAACGATCCGCAATAGATCCGGACAGAGACGTTCAACACCGAGTTCGATCTCTTCGCCGTTCTGCATGACGGAGGTATGATAGATGCCTGTTGCCTCACTCATCGCAGACCCTCGACTGACAAGTGATTTCTGCTTCCTTGGCTATACTCGCGTCTAACCAGTGATTTTCGCAATACGTCCGGCGCCGGCCTCGGACCAACACTTGGTCCATTGCAAGTTCTCAACTGGCATATTTCTCTGCGACCGCCGCTCCCTCAGACACGGCAACCTGATCGCGGCCGTTTCGTTTTGCAGAATAGAGCGCTTGGTCGGCCTCTTTCAAGAGACGCGACGCGGTGATTTCCGGCGCGTGGCTATTCCTCGTTGCAACCCCGATACTTACAGTCACGTGACCGAACTCACTTGCAGAATGAGGCAGGTACAGGCCATTCAAGCGACTTCGAAACGCGCACGCGACCTCGAGCGCGCGGACCTCGTCGGTTGCAGGCAGAAGCACCACGAATTCTTCACCGCCGAACCGGGCGACGACGTCGGTGTCGCGCCTGACGACATCCCGAAGGCAATCGCTAACCGTCTTCAGGCACTGGTCTCCCGCGAGGTGGCCATAGGTGTCATTATACAGTTTGAAGCGATCGATATCGATCATCAGCATGCTCAGCGATGTGCGGTTTGTGATGCTATACGCCAGTTCGGTTGCAATTGCCGCATCGAGAGCGCGCCGGTTGACCGTCCCGGTCAGACCATCGGTCTCCGCCAGATACTTCATCTGATCAGCGACCGTCCTCAGCGACTGTTCAGCCTGCTTCATGATGGTAACGTCCGATACGACTACAATCGCCATGCCGTCGGCCGTCAGTCGCGTGCGAAGGCTAAGCCACCGCCCATCATGGAGATCAATCTCCTCGTCCTTGTCCCTGTGGAGGTCGGCAGCGGCATGTTCGATCCACTCCTCAGTCGAATGTGTTGGCAAGCCCCGGCGCTCATTCGTCTCCACGACCTTCCGAAGAATATCCTTGATGTTTGATCCCGCCACCCGGAGCGCTCCCGACAGCGGGAAGAGATTGGAATACTGTGCGTTACAGAACACCAGCCTCCCCAGTTGGTCAAACATCGCAAAGCCATCCGACATACCCGCCATGGCGTGAGACAGCGTGTTTCGGCTCCGCAGCAGCTCCTGCTCGACCTGCCGTTCCTCGGTGATATCACGCGTGACCCCCGCCATCCCGATGATTGAGCCCTGACGGTCGCGCAAAGGAACTTTTGTTGCCGAATACCACCGCTCGTCTTCGCCCTCCCGCAGAAACTCCACCTTGTCGATCTGAGCAGCGCCGCTGCGCATCAGCTCTTGTTCTTCAAAGTAGAGTGTCTCGGCCCGCCGTTTGGAGGTGAGGTTGAAGTCCGTCATACCAACCATGTCGGCTGGCGAGGTGAAATGATTGTGTGCCGCCATCTTCCGATTGACGATGACGAACTCGCTTTCGCGATTCTTGACGTAATGGAAATCGGGCATTTGCGTAAGGGCGGCGGTTAAGAGATCGCGTTCGAACGCAATGCGGCGAAACTGCAAAAGAACCAGACCGGCGATCACGATGGCGAGTGAATTCAAGAGGACGGCGGGCAGGACGACATGGCTGAACGTGGTTGCGTCCCCTTGGCCCGAAACCGCAACAATGGTAACGAGAAGCGCAATCCCAACAGTAGTCGAAAGTACCGCAATATCGATCAGCGTGATCACGCGGCCTCGAACTAGTACACGGGCTCCAATGCCAATGATCGCAACAATCACCATGCCAATTACACCAACGAAGACGCCGGCGCCGCCCTGGAGCAACCTGTAGGCGATCGCGATGACGCCCGTTGCAAAAGCCGAAATCGGACCGCCGAATATTGCGGAAATCGCAATCAGGGAGAAACGAAGATCGAGAAATGCTCCCGACTTGACCGGCACTGAAAGTATCATCGACGCGATGGCACCAATCCCCATGGCCACTCCGAACATTAATTTTGTCTGGAGGTCGGAATATTCCCGAAGCCGATCGTACAAGTGCGCCCAGATCGAGATCACGAGCGCGACGGTCGCAAGATTGCCGATCAATATCTGCCAGGTCGTGCTCATCGTCACCCGATTTACGTCATGGGGATGTTCCCTTTTGCTTTTAAGCTATTTTCCTTTCGGGCTGCTTAATCGCGCGGTGCCGGATCACCGGTAGTTGGATTCATTTGTCAATCGGGAATGAGAAGGGGCTCGCCTTCGCTCATGAGGTCGGTCCAGTCAGCACATCGGAATGGAGCCCAATTAGATTCCTAGCACGCTGATAACCTTGAGCGCGAATGGTGGACATTTTTGGTATCGCAAGAGTTGTCCAATCGGTAACCTGCCTTAAGTATCAGCTCATGGCGAAGCGGCGATATTCTGTGAGGAGCGACAAGAGCGGCACCTGGTCGGTGATCGATGCCGTGACGGATGACGTGGCCGACGTGCGCGGAGTGTTGCTCGTCGGACTTGGCTTGGAGCTGGCCGAAGACACGGCCCAGATGCTCAACCTAGAGGAAGCCATCAGGAACGCGCGGTGGACGAAGGGAGATCGCTAGGGGCAAGCGGCCCACGTCGGTCGTATCGAAAACGACCGCAAGACCGGTGTGTCGTTTTAAAGGGCGGGGTTTCAGGGAGATGCGGGGGGCCGGTGCTACCAGCGTGCGTTTCGCATCCGTATGCTCAGCGGCTGCTCTGCCGCTCTCTCCCGCCTCACCCGGCGATCTGCCGGCTGAGGGTGAGCCTCAAAGCCGCACTTGCCGAAAGTCGGGAGAGGACTTCGTTTATCTCACCGAGGCGACACCGGCAGCAGTCTCCAACGCAATGTTCAGAAGCGGGATGAACTCCATGGCGTCTTGTCATGCACCATGAAGACGTTCTTTCCCTTGAACGCCTTCAGGAGATAGTTGCCGGCGACTGTACCCTGCTGATCAAAGGGCGATCGTAGGCCAAATCGCGCTCGGGCTTCCTCTGAGCGTGCACGTTCTTGTGTCGCTGGAACGTGAAGGAGCCAGAGAACTCGACGATTTCATCAGGAAAATAAAGAAGCGCTCGGAAGTATCCCAGGCCTCGTACGTGACCGGAGACGCTGACTTCGTAATGCTCCTCCGGCTTTCCGGAATGGATCAATACGACGCGTTCACGCAAGAGGTTTTCCATGACGACGCCAATGCGAAGTCCTTCCGGACCTTGGTGACAATTCGAGACGTGGTGCCTGTCACCGATTAGGTTCACGCTACTTGCGCTACACACTGCAAGGCCCGCCTTTGGCGGCGCCAAGCTACCGTTTAGTTTTCTCAACGGACGACTGGTGGCGCTTACAGATTGTGACCGTCCAAAAAAAGCACGACGCAACTCCATGGATGCGTCGCGCTTTTTCCAGCTGCTAGATCGTCAGGAACGCAGATGGTGCGATCTGAAGAGCGGCTGCGATACGTCGGAGTTTGGAAGGATCGGTATCCGCTCCGATCTCGACATCCGAGATCTCTCGATTTGTAAGGCCGCAGGTGACCGCGAGGTCGTCGACACTGTAACCGTACGACTCCCGAGCGGCGCGAACGGCGTTTCCGACGTCGATTTCCGATACTGGAGACACACTGGAGGCATCGACATTTTGGATTGATATGGACATGAAAATCTCCTTCCAAAGTCCGGCGACGAGACAACTCGTCGGGTGAAGGTGGCTACGAAGGCCAGTCAGACGTCGGATCAAAATACAACAGCCGACGCAGCGCCAATATAAGCGTAGATCGCTTCCAGGCAAGCATTTAGACTCCTTCAGCGGAGTTTGTGCTGCTCAGATCGCTTGATGCTTGCGCGGCGACAATCAAGGTGAGACGCCTCATCCTGATCGTCGCGCTATATGATGCTAGTGGATTTCATACGTTCCCCTGAATGGCCAGGCATGACCCATATTTGTTAAGTTCCATATCATTTCGACCCATTTTTCCATTCACAGCGAGCCACGACGATACGAATAAACAAAGCATCGCAAGGATTCTCGATGGTTTTGATGGATTGCCGCGAAATGAAAATCAGGGTGAAAACGACGTGGAATTCATTCAAGGAGCCGACTGCTGCGTTCTTCGTCTCCGGGAAGACACTTCCGTTCGAGGGCAGTTCAGAGAACCGGCGAAATACCTCGATCTAGTCGCCGATCACCCGCAAGGGCCTTCGAGCGTTCAAAACGTTACCGTAGCATGGCATCCACTCTGCACCTAGGAATGGGTCTCTTTCTCAGATCGCAGCCAATCGGGCCCCTCCGATTTCCGACACCAGTGACTTGCCCATAGGCACTGCGATCCACCGCAGCAGGCGGTCCGGATGCACCTTTCGTTCAGGCTCGCGAAGATCCCAGCTTATCGGCTGTGGCAGACGCCTTCTGCGCATCGAGAAATCCGTGCTCCCAATATTTGGCGACGTCGCTCCCCTCCGCATGCGGGTTCTTTGCCTTTTCACCCCCGCCCCGGAACGCCCGAGCACCCGCGTCATAAGCCTTCTTCTGCGCTTCAGTCGGTTTCCTCAGCTCGTCCATCTGACTTGTCCTCCCACGTGGCAGCAAAAGCCATCAAATTATTTTCGGACATGTTCCGGCTTCCCTTTGGTCTTCGTGGCAGCGAACTCTTCGAGCTGCTTCTCGCTCATCGACTCGACCATCTGTTTGGACGCGCCCTTGAGTTCCGCCTTTGGGGTCTCACCGCGTTTTGCGGAAAGGGCTGCACCTGCGGCTTGCTGCTGTGCTTTCGACTTGGCTGGCATGATGTTGGCCTCCTGCTTTCATATGGAACTCCCAGTCTCGGCGCTGGTTCCAGGAGGTCCTAAGTTGGTGTTCAATGGACACGCCAGGGGCCGGAGACCGGATCCCATCGGCCTGGTGGCGGGAGCGGACTATGATTTTGCAAGACACAGAAGCAGCGTAAGTATCTCGACCAGTTCCTTAGGCATAAACGGCTTCATCAGGACGGGCCGGTCGCGGTAGCCGTCCCTGAGATCGTCACCGCTATAGCCTGTCGAGAAGACGAACGGCACATCTCGTGCAGCAAGTGCTTCGGCCACTTCATAGCTGTCGTGGCCATTCAGATTCATGTCCAACATCGCAACATCGAAACTTTGCACTTCAATCAGAGCGATGGCTTGATTGACCGTAGCAGCGGCGATCACCGACATACATCCGAGATCTGCCAACATGTCTTCGATCATGATGAGAACCAGCATTTCATCCTCGACAACGAGGACGCGCCGACCGGATAGCAATTTATCCATTACGACCACCGTTCGTGGCAATAAAGTCGACCGTGCAAACGACGCCCTCAGTCCGGTAGTCGAGATCAACCGTGCCCTCCAGCTCATGCGCCAGGCCGCGCTCGATCACGCGCGAGCCGAACCCTTTCCTCAAGGGATAGATTACGGGCGGACCGTTCTTTTCCTGCCAGCGCAGGAGAAGCCGACTGCCTTTAGGTGTGGGTTCATTTGTCCATGAGATCAGCACCGACCCTGCCTTATTGGAAAATGCGCCATATTTTACGGCATTGGTCGCAAGTTCGTGGAAGGCGATGCCGAGAGCAAGGGCAACCTTCGGTGAGACACGGATATTCCCGCCGGTGATGGCAATGTGCTCCGACCGACCATTTCCAACCCCAAACGGCTCCAGGGCCGCTTTGACCAGGTCGCGCAACCCTGCACCCTCCCAATTCTCGTGGGTCAACAAATCATGTGACCGGGAAAGGGCAAACAGGCGTGACTCGATGGATTCCCGGATCACTTCGGGATCGGACGCATTCCGCAAGGCCTGCCAGACAATCGACTGCACCGTCGCAAGTGTATTTTTGACGCGATGGTTCAACTCGTCGATCAACATCCGGAACTGGGCTTGCTCCCGCTTATGATCGGTTAGATCGACGAACGAGGCGAAATGCTGGACGATGTCGTCGCTTTCGTTTCGAACCGGGCTGATGAGGATTGCCGACCAGAAGAAGCTGCCATCCTTGCGGCGATAGGAAATTTCTGAACCGTCGACCGCGTTGCCTGCAAACGCGGTCTCAATCCGCGCCAGCGAACCGGGATCGGTGCCACGCGCCATTAGGAAGTTGAAGCTCTGCCCGAGCACCTCTTCGCGGCTGTATCCGGTCAGATCGAGGAAAGCGTTATTGGCAAAAATGATCGGGTTGGCGAGTTCTTTCGCGTCCGTAAACACCATGGCCATTCGTGTCGTCTCGGCGGCAACGACGAACGGACCAAGGTCTCGTCGAAAGCTGTCGACTTTGGCTTCGGCAGCTTGTTGGCCCTCGGATTTGGGTACTATTTCAGGCATGTCCTGGCCTTGTCCGGTTGTTTGACGGCCCGCAGCCGGTCAGCGATTTCAAACATCGCGCGGAATGCCGACGGCAGTGAACGTGTACCCATGCCGCGTTGGGTATCAGCTAATACCAGCGCCCTCGGCCGAACATGCCGCCGCCGCCGATGAGCAGAACTATAACAACGATGATGAGAAGTGTTGTGATACTCATGTACGTCTCCTGGGGAGCACCCGACCATCTCCATCGCGCTTATTGGACGATGCGTTGCTCGCAATGGCACTCCGACCTAGCTCAACGTCCAGAACCGTATTTGGTTCGTTTCGACGGAAAGACCCCTGCTTTCGCGGCCGCGCAATAGTGTTTTGGTAGAGGCCGATCCGAAAACCGCCTTTCAGATGGTCGCCGGTTCTGCCTTTTGGGCGATTTCGCGCCATGATCAGCCAACATGATGTGGGCGAGTTTGCTGACTGCCCTTGCGGATATTTCGCCAGATAGGCTTCGATCATTCCAGCATTGCCTGTGTCTCGCACGGTCTCCCAGGCGACTTCGACGCCCGGATCAGCTCGCCCGTTCCACCATGTTCAAGATGGGCTCTGGCCAGCTCGGCAAATTGTCCTGCAGGGAAACGCTTCAGATAGAGGAGGTATTCGGCAGCATCGTCGCTCACCTTCAGCTTTGACGCAGTATAAGGTCCAGGCTCTGGCCCCGACCTGGCTTGGTTCCGCGCAATGTCAAAACCACATCGTGATCCCTTCGCGTGATTGTCAGCCGCGCGGGCGGGTTGGGACGAATACTCTCTGGCGTTTCGGTAAAAGCGAGCGATAGCGCGTCCCCCTGGCGAGAGCCTACGAGGTCTGCAATGGTGCCCATGCTCTCGCGAAACGAGCCCGAATAGCGCCCGGTCCCCGTATCGTATCGGATATCGATCCGCATTGATGTGGCAAATATAATTGCTATCGAGCAGCGCCCATCAAGGACGACGTGCCGCGCTTCGCTAGTGCCTTTGAACTTACAGGTCAGCGTGTGGCCAGAGCCATCGGCACGCTCCAATCTGCCAGTTCCGGCAAACGACCCATCAAACGAATGAAGAAAGGTCGTCTCTCGACCAACTGCACTGGGCATGGCCTGCGCGCACGTCGTGGTAGTCATAGCGGCAAAGAGCAAGGCCGTCATAAACGCGTTGATCATTGCAGCATGATGAGGCATTGGTCAGTCCTCCACCCTCAACACATTTGCGCCATGTTCGGGCTTGCCGGTCGTTTTCGTCGAAGCGCACTCGCTTCTCGCCTGGACAGATAGCTCGGTCGCGGCGTCGATGCAGGCCACATCCCGCCACCGATGGGCTCAGGGAACGGTTTCAATGGGCGGCTTTTGGCCATTCTGGCCGTCCGTCAGCTCTAGGGCTCGCGCCAAGTCGCCGCCCCGCAACGGGACGGCTACCAAACAATTCGACGCTACATGGCGCCCATGTCCTTCATGGCCCTGTCCATGTGCATACCGCAGGACTTCATCTTGTGAGCCTTCATGGAAGTCTTGGCCATCGTCATCTCCTTCATGGCCATCTTCTGATGAGACTTGTCGGTCATGGCATCAATCTTGTCCTGCATCGACGCCATCGACGCGTCATCGCATTTCGACATTGGCATGGAAGTAGACATGCTTGCGGAATAAGCAGGCATTGCGGCCACCGCGATCAAAGCCGCAGCAATCAGTGTGGATTTCAACATCACATTTCTCCAATTTTGGTACTGTATGGTAAGTTTGCCTAGTCGGAACACGCAAGAGAGAAAACTGTTCCACGCGCCGAAGAAAATCGCGAGCCGGTGGGACCTTCATCCCGCCCGCGGATCAGTTCCGGACCGGGCCCATGTTGCTGTCGTGGGATATAGGGGAAGCATATGCCGCTATCGATGAGAGACGAGATGTTACCGTTCATCACAAACGAGAACGCACACATTCCCATGACCGACGGCAGCACCGATTGGCTCGTGATCGTCACTCGTGAGGCCATGGAGGATGTCGCCGCTCCGCCGGAGATCTCGATGGACCGGTTGGTGGCCCACCGAGCCCTATTCGGGCAGGTGGCGAGCTACAAGTTGGAGCACGGCCGCGCCGGAAATGAGGCCACAATCTGGGTGCAGGCCGAAGACGTTGTGGAATGGAAAGCGCTATCCGCAGAGCGCCAATGTCCTGCCGAGGGCGACGCGAGGAAGGGCAATTAAAGCCCCGCGAACGCTTTGACAGGATCCGTGATCAGGTAGCTGCAACGGGCCCGTGGCCTTCAACTGCACATCAGCGATGGAGTATGGAGGTCAAATCGCCGGGATAGTCCCGATGAAACAATCAAGTTTCGCCCGTGGAGAAAAGGCCATGGGTAGCACCGCAGACAAAGTTTCCGGCAAGCCCAACGAATTCACGGGCAAGGCTCATCAGGGCGCCGGTAAGGCAGTAGGAAACGATGAAATGCAGGTCAAAGGCATAGTCCAGGAAGCCAAGGGCGACGCCCAGAGGCAAAGGACGGGCCAAGGATGTCATCAAAAAGGTCGTCGACAAGGCCTGACTTGGACGATTCTAACGAGACCCGTCACCCCTAAGCGGCTGGCATTTCCATTAGAGTTTTCCCGATCGCGGCTCGCTAGGGAACCGAAGCGCAGAGAACGCCAGTACGGACTTGAGGCTAGCGTCAAATGCTCCAGCAACGCCGAGGCGCTCGTCATTCAGCTTGAGAGAACCGTGTCCCCAAGACAGGTTTGCTTTGAACGAACCAGCACATTTTCTTTTCGGGGAAACATCCTCATGACTCGGCAAGTTGATCAAGCCGAAAACTCGGCTATATTGGCAGTCTCGCGCAATTCCCAAACAATGAGTACAGCCTGTCGCGCGTCAAGCCTAGTTTGTACGCTTTATCGCGCTGAATTGCAGGGCATCGAACTCCAACTGTATGCGCAAGCTGGGCCCGAACATGACGAACCCGGCTCGCTCGGCCGGGTTCTTTGAAGTTGTTAGTCGCAACGGCGGATTGTCTTGGTCACTTGATCGCCGTTATCCGTCTGGCGTGTCATCGTCCTGGTGGAGCAACGATTGCGATTGCGATACTGGTCGCGTTGCTCGACAGAACCAATGGTAACGCCGCGGTCGCTGATCACGACACCTGGCCGATGATGACGATGATGGCGATAGCCGTTGTCGTTGCCGTTATCGTAGCCATTGTCGGATCCGTTGTCATAGGAGCGCTGACCGGTGACATAAACGTCGTCAGCGAAGGCGGGCAAAGCAACGGAACCGGCAGCGAATACTGCCATCGTACAGGCGATAATTGCGTTTCTCATATACATATCCTCCTAGTTGGATGCCTGTACAACGACTAGGCCGCAACATCGTTCCAATATTTAAAGCACTGGCTCAATCATATTCCAAGGATCGTCGATCGTGATGGCCAAACTGTAGTCGCTCACTCCACGCCTTAAGCCCCTCGGCTCTCGTATTGCTGAACCTCGCGACAGCAAGCGGCAGCCGAGCAGCTCAAGGCAACGATCGTCTAATGATCTCCGTCAGGCACACGTCAAAACGCGCAAGGAGCTTCCAATGATTCCATGGATTGGTAGTGCGGCGATCGGCGACTTAGGCCAACACGCGACCATGCTCGCGTCTCAAATGCGCCGCTTGTGTAAGCTGTGGGAACAGATGCTGCGCCATTGCCGGTGAAGTGAAGCGGCGGTCGGAGGACCCCTATCACGAGATGACGGAGGGTCGGAAGCAACCGATCGATCTGATAAATGCAACCGCGCCCGTCAACTTTCCCATTTTCAGTCCATGATTGCCTCGCAGAAATTCCACGGTTTGTACGTCGGATCCAGCCGGACGTCGAAGAAAACCTCTTCTTCCACTCGTAGCCAGAATGCTGGCTCGCACCCAGCTGCTGCGAAACTTCGGAAATGGGATAGCCGCGTTCGGTCATCCGACACACCGCACCCCGCTTAAACTTTTCATTGAAATTGGATTTGCTCATGATGGTCTTCTTGCCTCAAATTTTGGAAAGAAGACGTCTACAAATCTCGAGGCTATTCAAATATCAGCAGACAGCCTGACGCTGCAATAACGTTCACAAAGAGGTGTTACGTAGCAGAATGAGTAGCCGTCGATGAAACCTTATACGGAATGCATGGCAGTATGATCCTGACATTTGCAATCGTCAGTTTGCCAGCCGAGCACCTTGTCGAGGTGCGGCTTTGATGTCGCTTTTGATCCTTGCTTCAATCTATCTTGTAACGGCCTTGGGGCTGGTGTTCCTCATCGACCAGATCGTCGGTGTGATGTTCCGTGCGCCCGACGAGAATGTGCCGGCTTCACCCTATGGCGCAGCAGCGCGACTGTTCCGCAAAATGGTCAAATAGGTCGCCTTCAACGGTTGGAACCCTCCCTTCTCCGAACCTCTCCCTTGAAAGAGCAGCGCCCTTCTGGCGCAGGCATATCCCGCAGGACGTCGGTGAAATTTTACCAGTGATTTCGATCTTTGCGGAACCATCACCTTGCCACGGCAAAGTTGCGCAACAAGAACAACTGGTCGCAGAATGTTACCGAGCAACGGCGACGTCATGGATTTGCAGGGCGGCGTCTTCAAATCGTTCCACCCAAAGAAAGTCACTTTCGTAAATCCAGTCCCTTCCGTTCGGCGATGTCGATGCTAGGTTTTCCATATCAACCGCGCTGGCCGACAGTTGGGCAAAAAACAGCGAGAGAGGTTGGACAAGGCTAAAGACGAAGTGCGCAAGGACTTTCACCTCCAGCTAAAATTAGACACCAGCTGTCCGGATAAGGGCGCTTCAAAACAAGGACAACCGTATGCCATATGAACTCTACTACTGGGACGGCATTCAGGGCCGGGGCGAATTTGTGCGCTTGGCGCTTGAAGAGGCCGCAGCGAGTTACATCGACGTCTGCCGTGGCTCGCACAAGGACGGCATGGGCACCGCTGCCATGATGAAGCTCCTGAAAAGCAAGACGGAAGCGCATATTCCCTTTGCACCGCCTTTTCTGCGCGACGGCGATCTATTGGTATCGCACGTCGCCAATATCCTCATGTATCTTGGCCCGAAGCTTAGATTGGCGCCTGATTCAGAAGGCCAACGCCATATTGCCAACGGCCTGCAATTGACGATCACGGATTTCGTCGCGGAGGTTCACGATACCCACCATCCGATCGCCTCGTCACAATACTACGAAGATCAAAAACAGGAGGCCAAGGCCAGGGCGACCGACTTTATCGAGAACAGGATGCCGAAATTTCTGGGCTATTTCGAACAGGTCATGCAACAGAACCCCTCCGGTTCGAAGCATATCATCGGCGATCGTCTGAGCTACGTCGACCTTTCACTGTTCCAGGTGGTCGAAGGTTTGCGTTATGCCTTTCCAAATGCCACAGCCCGTTTCGCGATTACCTATCCGGGGCTGGCGGCGCTACACGAGATGGTCGCCAAACGACCTCACATCGCAGCCTATCTCGGCTCCGAGCGACGCCTTGCGTTCAACGAGGACGGAATTTTTCGCCGCTATCCGGAGCTTGACAAAGAGGCTCCATAGCCGTCGTCAGAGGCGAGCGACCGTTTACTTACCAAACCGTGTTTGAAGAAAGGCGGTCTGGACGGCGAGCTGCGGAAGGCGCGCTGTCTTTTGTGCCGCCACGGGAGTGACCGGATACCAGTTGTAACCAACGATCAGCACGACCGCGACGAAAAATCCGAATGCGACGGGGATAAAGCGGGCAAACATGGCCATCACTCCTTATGCCACCTAAACTCATCCGCCGACCCGAAAGTTCCCGAGTTTGAGATTGATTTCAATCCGCCTATTTGATGAGTTGATCGAACATCCGCGGATGCCTTATTCAGAGTAGCAGAATGGGTGAATCGTTTTGAAGCACCAAGAACCAGCACCTGGCGTCGATAGTAGTCCCGAACAGCGCAGAGCTGCGGCTGAAAAGGTGTTCGAACGAGCAACGCTGAGCGGGATGCCGATTGAGGACGACCGGCGCTTCATCGCCTGGATCGATGAATGGATCGCCGGGGATCTAACGATGGCACAGGTCAGCCAACGCTACGGCCAACTTCTTGACGCCCGGCGCAAGGCCCGAAAGATGCCGATGCCCGAGGCAAGCCTCTGGCCCGAAACGGAATCCGAGACCGAGCAGGTTTCGGGTAGCCAATTTACGTTCGACGAAGAGGAACTCAGCCGCATGCTGCTGATGGAAATCGACGACGACGGCGAAGCACCCAAGACCGGCAAGTAGACTTTGAGTTAGGCGGCAAGCGCCGTCTCTACCCTGTTTCGGCCGTTCCTCTTTGCAGCATAGAGCGCCGCGTCCGCTGCCTTTAGTGCATGCGCGACGCCCGTCGTTCTGGTATTGGCGCCGGCGGCACCCAGGCTGAAGGTGACCTTCATATTGGCATGTGTGCCGGCAAATTCGTTTGCTTCAATCCTGCGGCGGTTTTTTTCTGCGACCACGACTGCCTTGGTATCGTCCATTCCGGGGAGCAAGACCGCGATTTCCTCGCCGCCGAACCGGGCCACGACATCGGACTTCCGCACGCAATCGCTGACAATCGATGCGATATCGGCCAGAACACCGTCACCGGTATCGATGTCGATCATGATCACCGAATATTTGCCACTTGGATTTTGCGCTGGCGTCAGGACACTTGCGGCTTTGGCATCAAAGGCACGCCTGTTGGCGAGCTTCGTCAAAGGATCGACTGCCGCGTCTCGCTCAAGGGTTCTAAACAGATGCAGGCTCTTGCGCTCGTGAGACAGGAAGTCGTGAAGGATCAGCACGCCAAGGATGTTCATCGCCGAGACGGCGAGAATGATCTCCCAGCTCAAAGCCGCCAATGCGGCATGCGGCATGCGGCATGCGGCATGCGGAAGAGCGATGACCGAAATGGACGAAAGCGAGGCAGCAATCCCAAGGGCAAGAGGTTTCAGCAGACGCCCTTTGAAAAAGCGATTTGGAACCCGCCCGATAAATAATCCGGCTGCCGCCGCGATCAGAATCCCCGACACACCCGTCATCGCGCCCGCACCGCCGAGCCAGAGGCGATAACCACCGATCACCACTGTCGTAATAATGGCGCCCGGCAGATCGGCGAACGTATAGGCCAGCGCCAGCATCTGGACGCGTCCGCCGTAGAACCCCCGGGAGCGAAGGTGATAGGATCACTCATCGATGCAAAGCCCGCCGCCGCAAACAATATCCCAACCAGGATATTCGTCAAAAGGCCGCCGGGGGTCATGCGGATTATCTTCGAGAACGCCAATATGATCAGCGCGGAAAAAGCAAGACTCCTACAGAGACCGACAAGCAGCGAGCCGTCGTCCATTTCAGTCGCCCACATTCTTGGATTCAATATTTGAGTAACATGGCGCCGAGAACCATCGTCAAGGCCAAATGTGGGTGAGCCTGATCAAAGGTTTGGTAAATCACATTCGCATGACAGGTAAACAAACCGCGCAGACCAACATTGGTCGTCCAGCTTGATTCTGCAGCCAAGCACCGGTCGTGGCCGCCTGTGCGAATAGCATGGCCGATAGCTCAAACTGTCGGTAGCAGCGGCTTAATTTTCCGAAGTTGATTCGGCAAGGATTCGTTCAACGACATCAAAAGTCGATTGCTTCCATACCGGCATGCGCCAATTGAAGGCGTCCTCGAATTTCTTGGTGAACAGCCGCGAATTGAACGGCCGGGTTGCCTTTGTTGGATAGTCCGACGTCGGGATGTCCCTGACCTCGGCAAACGGCCCCTGTCTGCTTTTGCTGGCTTCAAAGATGGTCCGGGCAAAGGAACTCCAGTTCGTGCTTCCCGTTCCCGCGACATGGTAGGTCCCGAAGCCTGCAAACGGTCTGTCTGCTCCCAGCACATCACAGATCTGGAAGATTGCATCGGCGATGTCGATCGCCGACGTCGGATTTCCCCATTGGTCCGAGACGACGGAAACCACGTCACGGCTTTCGGCAAGCCGCAGCATCGTTTTCACGAAATTCTTGCCGAAGGGACTGAAAACCCAGGCCGTCCGCAAGATGAGATGCCGTGGGTTGGCGGCCACTACCTCTCTTTCTCCGTCCAGCTTGGTCTGTCCATAGATGCTCCGCGGCCCCGTGGGATCGTCCTCGCGATAGGGCTTGTCGCCCTCGCCGGAGAAGACATAATCGGTAGAGAGATGAATGACCGGCGCATTCACGCTGGCTGCGGCTCGTGCTACGGCGGCGGCACCCAGCGTATTCACGCTGCGCGCCAGATCCAGTTCGTCTTCGGCCTGGTCGACGGCGGTATAGGCGGCGGCCGAGACGACCATGTCGGGTCTGGCTGCCGTGATCGCATCGAACACCGTGTCCGGCCGGGCAAGATCAAGTTCCGGTCGGCCGATGGCGATGATCTCGATGGATGGATACAAGGCCGCCCTCTCGATGAGGCTGCGCGCGACCTGGCCCTCCCGACCGGTGACGACGACCCTCATGGGGTGGAATCCGCAGCCGTGACGCCAAGCCGTGCACCCGCATAGCGTTCTCCGCGAATCGGCCCCCACCACCAATCATTGTCGAGATACCATTGCACCGTGTGGCGAAGACCTGACTCAAACGTCTCGACCGGCGTCCAGCCAAGCTCGCGCTCGATTTTCGCAGCGTCGATCGCATAGCGACGGTCATGACCCGGCCGATCGGTGACGAAGGTGATCAGGTCGCGATAGCGCCCGGCATTGGTGCGCGGTCGCTTCTCATCAAGAATATCGCAGATGGTTTCAACGACGCTGAGATTGGTTCGTTCGGCACGGCCGCCAATATTGTAGCTTTCACCCGCCCTGCCCTTTGTGGCGACAAGCTCCAATGCCCGGGCATGGTCTTCAACAAAAAGCCAGTCGCGAACGTTGGCGCCGGCGCCGTAGACCGGCAGCGGCTTGCCGTCGAGCGCGTTCAGGATCACCAACGGAATGAGCTTCTCTGGGAAATGAAATGGCCCGTAATTGTTGGAGCAATTGGAGATGACGATCGGCAGGCCATAGGTCTCATGCCAGGCCCGAACGAGATGATCCGAAGACGCCTTTGATGCCGAATAGGGAGACGACGGCGCGTAAGGCGTTTCCTCGGTGAAGATGCCGCTATCGAAGGGCAGGTCTCCGAATACTTCGTCCGTGGAAATATGGTGGAAGCGAAACGCTGACTTCGCCGGCTCGGAAAGTTCGCGCCAGTGGGCAAGCGCCGCATTCAGCATTCGAAAGGTGCCGACAATATTGGTCTCGATGAAGGCGGCCGGTCCGTCGATGGACCGATCGACGTGACTTTCTGCCGCCAGATGCATCACGACGTCGACCTGCTCCTGGCGCAACAGGCTCAAGATGGTGGCGTCGTCGCAGATGTCGGCCTGCACGAAGCGGTAGTTCTGATGATTTTCAATCTGGCGCAGCGAGGCCAGGTTCCCGGCATATGTCAGCTTGTCGACATTGATGACGCGGTTTTGCGGATTGGCCACAAGCTGGCGGCAGACCGCTGATCCGATGAAGCCCGCACCGCCGGTAACAAGGATGTTCATAAAAAAATGCTCCCTCAGGGAAATACGTCGACACCATCGAGGTATGGTGCATTGCGATCTTTGTCGGACAGCTGCATCGCCGCCGGATCGAACGGCCATTCGATCCCGATCGACGGATCGTTGAAACGCAACGATCGATCGTGCTCGGGTGAATAGTAGTCGGTTACCTTATAAACGACTTCCGTATTTTGCTCCAATGTGACGAAGCCGTGGGCAAAGCCCTTCGGAACGAGAATCTGGTTCCATTTCTCCGCCGAGACTTCGTGCGAGATCCATTTTCGGAATGTCGGTGAGCTCTTTCTGATGTCAACGACCACGTCCAGTATTGCGCCCTTCACGACGCGCACAAGCTTGTCCTGCGCCCGCGGCGGCAGCTGAAAATGCAATCCACGCAGCACGCCTCTAGCAGCCGAGAGGGAGTGGTTATCCTGAAGGAATTGAAGCGTAATGCCGGCTTCCGCCAGATGCGCTGCATTGTATGTTTCGGAGAAGAAGCCCCGTTCATCGCCGAATTTGCGCGGCAATATTTCGAGAACCCCGGGAAGCCCCAGCGGCTTGACGTCCATTACGGCCTCTCCACTTCCTGAGCGCGACGACGGAGATAGCTCGAATACTCGGTTTTGCCCATTTTCGACGCTCTTTCGAGGACCTGATCGGCACTCACCCAACCCCATTCCAGGCCGATCTCCTCCGGGCAGGCGATCTTGATTCCCTGCCGAAGCTCGATCGTCCGCACGAATGACGAGGCGTCGTGAAGACTGTCATGGGTACCCGTATCGAGCCAGGCATAGCCACGGCCGAGCTGCTGGACGCGAAGATCGCCGCGTTCGAGATAGATGTTATTGACGGTGGTAATCTCCAGTTCGCCGCGCGAGGACGGCTTTATGGATTTGGCGATATCGACGACATCATTGTCATAAAAATAGAGACCGGTGACAGCCCAGCTAGATTTCGGGATCTCCGGTTTTTCCTCGATTGACAGGGCCCTCCCGGTCGCCTTGTCAAACTCGACGACACCGTAGCGTTGCGGGTCCTCGACATGATAGGCGAACACCGTCCCGCCCTTGTCATTTGTCGCGGCGCGCTGGCATATCGCCGACAGGCCGTCTCCAAAGTAGATGTTGTCACCAAGGATCATCGCGACACTGTCGCTGCCGATAAAGTCCTGGCCGATGATGAAGGCTTCCGCCAGGCCGTTCGGTTGGGCTTGTTCCGCGTAGGAAAAGCGAACCCCGAAATCCTTCCCGTCGCCCAACAGCTTCTGGAACAGTGGCAGATCATGTGGCGTGGAGATAACGAGGATATCCTGGATTCCTGCCAGCATGAGCACGGTCAACGGATAGTAGATCATCGGTTTGTCATAGATCGGCAGGAGCTGCTTGGATACCGCGATCGTCAGCGGGTAAAGCCGCGTACCACTGCCACCCGCCAAAATTATACCCTTCATTCCGAAGCTTCCTTGAACAAGCGTTAGATCGCCCTGATTGCGGCATCTCGTAAAAAGTAAATAGGCCCGCCGAAACGAACGAGGAGACTCAACTTGCCCTTCCCCGCGAGCCGCGGGTGAATCCTAGTCCATCCCCCGCCTCGTTGCTACAGTCGGGACCTGTCTTGAAGCTGGTCCGTTCGTTCGAATGGACGGCGCTGACGCAGTTCCCAAGAATAGGATTCCATTCCTCCGGGCGCCCTATCCTGGCAAAAGGATAGCTTGCTTTTTTAGCTTGTGCGTAAATGATTAGGGGGCAATCCGGGAGGAACGCATGAGCGACCAAACAGCTCTTTATCATGCCTCGGTCTACAGCAATGGCGTCCCCATCGAAGAGGGCATTTTCACCTTTCCGAAGTTGAAAGCGGTCATCTCGTTGACGGCACCGAAGACACACAAGGTCACACCAGGCGATATCCTGCGCACCGTCACCGACAGGGACGGGACGTTTGAAATGAACGGTTGGCGTATCAAGACATCGAAGATCAGTCTGACCGATCAACTATGATCGACCGGCGTTCTTGCCGGCCGGATGCCGGCGCTGGGCGAACCAGCGCCGGACAACTCAAAGCTTCAGCCTCTCAATGCCCGCTCGAAGACGCGCGCGAGCCGCTCGGAAAAGGCGCGCGGGTTTTCCGGCCGCTCGCCGTCGAGGACGCGCGCCTGATCGAGAAGCAATTGCACCGCGTCGTCGCGGAAGGCCTCATCGTCGATCGTTGAGCCGGCGATCGCCTTGATAAGAGGGTGATCCGGGTTGATTTCCAGGACGGGTTTGGCCGCAGAATCAAGCCGGCCGGCTCCCTGCAGGATCTTCTCGAGCTGGCGATCCGGCCCGTGCTCCGGCGCGACCAGGCAGACGGCACTCTCCGTCAGCCGATCGGACGCGCGGACATCGGAGACGGCCTCGCCAAGCGCCAACTTTGCGAAAGCGATGAATTTCTCGACAGCAGCCGTGGTTTCCGCTTTTGCGGAAGTGTTGCCGTCCGGCTTGGCGATCTGATCGAGATCGGCTGTGCCCTGACTCACCGACTTGAAGGATTTACCTTCGAAATCCGGCGCATTCGTTACCCAGAAGCTGTCGACCGGTTCGGTCAGAAGCAGAACTTCGATGCCGCGGGCACGAAAACCCTCGATTTGCGGCGAGGCCTTCAACTGGTCCAGGTTGCTGCCGGCCAGATAGTAGATTGCCGCCTGCCCGTCCTTCATGTCCTTGACGTATTCGGCCAGCGATCGGTAGTTTTCCGCCATTGCAGTGCTGCGGAAACGCGACAGGGCCATCAATTGCGCCCGACGCTCGTAGTCCTCGTAAATGCCCTCCTTGAGTACCGTGCCGAAGGCTTCCCAGACCTTGAGGAAGGCCTCGCCGTCGCTTTCGCCGAGCTTTTCCAGGCTGGTCAGAATGCGGCTGGTCAGGCCTTTGCGGATCGCGGAAAGGATCGGGCTTTCCTGGATCATCTCGCGAGACACGTTGAGCGGCAGGTCAGACGTATCGATCAGGCCCCTGACAAAACGCAGATAGCGCGGAAGCAACTCGGCGTCATCGGTAATGAAGACGCGCTTGACGTAGAGCTTGACGCGGCCTTTACGATCCGGATCGAAGAGATCGAAGGGTTGCGAGCCTGGTACGAAGGCAAGGGCCGTATATTCGTGTCGCCCCTCGGCGCGGAAATGTACCGTCACGGCCGGTTCGTCGTACTGGCCCGAGATACCCCGATAGAAGTCCGTATATTCTTCCTTGGTGATTTCACTTTTCGGCTTCGTCCAGAGCGCCGATCCATCGGTAAGCTCGGTCGCCTGCGCGCCGGGCTTCTCGACAATGTAGATCGGGACCGGCACATGGCCGGACTGTGCCTTGACGATGCGCTCGACCGTCCAGCGCGAGGTATAGGTCTTCGCGTCCTCCATCAAGTGAAGCGTGATCCGCGTGCCGCGCGCCGGCGCATCGGCGACATCGATCGAGCCGATGGTATAGCTGCCCTTGCCGTCAGACGACCACAACGAGGCTTCGTCCGACCCCGCCCGGCGGGATACCACGTCCACGTTGTCGGCAACCATGAAGGCGGAATAGAAGCCGACGCCGAACTGCCCGATGAGCTCGGCGCCCTCCTTCTCCTTCGCTGCCTCGACGCGCTCCATGAAGGCGCGCGTTCCCGACCGGGCGATGGTGCCCAACGCCTCGACCATCTCGTCGCGGCTCATGCCGATCCCGTTGTCCTCAAGCGTCAGCCGACGATTTTCCTCGTCGAGCGATACGGTGATCCGTGCGGCCTGATCATCTGAAATCAGGCCCGGCGAGGTGATCGCCTCATAGCGCAGCTTTTCACAGGCGTCTGCACTGTTCGAAATCAGCTCGCGCAGGAACACGTCCTTGTCGCTGTAGACCGAATGCACCATCATATGAAGGAGCCTGGCAACATCCGCCTCGAAGACATGCTGCTTCGGTGTGCTATCACTGGTGTTCGTCGTCATTCGGTGTCCTCAACTTGTCATCCGATGCAGTGACCTCAAGTGGCAAAATGACCAGCGGAATTCAAGTGTGAAAATGGTGGCATATTGCCAGCACATGCGCGAACGACACGCTCTTGCTATCACATCCCGTGTCGGGCTGTTTGAAAGTGTGACCCTTAAGAGAAACCGATTGAAGGGAACAACCGCCACTCCCTTCCGTTCCTCTCCTGTAGCTTCGAGCTAAGGAGAAAACGAACATGTACAAGACCTTACTTGTCACGAGCGCCCTTGCGCTTGCAACCCTGTCCACGAATTCCTTTGCTGCCAATGGCGCCGTAACCGGTGCAGTCGGCGGCGCAGCAACGGGCGCAATCATCGGCGGCCCTGTGGGCGCCGCAGTCGGCGGTGTTGCCGGCGCGGTAACCGGCGCAGCACTCGATCCGCCGCCGCGTGAAGTCATAACTTACGTCCGCGACCAGCCGGCCCCGGCAACAACCGCCGTCGTCGAAGAACCGGTCGTCGTCGGAAGGCCGCTACCTAGCACCGTCGAGATCGTCCCTGTGCCGGACAACCCCCATTACGCCTACGCGGTCGTCAATAACCAGCGCGTTATTGTCGAACCGCGGAGCCACAAGGTGGTCCAGGTCATCGGTGATTAATGCCGCTGAAGATGGGAACCCCGCCTACGTCGGGGTTCCCATCTTCATTTTTCAGCAAGACGCAGATGGCACGACGTTTCTGGAAGGGTTCCTCGACCTCTCTCAAGGTCTGTTGGGCAATGGCTTGGCCATCTCAAAGAAACGTCCCCATGGATCGCTCCGCTGTGCGGCGAGACGCGCCGAGGCATTATCGACGTTGAAGTCGGCCGGCCCGTTGATCTCCTCCAGTTCACCCCAGGAAAGTGGCATCGAGATCGGTGCACCGGGTCTTGCCCGCGTCGAATAGGCAGCGACCGCCGTATTGCCGCGACCGTTGCGCAGATAGTCGATGAATATCTTGCCGATGCGCTTTTCCTTGGACGCGGTCGCCAGGTATTTTTCCGGATGGTCGGCACTCATGCCCTCGGCCATCGCCTCTGCAAAATCCTTGACCTCAGTCCAGGAAGCCCTGGGCTTGAGCGGGGCCACGACATGCAGACCTTTTCCGCCAGACGTCTTGACGAACGCGGCAAGACCGGCCGTCGCGAAATGCTTTTTCAGCTCCGCCGCCGCCGTAACGACGTCTTTCCAGGCGACATCCTCGGCAGGGTCGAGATCCATCGTGATCCAGTCGGGCTGCTCCCAGTGTTGGCACGTTGTTCCCCACGGATGAACTTCGAGCGCTGCGGACTGGACCAAGGCGATCAGCCCGTCGAAATCGGTGATCCGTAGCAGCTTTTCTCCGCCATCCGCTTCCGGATCGGCGATCTGCTCGATGTGGGGATTGACCCCTTTCCATGCATGTTTTTGAAAAAACTTCGGGCCATCGATCCCATCTGGGCAGCGCATAAGCGCCAAAGGCCGATCGACGACAAAGGGCGCCATGCGAGGCCAGACCTCGGCATAGTAATCCGCCAGACGCTGCTTGGTCACAGCGCAATCGGGCCAATAAACCCGATCGGGATGCGTTAATTGGACGGACGATTTCGCCAGCGCCTTATCCATTCCCTCCACCACGGCAAGACGCCTTGCCTCTGTCGCCGATTTCAAAGCTGAAGATAGGGTCATACCTCCGTTGCCGAAAGCATGAAATTGCTCCCGCGTCGCCTAGCTGGCCTTCGCTCGCCGATGGTCATCTTCAAAAAGCCTTTCCAGTTCGCCCGCGACGCCATTTCAGTTCTACCTGTTGCCGAAAAGACGGCTGCTATGCGGCGGACGATCACGCACCAAGGCGCCGCCATCGCCGATCTTCTGCCGGGAAGCAGCACTTCTCGCCCCCATCAGCGCCTCCTGTCGCGAGCGGTAGGTTTCCGAAAGCGTCTCGCCCAGCTTGTAAGCCCAACCACCATCGTGCTCGACGATTTCATATGTGATGTCAGCCATGGTGCACATCCTTTCCGCCCCGCGACCTCTTGGGTCTGGCGCTCGGTTTTCTTTCTGCGGCTGTCGAGCGCGATGATCTTTTCAACCGCTGCCACGTTTTCGCTGGTGACAACAGGAACCGGGTCACCTGCGATTGCTTCAAGGACCTCCTCTGAAAGCCCGCCATTGCGGATGACCCATTCGAAGGTCTCGCATGTTTCACGTTCCGCCCGCAACTGCGCATAGAGGGCGGTGATCAGTCGCTCACGGGCGTCCATGCTTGAAATCGTACGATCGGTCTTTCGTATATTTGCCATAGGAAATCTCGAAGGTCACCTCAGGAATCGAAACCGCCCGCGGCCATAAAGGTTCCGGCGCGGCAGGAGCAAGTGCCCTTGGCGCTTTTCACCACCCCCAAATGGGCTATATGGAGCAACATCGGAGAATTGGCCGAGGCTCCATGGCAGAGACAGAAACCGCACACGCGCCATTGGCGCTCTTCATTCCTGTCTGCTGGCTCATCTGGGCAACGATCTGGTTCGTCGCGGCGCGAAGCGTCAAGAAGACGACCCGTCGCGAGGATGATATTTCGCGGCTGACCAAAGCCGGCAAGACTGCCGGCGCAGGTACGGAAGGCCTTTGCGGAAACGGCAATTCCGGCGATCTCGGCACAGTAGCCCGCTCTCGTCACGCCAGGCGAATAGCTGGCGCCCGGGCAGATCGGCGATTTCTTCGAGTAAGCTCTGCAACCGCGGATGCTTCAGGCTGCGCTGGATGCGTTTTCCACCCTTCGCCTTGAAGCGAAGTTCTATGCGGCCGTCTGCAAGTTTCAAATGCCGCTTCAGAAGCGTCGCCGCGCCGTAGGTGCCGTTCTGCTCGACGTAGGTCCGGTTTCCGACGCGCAGATGTGCTTCGTCCAAGAGGGTCGCAAGCGCCGCAAGCACGCCGTTTACCTCCTCGGCCCCGCCTTCAAGGTGCCGCATCACCGCATCGCGGATCTTCGGCAAGGCAAGAGCGAAATCGAAGAGCTGGTCGAACTTCGCGCCGCTGCGCAGCGAGGACCAGTTCTTGTGGTAGCGATATTGTTTTCGCCCGCAGACATCGAGACCGGTCGCCTGCTAATGGCCGTTGTCCTGCAAGCATATCCAGACGTCGCGGTAGGCAGGCGGCAGGCCAAGAGACGCTATCTGCCGACGGGTCACCTCGTCGCGAACTAGGCTTCCGTCCGGCAGCTTGCAGCAAAATCCCTTGCCTTTTTCAACTCGGCGAATGCTGGGCTCGGTATCGCTGACATAGACGAGGCCTAGTTCTTCGATCGGCGGGTCGCTCATTGACATACCAGTTACTTCTGGTTCGGACGGCGTCCAAAATGGAACCAGCGATGGCGGGTCTGCGTCTTACTGTCATGTTCGGTTTTCAAGGTTCGCGGTGAGAAAACCGCAACGCTCGCGCCATAGACCATTGCCGACCGATCCGCCTCGTGCTCCTCGAATGATTTTTCCGCCCCGGTATCGGCGACCCGCTGCCAATGCTCGATGCCATTGACGGAAGGAAGCGTGAATTCGCAATCGCCGCCAGCGTTGAAGACCAGGAACAGGTCGTCCAACTTTTCGCTGTCGGCGGCATGGATACTTTTGCCGAGAGACACGCCGAGCACACGCAGTTCCCCGTCGCCCCAGGCCCCGTCGTCCATGAAGCCGCCATCCGGCTTGTACCACGCGATTTCGATACGTCCGTCCTCGCCCGTTTCGCCGGTGAGGAACCTCTCCTGCCTTAGAACCGGATGGGCCTTGCGAAAGGCGACGGCCTGGCGGCAGAACTCGAGAAATGGATCGTTGAGACCGGACCAGTCGATCCAACCGATCTCGTTGTCCTGGCAATAGGCGTTGTTGTTGCCACCCTGGCTGTTGGCGATCTCGTCGCCGCCGACGATCATCGGCACTCCCTGGCTGAGCATCAGGGTGAGCATCAAGTTGCGCCGGCGACGAGCACGCGCCCCGTTGATCTCCGTACTGTCGGTTGCACCTTCGGTACCCATATTGTCGGAATGATTGTCGGAATGGCCATCATTGTTGTCTTCGCCATTCGCCTCGTTATGCTTGTCGTTATAGGAAACGGTGTCCATCAAGGTGAAGCCGTCATGGGCGCTCAGAAGATTGATCGACGAGGTCGCTGCGCGGTCGGAATGGTTGAACTGCCGGGTGGAACCGGCAATACGTGATGCGAGATTGGCCACATGACCAGCATCGCCCTTCCAAAACGAGCGAACGTCGTCACGAAACTTGTCGTTCCATTCCCGGAAGGGGTGCGGAAAGCCGCCGACCTGATAGCCGCCCTCGCCGATATCCCATGGCTCGGCAATCAGCTTGACACCCGACAGGATCGGGTCCTGACGGATCGCGCCGAAGAACCCGCCCTCGCGGGCAAATTCCAAATCTTGCCGCCCGAGCGTGCTGGCAAGATCGAAGCGGAAACCGTCGATATGAATGACGCCAACCCAGTAGCGCAGGCTGTCCAGCACCATACGCATCACCATCGGATGGGCGACATTCAACGTGTTGCCCGTTCCCGTGGTGTCGAATGTATGCCGCTGGTCGTCGGGCGAGAGAATGTAGTAGCTCGCATTGTCGAGGCCACGGAAACTCAGCGTCGGGCCGCGCTCAGACCCCTCCGCGGTGTGATTGTAGACGACGTCCATGATGACTTCGATGCCGGCGGCATGAAACTTCTTCACCATCGTCTTGAATTCGGTGACGCGGCGGCCGGAGAGATAGCGCGCCTGGGGAGCGAAGAAGCCGAGCGTCTGGTATCCCCAGTAGTTTCGAAGGTTGTTTTCCAGGAGGTAGCGATCATCGAGGAAATATTGGATCGGCAGCAATTCGATGGCGGAGATCCCGAGCCTGGTCAGATGGTCGATGATCGGGTCGCTGCACATGCCGAGAAATGTGCCACGCAGCTTGTCGGGCACATCGGGATGCGTCATCGTCATGCCGCGGACATGCGCCTCGTAGATCACTGACTCTGTCCAGGGTCGGCGGATGGCCTTGTCACCATCCCAGTCGAAATCGGGATCCTGCACCACGCCCTTGACCATGAATGGCGCGCTGTCACGATCGTCGAACGACAGATCGTCCCCCTTGCCGATCTTGTAGCCATAGAGCGCATCGTCCCATTTGAGCTCGCCGACAATCTGCTTGGCGTAAGGGTCGAGCAGCAGCTTGTTCGGATTGAAGCGATGGCCCGCCCGTGGATCGTAGGGTCCGTGGACGCGGTAGCCATAGACGGTGCCGGGGCCGATGCCGGCGATGTAACCGGACCATATGTCGCCTTCGCGCTTGGGCAACGGCAAGCGGGCGAGTTCCGTCTTTCCATCTTCGGAATACAGGCATAGTTCCACCTGCTCGGCATGGGTTGAGAAGACGGCGAAATGCGTACCGGCACCGGTATATTCGGCGCCAAGCTCCGGTTTCATGAAGTCCAGTTCCGAGAAAGAAAAACTCATGAGTTCAGATCCGCCTTGTTCGGAAGGGTGAATTGGCGCTGGGACAACCGCGTCGAGAAATCATGCGGGCGCGGCCACTGGTGCCACGCCCGAAATCGCAAACGCCAGAAATGTGCGAAAGTTCCTTCAGCCGAAGCTAATTCGGCAGTCCGTCCGCTGCGATAGGCTTCGATCCTTACGGCATCAGCTGGCCACCGTTGACCTCGATGATCTGCCCGGTGATGTAGCCGGACAGGGTCGACGAGGCCAGGAAAAGATAGGTCCCGACACAGTCTTCCGGCGTGCCAACGATACCCATCGGGATGGACTTGCGCTGCAACTCCATCTGCTCGGCATTGGTATAGCGCTCGTGAAACGGCGTCGCGATGACGCCGGGGGCAACGGCGTTGACCCGGATCCTGTCGCCGACGAACTCCTTGGCGTGGCCCCGTGTGATGGTCGAGACGAAGCCCTTTGATGCCGCATAGAGGATTGCGCCATTGCCGCCGCCGTTGCGGGCGGCGATCGAGGTCGTGTTGATGATGAAGCCGCCCTGCTTCTTCAGCCACGGATGTGCTGCGCGCGTAGCGGCGAGCACCGAGCGAGCGTTCAGGCTCATCACGCGCTCATAATGCGCATCGGTCATCTGTTCGGTCGCAATGCGGCCGAGCATGCCGCCGGCATTGTTGATCAGCCCGTCGAGCTGGCCGAAGGCCTCGGCCGTCTCATGGACTACCCGCTCGCTTTCGCCCTCCTGAGAAACGTCGGCCTGGACGAGATGGACCTTTGCGCCTGTCGACGTGAGTTCCTCCGCAAGCTGCTCGGCCGGCTGTCGGCTTGCATTGTAATGTATACCGACCTTCACTCCCTGCTGGGCGAAGGCGCGCGCCAGCGCCGCGCCGATACCGGTGGAGGCGCCTGTGATCAGCACGGCCTTGCCGGCCAGATCCGGGACACGAACGGATGCAAGTAATTGTGCAAGCTCAGTCATGGCAGCAATGTCCTCCCTGAATGCAACAAGGATGTTGTCGGAAACGTTTCCGCCACAGTCATATCAGTCAGAACGACTGCGCAGCAATTGCGATACAGCGGCCATATGAAAAAGAACTCCGATACGCCGTCACTTCGACGTGAGCACCTTGCTCACACCCGCTCAAGCGCGATGGCGATGCCCTGGCCGACGCCGATGCACATGGTCGACAGCGCGTAGCGGCCGCCGGTTCCCTTCAGTTCCAGCGCCGCCGTGCCGGTGATGCGAGCGCCCGACATGCCGAGCGGATGGCCGAGCGCGATGGCGCCGCCGTTGCGGTTGACCCTGATGTCATTGTCGGCGATGCCGAGTTCGCGCAGCACGGCAAGCCCCTGGCTGGCGAAGGCCTCGTTGAGTTGAGTT
>NZ_JBFRFF010000013.1:0-133746 GCF_052114685.1 Rhizobium sp. 2YAF20 | reverse complement strand
CATCATGGACGAACCAACCGCCGCCCTCGGCGTCCCCGAACAGCGCAAGGTCGTCGCCCTCATCAAATCGCTCAAAGCACAGGGCCGCGGCGTCGTCTTCATCTCCCACAATCTCCAGGACATCTTCGCCGTCTCAGACCGCATCATCGTCCTGCGCCGCGGCATCGTCGCCGGACAACGAAACATCAAGGACACAAACCACGACGAAGTCGTCAAACTCATGATCGGTGGGTAAGGCAAGGCGGGCAGATGAAGTGCCGCCGAAGGTCGAATATACCTTGGCCATCAAGATGGCTGACGTCGCAGCAAGCAGACGATTGAGGCTGGCTTGGTCGAGCGAGACCTCCCCTTGCAGCGCGCAGTCTTCAAAGAGGCTTGCGGATGAAGCCATAGACGATGTTTCGGTTTGCGCCGAACTTCACCTTGGCGTCGAGGTTGCCGCCGCCCTTGGACGCATGGATGATCGCCCACATGTCGACGTCCGAGCGCAACAGGAGCGCCCAATTCATGAACGTCTCCATGTATCCGTCCACCACTATGTCGCTTGAGAAGTTGGCAAAGAGAAAGACGCCGCCAGGTTTCAGCATCTGCAGGCATCTCTGCGTCAGCTTCACCGCGACGTTGTGTGTCAGATAGTCGTATAGGCCGGCTGCGTAAATGAAATCGAATTCGCCAAGTTTTTGGGTCCGCGTTAATAGGCTCTTAACCGAACCGTCAATCGCCTCCACGCATGTACCGGTGAAGTCTCGCGCGATCGATCCTACACTGAGGGGATCCTGATCGAGCGCCACCCAGCGTTTGATCGACTTCTCCTGCAAGGCCACCGAACGATTGGCCTCGCGCAGATGTCCGGCGGCAATTGTCAGGATCTCGGTATCCCGCCCGCGTTCAGAGGCGATCTCGTCGACATGCCGCGTCAACAGATCGCGTCGCTCGCGAACAGCGACCGACGAGGAAGCGTCCCTTGTATAGCTATAGAGCGCCCGACCGAGCGGGGAGGCCTGTGCAATCGCCTCGCCGACGCTCGTGTGACCATATATGAAGTCGAGAAGCTGTGCGTCGCCGGAGTATCCTCTCGGTTTCTCGAACGACCACTTCGTGAACGGATCCTCAAGAAAAAATCGTGAGACCGGATGGTTTTGGGCGATACCTACAAGCTCTTGCCAAACCCTGGGATGAAATTTACCTCGCGTCACATGAAGCTGTGCGGCAAGGCGATGTATTATGTCAGTCGGCGCTACGCCGCTCTCGAATTGTTGCAGTGCAATACTCAGGCTAAGGGCGAGTTCGCCTTGCCCGATGGCAAATTGTTCTTCGAAAACGTTGGGTTCTAGTGAGGTAAGTTCGCCTGCGATAGCGGAGGGAGTGATAAGACTCTGGCCGTCAAAAGAGATCATAAATTGACTCACAGTGAGATTCGCCCGTTAACATTTCGGTAACTATAGGGGGAAGAACAGCACTGCGCGACTCAATTTGTCTGCTTTGATGGGGGGAAATTCGCTCTGGCGTCCTTGGCCAACCAGGGACACAGGCCTACTGCCTGTGGTGACGAGTTAAGGATAGTTTATGAGGCTTGCGCTAGGATCCGCCGTGAAACATCCGTTCGTTGCGACACGATCGGATCTGGAGTGCTTGTCCACACGGGACGGGATGCGACGCGCTTTTGGACTACAATGCCGGATCTCCTCGGGACGCGGCACAAATCGATGGGCCAGTGCATGAAGCACACGTTAGCGGACGTCATTGAACTGGATTTGCTCAACCAACGGCGCCGGCCCTTGGCAGCGGAGCTTCGCATGCTCTACCGCCAGGAGGGTGATCCCTTTCGCAGGAAAGCCGCTCGCCAGGGACTATGGATGGCAGTTGCCGTCTATTTGTTGTTTTCGATCACCGACATCATGCTGATCTGGGATGTCTCCGCCTACACAATTGCGGCGCGCTTCGCCGTCGTCACCGTCGTGATCATAGCAATCGAGTTGCAGTTTCGGATGAAACTCCACTCCGACTGGCTTAACATAACCTGTGCTGTAGCTCTCGTTTTGGGTTATGTCGGCTGGCTCACTCCGGCGATGATGACCGGACAGGTGCAGAATTTTTCCTACTACATGATCTTCGGCGCGATCTTCATGATGGGCGCCAACCTGTTTTTCAGCTTCCGGTTTCGCCTTTCCGTTATCGCTTCCAGCATCGTGCTGATTGTCTTCTTCATATCGTTGTACTTCTTTCCCGGAAATTATTTCTACAAGCTGGCTTTCGGAACCTTTTACGTCTCCTGCTTCATTTTCACATCCTATGTGAACTGGAAGCTCAATGTGGAGCGTTACAATGTCTTCCTGAATGCGCTTGAGGCGAAGATCCAACACCAGGAAGCATCCGACCGCGGCAAGGCCCTGTTACGGCTGTCCAATACGGACCCCCTGACTGGCCTGGAAAACCGTCGTGCGATCGACCAGAGATTGCGGGAATATTGGGATGACTGGCAAAAGCTTGGAAAGAGCTTCGCCGCGATCCTCATCGATGTCGACTTCTTCAAGAAGTACAACGACTTTTACGGGCACCAGGAAGGCGACCGCTGCCTCGTTCTGGTGACAAGTGCGCTTAGAGAGTCGATAAGACAGTTTAACGGATCGATCGGCAGATATGGTGGCGAGGAATTCATCGTTCTCGCCCATATGGAGACGGTGGACCAGGTCGCCCGTCTTGCGGAGACCATCCGCCGGACTGTGGAAAATCTGGCCCAGATACACCAGGAGCGACGCGATGGCATGTCGATCGTCACCGTCAGCGTCGGCGCCACGTTAACGAGAAACCAGGCCGGCAGCGCCAAGCTCGAAAAGCTGATCCATGAGGCCGACCGCGCGCTCTATGGCGCCAAGGCCAACGGCCGAAACTGCGTGCGCATTTTCGATCCGAACGACCCCCAGAGCGGCGACGAAAGCGAAAATATTGCAGCCCTGCTCAAAATCGCCATTGCCCAAAATCTGGTATCATTGGTCTATCAGCCCATCCATAACGTTGCGTCGGGCGGGGTAGCGGCAGTCGAGGCCCTGATGCGCCTTCGATTGTTGGATGGCACGTCTATTCCGCCAAGCACCTTCATTCCCGTTGCGGAGCGAACCGGCGCCATCCTCGCCCTCGGGCGTTGGGCCCTGCGAACCGTATGCACAGAACTTTTGATCGAAGATCGCGTAGATGTCGCGACTGTCAATGTTTCACCTATCCAGCTGCGGACGCCCGGCTTTGCGGCCTCGGTGGCAGCCATCCTGCACGAAACGGGCGTTGACGGCGAAAAACTGGTGTTCGAAATTACCGAAGGTCTCGAATTGGAGACCGACTCGCATATTCTGCGCTGCATCAGCGATCTGAAGAAACTGGGGATCAAGATCTGGCTCGATGACTTCGGAACGGGCTTTGCCGGTCTTTCCTGGCTTCGCATCATCGATTTCGACACCGTCAAGATTGACCGCTCCTTCCTTCACGACTGCACCACGCCAAAGGGAAGGGTTATGCTCCAGGACATCATCGGCCTTGTGCGAAATCGCGGCCATAAGATCCTGGTTGAGGGTGTCGAGAGTGAAGAGCAATTGGCGCTGATGCGCGAATTCCAGATTGATCAGGTCCAGGGCTTCCATGTCGGCCGCCCTGCTCCCGCCGAATATATCATTGGAAAGCCCATGGTAGAGGTTGTTGAGAGCAATCTCCTGAGACAGGCATGATTGCCGTCGAAGCCTCACTTGCGCCGCGTGGCGGCACCCTGATATCCGGTTCAGACAGGTTTCTGGCGGCCATATAATAGAAGCATGCAAATGATCACGGCACCATAGATCAGCTGCCTCCCCGCTTCTTCGATCTGCATGACGGACAGGATGGATTGCAGCAGCGTGATGAGGATGACGCCGGCGACGGTCCCCAGGTATGAGCCTTTACCACCGAGCACATGCGTGCCGCCGAACACGACCGCGGCAATCGAGGGAAGCAGATAGGCATCGCCCATCGACTGCGATGCCTTCGAAGCATAGCCGGCCAGAAGGACACCGCCGAGCGCACTCAATCCGCCTGAGATGACGAAGGCAATTAGCCACCCGCCGCTACGAAGCCGGCAAGCTCGCCGAGAAGATCCTCGCTTCGCTGGATGCGTCCACGCGGTTGGGGGTCGAGAAAATTGACCTGGGCTTCTCTCTCGTCCCGCGGCAAAGCACGTCGCCGACGATTGTCGCGTGACAGCCTGCCCTCCCCTAGGCCACGTGCCGCGAGATGATCTCGATCTCATGTGCGGCGAAGCCAACTCTCGCCCCTCGATAATTGCTCACAGTCCAGATTGAACAAAAGCCCCGCTAGGGTGTTGCTGTAGGCGCAGCGTCCACAGGTCTTCTTTCCGACGCTCGATCAGGAAGGTGAAACAGCAATGGACCCCAATGCCGCCGAGCCCGAGCCGACCCGAGTGATCAAACAGCCGGATCGGCCCAAGCTTTTGCAAATCGTCGGTCCGGGCCTGATTACCGGAGCCTCCGACGACGATCCGAGCGGCATTGCGACCTATTCGCAAGCGGGCGCGCAGTTCGGCTATTCCATGAGCTGGGTCATGCTCTTCAGCTGGCCGTTGATGTGTGCCATTCAGGAGATCAGCGCCCGCATCGGGCGGGTGACCGGACGCGGCATCGCCGGCAATCTGAAGAAGCACTATCCATCGAGTATCGTCTATGGTGTCGTATCGCTGCTGGTGATTGCGAATATCATCAACATAGGGGCAGATCTTGGCGCGATGGGTGCTTCCCTCAAACTGCTGATCGGGGGGCCGGAGCTTGTCTATGTCGCCTTGTTCGGGCTCGTCACAGTGCTGCTCGAGGTCTTTGCGCGCTATGCACGCTACGTCTCGATCTTGAAATGGCTGACTTTGTCGCTCTTTGCCTATGTCGGCGTCGCGCTGGTGGTACAAATCCCCTGGAAGACAGTCGGCTTTAATCTTGTCGTTCCGCATGTCACGTTCGACGGATCATATATCACCGCCGTGGTCGCGATCCTTGGAACGACGATCAGCCCCTATCTCTTCTTCTGGCAAGCCGAAGAGGAGGTCGAAGAGGTCAAGGAACGGCCTCGGGCAAAGCCGCTCGAGCGCGCTCCGGAACAGGCGGAGCCGGAGTTTCAGCGTATCCGCATCGACACCTATCTCGGCATGTTCCTCTCGAACGCCGTCGCACTGTTCATCATTCTGACGACGGCAGCGACCCTCAATGCCCATGGCGTGACAGATATCCAGACGTCTTCCCAGGCCGCCGAGGCACTTCGCCCGATCGCCGGACCCTTCGCATTCTTCATCTTCGCTCTTGGCATCATCGGGACCGGACTGCTCGCCCTCCCGGTGCTTGCCGGGTCGTCCGCCTATGCGCTTGGCGAGACACTTGGATGGCATGTGGGGCTCTCACGCGACGCCGGGCGAGCCAAGGAGTTTTACGGAGCCATCGCGGTTGCGACACTGCTCGGAGCCAGCCTCAATTTCAGTCCTATCGATCCGATCAAGGCCCTGTTCTGGAGTGCGGTGATCAATGGCGTCGTCGCAGTTCCCGTCATGGTGATGATGATGCACCTGTCGAGCAACCGGCCGGCCATGGGCGACTTTCGATTGCCTGTCGGGCTGAAGATCGTGGGCTGGCTCGCCACATTGGTCATGGCTGCCGCTGCGATCGGCCTGTTTGCCACATGGGGAACCTAGCCGCCTCATGAATACCCACTCAGCCTGTTTCTCCCAATGCCCTTCCTTCGAAACACGGGGCTATCTCGATCTCCGGCTGATCGCAATCGTCTTTGCGATCGCCTTTCCCATGACCGTCCTCACGATCCTCGTCATGATCCTGTTGACCAGACCATCATTCGCTTCGTAGCGCCTCTGAAGCGCATCCCTGCGTCGGGCGAGCCGCATCACAAGTAAACCGGGCCTACGGAAAGCCTTACCGCTTTCCGTATCCGCCGCCGGTCGGGGTGACGACCGTGAAGGCCTCGCCGGCCTCAAGCTCGGTGTGGTCGCTGCCGGAAAGTTCCTCTATCGAGCCGTCGTTGCGACGCACATAGTTGCGGCCGATCTCGCCGGGATCGCCGCCTTCCAGCCCGAAGGGTGCTATGCGGCGATGGCCGGAGAGGATGGCAAATTGCAGTTTTTCCCGGGTCCGGATGATGCGTTTCGTGCCGTTGCCGGCCGTCCAGCGGCCGCGGCCGCCGGAGTTCGGGCGGATGTGGAAATCTTCAAGCACCACGGGGAAACGGGTCTCGAGGATCTCGGGGTCCGTCAGGCGCGAATTGGTCATATGCGTGTGCACGGCGTCGGCACCATTGAAGCCGGGGCCTGCCGGCGCGCCGGAGCAGATCGTCTCATAATATTGGTACTGGTCGTTGCCGAAGGTGAGATTGTTCATGGTCCCTTGCGCCGCTGCCATCGCACCGACTGCGCCGAACAAGCAGTTGGTGACCGCCTGGCTCACCTCCACGTTGCCGGCGACGACGGCGGCGGGATATTGCGGCGTCAGCATCGTGCCGTCGGGGATGACGATGCGGATCGGCCGAAGGCAGCCCGCATTCATCGGGATATCAGCCTCGACGAGAACGCGGAAGACATAGAGGACGGCCGCCCGCGTCACAGGCCGCGGCGCGTTGAAATTGTCCGCGCGCTGCGGCGAAGTGCCGGTGAAATCGACAGTTGCCTCGCGCTCTTGCCTGTCGATCGTCACCTTGACGACGATGCTGCAGCCCTGATCCATCTCATAGCTAAAGCTTCCGTCCGGAAGCCGGTCGAGAACGCGGCGCACGCTTTCGGCAGCATTGTCCTGGACATGGCCCATATAGGCATCGACAACCTCTTCACCGAAGAGCGCGATCATCTTTGAGAGTTCGGCGACACCCTTCTCGTTCGCGGCTACCTGCGCCCTCAGATCGTTGACGTTCTGGGTAAGGTTGCGGACGGGATAGTGCGCGCCGGTCAAAAGTGTTGCCAGTTCCTTTTCGCGAAAGCGGCCGCGCTCGAGGAGCTTGAAGTTGTCGATATAGACGCCTTCCTCATCGATATTGGTCGCAAGCGGTGACATGGATCCGGGCGAAATGCCGCCGATATCGGCGTGATGGCCCCGGCTTGCGACCCAGAACCGGATGCGCCGGCCCTCATTGTCGAAGACAGGCGTGCACACGGTAAGGTCAGGCAGGTGCGTTCCGCCGTTATAGGGCGCGTTGATCAGGAACACGTCGCCCGGCTCAATGACTGCGTTCTCGCGGATGGCCGTGGCAACGGATGCATCCATGGAGCCCAGATGCACCGGCATATGCGGCGCATTGGCGACGAGATTGCCCTCGGCGTCGAACACGGCACAGGAGAAATCCAGCCGCTCCTTGATGTTGACCGAGTAGGCGGTGTTCTGCAGCGTCACGCCCATCTGTTCGGCAATCGACATGAAGAGATTGTTGAAGATCTCCAGCATGACAGGATCGGCCTTGGTGCCGATCGCCGTGCGCTCCGGCCGCGCCTTGATCCTGGCAAGGACGATATGATCCTTGATGGTCAGCCGCGCCTGCCAGCCGTCTTCAATGACAATCGTCTGGTTCGGCTCGATGACGATTGCCGGGCCGGTCACCGTCTGGCCCGGCCGCATCGTCTCGCGCAGGACGACGGCGGCATCATGGGCCAATCCCTGCGAATGAAACCGCGTCGTAAGTTTCGCCTCGGCCTCGCCGTCGCTGCGAACCTCAAGTTCGGTATCGATCTCAGCCGCGGCGCCGCCGATGCTCTCGACCTCGATGGCTTCGACCGAAAGCGGCTTGTCCTCGGCAACAAAACCGAAACGGCGCCTGTGCAAAATCTCGAATTCGTGGCGCAGCCGCGCCGCGTCGTCGTGTTCCGGGAAGCGCGCTTCGACCGCAAGCACCGTGTCGGTGCCGGCATAGCGGATGTGCGCCCGCAACACCGTTCGGATGTCGGCGGAGCGAACGCCCTGTGCCTCCAGTTCCGGCAGGCACTCGTTCTGCAACGCCTTGCCCAGCGCCGCAATTTCGGCTGGCGCCTGATCGTCGAGCCCGACGCCCAGCGCCTTTTGCCGGGTGGCACGGATGTCGGCGAGCCCCATGCCATAGGCGGATAGCAGGCCTGACATCGGATGCAGCAGGATGCTCGTCATCCCCAGCGCGTCTGCAACAAGACAGGCGTGCTGGCCGCCGGCACCACCGAAGCAATTCAACGCATAGCGGGTGACGTCATAGCCGCGCTGGACGGAAATCTTTTTGATCGCCTCGACCATATTGGCAACGGCGATGCGGATGAAGCCGTCCGCCACCTCTTGCGCACTGCGGCCATCGCCGATCTCCTCTGCCAGCGCCTCGAATTTGGTCCGCACCGTTTCGACGTCGAGCGGCTGGTTCTGGTTCGGTCCGAAAATCGCCGGAAAGAATTCCGGCAGCAATTTGCCGGTCATGACATTAGCATCCGTGACGGCAAGCGGCCCCCCGTTGCGATAGCAAGCGGGGCCAGGCTGGGCACCGGCCGATTCCGGTCCGACGCGGAAGCGGCCATTGTCAAAATGGAGGATGGAACCGCCGCCGGCAGCGACCGTATGGATCAACATCATCGGCGCGCGGACGCGCACGCCAGCCACCTCGGTCTCGAAGGAACGCTCGTATTCGCCGTCGAAATGCGCGACGTCGGTCGACGTGCCGCCCATGTCAAAGCCGATGACATGCGAAAAACCGGCCTGCTCGCCGGTCTTGGCCAGGCCCACCACGCCGCCCGCGGGCCCGGACAGGATTGCGTCCTTGCCCTGGAACATATCGGCGGCCGTCAACCCGCCTGACGACATCATGAACATGACTCGCGCGCCGATGCGCCCAATGTCGAGCTCGTCAGAGACCTGCGCGACATAGCGCCCGAGCACAGGAGAGAGATAGGCGTCGACAACCGTCGTGTCGCCACGGCCGACCAGCTTGATCAGCGGCGAGACCTCGTGACTGACGGAAACCTGCTCAAAACCGATAGCCCGCGCGATCCTGGCAACGACGGCCTCGTGTTCGGGGAATTTATAGGCATGCATGAAGACAATCGCGATGGCACGATAGCCCCTGGCGCGCAATGCGCTCAGGGCTGCCTTGGCTGCCTCCTCGTCCAGCGCCAGCTCGACGGTGCCGTCAGCCAGGACACGCTCTTCGATCTCGACGACATCATCGTAGAGGGCTTCCGGCTTGATGATCTCGGTTGCGAATATCCTCTTGCGCTCCTGATATCCGATACGCAAGGCATCGCCAAATCCCTTGGTCGTTACCAACGCCAGCCGCTCGCCCTTGCGCTCCAGAAGCGCGTTCGTCGCCACGGTCGTCCCCATGCGGATCTCGCCGATCAGGCCCACCGGGATAGGCTCGCCGGTGGCCAGACCGAGGTGAAGGCGGATGCCATGAACAGCCGCGTCACGGTACACGGACGGATTTTCCGAGAGAATCTTGCGCGCATGCAGCTGGCCGTCGGGAGCTCGGGCGACAATATCCGTGAACGTGCCGCCGCGATCGATCCAGAAATCCCACGTCTTGTTCAATGCCCCATTCATGTCCCGCTCCTTCGATCCACTGCTCACTTCATAAGCACGATGAAAACATGAGCTATACGGTCGTTGACAAAATATCGATAAAATGACTACATTATTTCGTCAAGATGGAGGTGAAGTAAATGACGGAAGAACCGAAAAATCGGGCCCGCCATAATAACGAACCGAAACGGTTGCCCAAGCATTTGCGACCGATCGCATCGATCGGCCCTATTGTCTCCTCCGCCCATCTCGCCGAGGGCGGCTCCCCGGGCCTGTCGGAAGCCGAATATGGTCTCATCCTTTCATGGCACGCCTTTGAGCGCTGGATGGTGCGCTGCATGTCCGCTGCGGGGCTTCCCGGTCTTTCGCCGATGGAAGTGCTGATCCTGCATTCGATCCGCCATCGCGGCCGGGAGAAGAAGCTCGCCGATATCTGCCTCGTTCTCGATATCGAAGATACGCATGTCGCTACATATGCAATTCGAAAGCTTGAGGCAGCCGGTCTTTTGTCGACCGGCCGCGCCGCCAAGGAAAAGACGGTGAAGATCTCCGAAAGGGGCGCTGAGGCCTGTGGCCGCTACGCCGAGATCCGAGAGCGCCTGCTGGTCGATTCCACCGCAAATGCCCGCCCTTCCGAGGAAACGCTTTCCGAACTGGCTGCCGTTCTTCGTTTCATGTCCGGTGCCTTCAATCAGGCGGCACGCGCTGCGGCCACCCTTTAAAGAGGTTTACAGCCGGGTGCTACTACGAAACGGCCCCCACAGCGCTCGACAGTTCTTGCGGAATTTCGTGGCGCGACCAGCCCGTGTTTTCTGCGATACGGTCCGGCCGGCCGATGCCGATTGATCGGCTCGAATGGCGCACTCAAGCAAAGTTGCTCCCCTTGCGTGATCTCGCGCCAGATCGAGCTTGCAACCAATGTCGAAAGATGCGGCCCGATTGACCTTGTCGAGTTTCAGCGTCATCGATCCCGTTTGCCTCCCACAGGGCGAGCGGGGAGAATCCGCCCCCTCGCTCAGGATATGCGATGGGTCCAGCGCATCCTTGATGAGGTCCACCAGCTCCAGCGAAACCGCATCGGCCCGCGCCAGATAGGCCTTCTGCTTGACACGACCGATGCCGTGTTCCGCGCTGATCGAGCCGCCATAGCGGTCGATCACGTCGAAGATAAACCTCTTCGGCTGCGCGAAACAGGGCCTCGACCTCCTCGGCCCCCATGCCCTCAGCGAGGGGACGCTCGGCATCATAACTGGCGCGGCGCTCAAGATTTTTCCGCGCCCGACTGAGGTCGAGACGGCGCTGGTGGGCCTCGGCTCGGTTGAGGATGCTGTGGCCCCGACCGCGTTCGAGCTGATCTTGCGCGGTGGCATCGATATCGCCATCAAGGCCCAAGAAGATCTAAGAAAAGCCCGCCTCCGGGGAACCCTCTTCATTTGATGAACGCGATCTTGTTGCGATCGATCGTGATGGCGACCGCAAGGAGCGAGAGGGCTGCAGACCTCATCAGGGGCGCGTGAGCGCCCCCGATCATTCGGTATCTCAGTCTCATCGTTGTCGCCAACGACGACAAGGTCACGCGTTTACTCGGCAGCTTGCAGTACAGGCTCGATCGCGTCCGGATCGCCGGACAACTCACCTGCCATGGCAGCGGCGAACTTTGTCTGGTCGAGCTCATTCTCCCAACGTGCGACGACGATGGTTGCAACAGCATTGCCGACAAGGTTGGTAAGCGCCCGGCACTCCGACATGAAGCGGTCGATGCCGAGGATCAGCGCCATGCCGGCGATCGGTACCGAGGGCACCACCGATAGCGTCGCAGCCAGGGTGATGAAGCCGGCGCCGGTAATGCCGGCTGCGCCCTTCGAGCTCAGCATCGCCACCAGCAGTAGGAGTACCTGGTCGCCGAGCGTCAGGTGTATGTCGGTCGCCTGGGCAATGAAGAGTGCGGCCAGCGTCATGTAGATGTTGGTGCCGTCGAGATTGAAGGAATAGCCGGTCGGAATGACGAGACCGACCACGGAACGCTTGCAGCCGGCGCGTTCCATCTTGTTCATCAGTCCAGGCAAGGCCGCCTCAGAGGACGATGTCCCGAGGACCAGAAGCAGCTCTTCCTTGATGTAGCGCAGCAGCGCCAGGATCGAGAAGCCATTGTAGCGGGCAACGGCGCCGAGAACGACAAGCACGAACAGGATTGAGGTTAGATAGAATGTCCCGATCAGAAATGCGAGATTGGCAATCGCGCCGATGCCATACTTGCCGATGGTGAAGGCCATGGCACCGAAGGCACCGATCGGCGCGAACTTCATCAGGATCGCGACCAGACGGAAAATCGGAGCCACCAGGGCCTGTAGGAAATCCTGCACCGGTTTTCCACGCTCGCCAACCGCGCCAAGCGCAATGCCGAAGACCACCGAGAAAAACAGGACCTGAAGAATGTCGCCCTTGGCGAACGCACCGACGATGGTGTCGGGAATGATGTTCATCAGGAAGCCGACAACGGTGGCATCATGGGCTTGCGCCGCATAGTTGGTGACGGCCTTCGTATCCAGTGTCGCCGGGTCGATGTGCATGCCGGCGCCCGGCTGCAGGACATTCGAGACGATGAGGCCGACAACCAGCGCCAGGGTCGAGAAAACGAAGAAATAGGCCAGCGCCTTGCCGACGACGCGACCGAATTTCTTCAAGTCCGACATGCCGGCGATGCCTGTCGACACAGTCAGAAAGATAACGGGCGCAATGACCATGCGCACGAGCTTGATGAAAGCATCGCCGAGCGGCTGCATCGAGGCGCCGACTTGCGGATAGAAATGGCCAAGCAGAATGCCGGCGGCGATGGCGGCGAGCACTTGCGCATAGAGATGCCTGTAAAAGGGAAGCTTGCCCTGCGTTGGGCCGGTAGCGGCAGTGGATGCAATCATGATGTCCTCCGTTTGCCCAACCGATCTCTCGGCCCTCCGGGCAATGACCTGTTTTCAACAGCCTCCGACTGTCTGGGCTTAGTGTAGCAACGGGCGTGCCAGATTGCGGTTACTCTCGTAAGCCTTTGAAATATTGGCATCCTACCGGAAATTGTTTGAACATGGCTCGACATTTGTGCGACAATCCGCACAACTTGAATTGCGGTGCGGGCGAAATCATGCACAATATGCCCATGCTGCATCGGCCCGCCACCGAACAATCTTCGACGCCTGAACAACTGGATCGGCGCTCCCGCCGTGTCTGGTTCGCCTTTGCTATTCTCTTTGGGATCGTCGTTGCCGCAGCGCTTTACAGCGCAAATGTTTACGGCCGCATCGCGGCAATTGGAGCGCTCCAGGAGCAGGGCCGAACCGATGCGAACCTGAAGGTGGCGCTGCTTCGAGCGGTTCTCGAGCGCCCCCGCGCCTTGCCGCTGCTTTTGGCCGACGACCAGCAGGTTCATGATGCGCTCGCGTCCACCGGGCGTGATCCCGTGGCCACGCTCGACCGCAAGCTCGAAAGCCTCGTGTCCGGCACCAAGGCTTCTGTGCTTTATGTCACCGGTGCCGATGGCGTCGCCATCGCGTCCAGCAATTGGCATGAGCCATCGAGCTTCGTGGGAAATGACTATTCTTTCCGTGATTATTTTCGTCGCGCCATGGAAACCGGGACGGCGGAGCATTTCGCGCTCGGCAATGTCAGCAATCGGCCCGGCCTCTACATCTCCCGCCGGGTCGGCTCGCCGGAAGCACCGCTCGGCGTCGTGGTCGTCAAGATGGAATTCGACCAACTCGAGGCGGACTGGCGCGAAGCTGCCCGCCCGACTTACGTTACCGATGAGCACGGCGTGGTGCTGATCACCAGCATTCCGTCCTGGCGCTTCATGACGACTTCGCCGCTTTCAACGAATGACCGCGCCGTCATCCGCAACAGCCTGCAATTTGGCGACGCACCGCTGGCGTCCTTGCCGATCACGCCTCCTCAGGCAATCGGTCCAGATGCATTCACCGTCCAGGCGGTCCTGCCGGGAACTCGGGCCGAAGAATTTCTGCGCCTGACGACAACAATTCCTTCGACGCCCTGGCAACTGAACTATCTGATCCCGATGGAACCGGTCGTCGCCTCCTCTGAGCGCGAAGCGCGCTTTCTGGTGTTGACCACCCTGCTGCCGATCTTTGCGATCGCGGCCTTTTTGCTGCGGCGGCGCCTGGCCTCAGCGATGCAGATCGCGGTCGGCAGAATAGCGCGGGAGGAGCTCGAGCGGCGCGTGCTTGAACGCACGGAAGACCTCAGCCGCGCCCGCGACCGTCTGGAGGCGGAGATTGCCGACCACCGGACGACCGAGGCGAAGCTGCAGGTCGTCCAGCAGGAGCTGGTGCAGGCAAATCGCCTAGCTATTCTCGGCCAGGTGGCAGCCGGCGTCGCCCATGAGATCAACCAGCCGGTCGCAACCATCCGCGCCTATGCAGACAATGCCAATATCTTTCTGGAGCGGCAGCAGATCGCCCCCGTGAGGGAAAATCTCAATTTCATCGCGGCGCTGACGGAGCGGATCGGCACCATCACCGAGGAGTTGAAGGCATTCGCCCGCAAGGGGCGGAGTGCGGCAGAACCGGTCGAACTGCGCGGCGCCATCGAAGGCGCAGTGGTGCTGTTGAGAAGCCGCTTTGCCGGCCGGATCGATGCACTGGCAATCGATCTTCCGCAAGCGGGCCTTGCGGTGATCGGCACGCGCGTGCGGCTTGAGCAAGTGCTGATCAATCTGTTTCAAAATGCGCTTGAAGCATTGGAGGGCCGCGACCAGGCAAGGGTCGAGGTAGCGACACGCGAGACCGCCGACGACGTTGAGGTCACCGTGTCCGACAACGGCCCCGGTATTCCCCTGGCAATTCTGCAGTCGCTGTTCACTCCCTTCAACACCTCAAAGGAAAAAGGCCTCGGCCTTGGCCTGGTCATCTCGAAGGATATCGTTGCCGACTACGGCGGCCGCATCGACGTCGAAAGCGACGAAACCGGAACCCGCTTCACCATCCATCTGCGCAAGGTCGTTTTATGAGCAACACATCACAGATCTTTCTCATCGACGACGACAGGGATTTGCTGCGGGCGACGAAGCAGACGCTGGAACTTGCCGGCTTTTTCGTATCCGCGTTTTCCAGCGCCACTGACGCGCTTTCGGCGCTCGATCCAGGCACAGTTGCCGTGATCGTCTCCGATATCCGCATGCCGGAGATCGACGGGCTGCAACTCTTTGATCGGGTGCGGCGGATGGACGAGGATCTGCCGGTCATTCTGATGACCGGGCATGGCGATATCCAAATGGCGGTGAAATCGATCCAGGACGGCGCCTATGATTTTATTGCCAAACCCTTCGCCACCGATCGCCTTGTTCAAAGCGTCAAGCGAGCAGCGGAAAAGCGTCGCCTCATCATGGAAAACCGCGCGCTGCGGGCCGTGGCGGAACAGGCGCAGGATAGCCTGCCGCTGATTGGCCAGACGCCCGCCATGGAACGGTTGCGCCACACGCTCCGACAGATTGCCGACACCGACGTGGATGTACTCGTGACCGGCGAAACCGGCAGCGGCAAGGAAGTGGTGGCAAGCCTCCTCCATCGCTGGAGCCGCCGCTCGCAAGGCAATTTCGTCGCGCTCAATTGCGGTGCCTTGCCGGAAACCGTCATCGAGAGCGAGCTCTTCGGGCACGAGCCTGGCGCTTTTACCGGCGCGCAGAAGAAGCGGATCGGCCGCATCGAACATGCCAGCGGCGGCACGCTTTTCCTCGACGAGATCGAGAGCATGCCACCCTCAACGCAGGTGCAGATGCTTCGCGTGCTGGAAATGCGCGAAGTGACGCCGCTTGGCACCAATGAGGTTCGGCCGGTCGATCTCCGGGTGGTTGCGGCGGCCAAGGTCGATCTCGCCGATCCACGCCAGCGCGCCGATTTCCGCGAGGATCTCTACTATCGTCTCAACGTGGTGACGATCAGCATCCCGCCGCTTCGCGATCGGCGCGACGATATCCCTCTGCTCTTCGGGTATTTCACCGAGCGCGCCGCCACCCGCTTCAAGCGGCCGGTGCCGTGCATCCCGGCCGATCTGCAGTCCTACCTTCTCAGCCATGACTGGCCGGGGAATGTGCGTGAGCTGTCGCATTTCGCCGAGCGCTTCGTCCTCGGATTGGAGCCGACGCTCACCGCCAAGCCAAATCAAAGCGCGATCTCCGACGCGACGCTGCCTCTGCCTTCACGCGTCGAGCGATATGAAGCCGATATCATCCGCGAGACGCTGACGCTCAACGATGGTGACATTCGTAAAACGATCGAAGCGCTCGGCATTCCCCGCAAAACCTTCTACGACAAGCTTCAACGCCACGGCATCGTCAGAGGCGATTTCGCCAGATCATCACAGTGAGGCCGCTTAACCTTTCAACCGACCGCCGGCCGCGATAACCTCTTCCGGCGTATCGACGTCGATGACCGCACCCGCACCGATGTCAACGTCGACAAAGGCAAGCCCCGAATTCTCTATGACGCTGCGCGCACCCACATCGCCCCTAAGCTCCAGAACTCTCGGCACCAGGGACTGCGGCAGTATCACGGGGTTGCCACGCCGGCCTTGCGATGTCGCCCGGACAATGGCCTTGCCGGATGCTCCTCGAAACGCTGACATAAGCGCCATCAGGTCAGCGGCGGTCAAGGCGGGCATGTCCGCGAGCATGATCATGACGCCATCAGCCTTGCGCGCGGCCTCTGCCGACATTCCAACGATTAGCGAGCTCGCCATGCCGGAGGCGAAGTCGGGGTTGTTTACGATATCGAGCGACAACGAAGAAAGGGCGTGCTCGATTTCATCGCTGCGATGGCCTGTTACCACAATGAGCGAAGTCGCGCCGCTCGCAATCGCCACCTCTGCGGATCGTCGCACTAACGGCACGCCGTCAAATTCCGAAAGAAGCTTATGCTGCCCTGCCTCGCCCATGCGGGTGGCCTTGCCGGCGGCCAGCAGTACGATTGCAACCGTGATACCCTCGGTCACGGTCATCTTGCCTCGGCCCGCGAGCGTATCGGCGATCGCGCCGCCTGGATGATCTCGGCCAGGATTGCGACCGCAATCTCGGCCGGGTTGGCCGCGCCGATATCGAGGCCGATCGGGGCGTGTATCCGCGACAGATCGCCGTCCGTCAGTCCCTGTTGGCGCAGTCTCTCCAGTCGTGACACATGCGTTTTCCGGCTGCCCAGCGCCCCGACATAAAAGCACCCTCGTGTCAGCGCCTCCATGATCGGCCAATCGTCAATCTTCGGATCGTGGCTGACGGCGACCAGGGCGGTGTACCGGTCAAGCGGCCTGTCTTGCAAAACATCGGCCGGCCACTCGGCCGTCACATCGATATCCTTGAAGCGCCCCGCCGAGGCAAAGGCAGTTCTCGGATCGATGATGCAGACATCGAAACCTGCAAATCGGGCAATCCGCGCCAGGGACTGGCTGATGTGGACCGCACCAATGATGATGATGACGGGTGGTGGCCGTTGGGCATTCAGGAATATCTCGTCATCGCCGCTGTCGACGACGACGGATTTGCCGGTCTCCAGCGCCTTCGAGATCTCCGCCGCCATGGGATGGCGAACTTGCTGGCCCTCGACGAAAACCCAGTCTTCGCCGCGCGACAGGTCGGTGACATGGACGGCGGCCTGACGTTTCCGCAGCGCCTCGTTCAGCGCGTAGAGGCTGGATATCTTCATGGCGTAAGTTTCTCGACATAGACGCGGATTTGTCCGCCACAGGCAAGCCCCACCGCCCAGGCGGTCTCGTCGGCGACGCCGAAATCGAGCATCCTCGGCTCGCCGCTTTCGATCACTTCGATTGCCTCGGAGATGATCGCTCCCTCTACGCATCCGCCGGAGACGGAGCCTTCAAAATTTCCCTCGGCGTCGATCACCAGATGGCTGCCGACCGGCCGCGGCGCCGAGCCCCAGGTCTGGATAACGGTGGCGATAGCCACGCTCCGCCCGGAACCGTGCCAATCCTCAGCAACCGACAGGGCTTCGGGAATTGTCTCCATCGTCATTCCATCCTCAATGCGATTTATCGATAGAAAAACGGCTGCGGCAAGAAGAATATCCCGGCCGAAGCACATTGCGAACGGCGGCTGTCGGCGACCTGCTATCGACAATCAAAGCCAAGCGAAGTTGACTGTTGACAGATCGACGCCGTCCAGCAATCATTCGTACACAAATGAAGAAGCGTCAAGCTTCCAGGGAACGGACGGATGAATAGCTTCGAGGTGGCGGATGCCGCCGCAGTCGCGCTTGCCGGTGATTCGACACGCAGCGATCAATCGGCATATCCTGTTGGCCAAGCGGATCGCCTCGCTCCGCGCGGGAGCATCTGATGCGGTCGGAAACGATGACCCTTGCCGTAAACGGCACCACGCACGTCTTGGAATTACCGCCGGAAACACCTCTCCTCTTCGTCCTGCGCAATGACCTAGGGCTCAATGGCCCCAAATATGGCTGCGGCCTTGGCGAGTGCGGCGCATGTGCGGTCCTTGTCGATGGTCGCTCGGTGCGATCCTGCACGATTGCTGTGGCGGCGGTCGAAGGACGGGAGATTGTGACGCTGGAAGGACTGGGTACGGCCGACCGCCTCCATTATGTCCAGGACGCTTTCGTCAAGGAACAGGCGGCGCAATGCGGCTACTGTGTGAACGGCATGATCATTGCGATCACCGGCCTCCTGAACGAAAAGCCTGAGGCCAGCGAAGCCGAAATCCGAGGGGCCTTGACCCATCAGCTCTGTCGTTGCGGCACCCACATGGAAATCCTTGCAGCGGCCAGGCGCGCCCGCGATACCGTTTCTGCACGTCTGTCGGCCGGCGGAGAGTGCGCATGACCGTTCAGCAGGACGTCCCCCGCGCGCAATATCTCCAATCGCCCGACATCCTTCTCGTGGTCAGATCCCGAAATGGGCCGGATCCCGAGATCTTTCTCGCGATCTTTCCAGACGGCACCGCCACGGCCTTCAATGGCAAGGTCGATCTTGGCACCGGCATTCGCACGTCGCTGGCACAGATCGTCGCCGAGGAGCTCGACGTGGCTTTCGAGCAGGTAAGCATGGTTCTCGGCACGACCACCATCGCGCCGGACCAGGGGGCGACGATTGCCAGCGAAACCATACAGGTCAGTGCCGTGCCGCTGCGCCAGGCGGCGGCGACTGCCAGGCGATATCTGGTTGAGCAGGCCGCCCGCCTGCGTGGCGTCGATCCGGCGATGCTGACGGTGGAAGACGGGGTAATCAGCCCGGAAGCGCCGGCCAACTGGTCCATCACCATCGGCGAATTGATCACCGGTCGCCATGTCCGCCTCGAAATCAATCCCTTAATCGCGGTCAAGGCCGTCGATGCATATCGCTTGGTTGGCAAGCCTCAACCCCGCAACGACATCGCCGCCAAGGCAACCGGCTCCTGGAATTATGTTCACGACCTTCGCGTGCCGGGAATGCTTCACGGCCGCGTCGTACGGCCTCCCTATATCGGCTTCGATAGCGGCGACCACGTCGGCCATAGCCTCGTCGGCATCGACGAGGCGTCGATCGACGGTATTGACGGAATTGTCGCGGTCGTCGCGATCGGCGACTTTGTCGGAGTGGTCGCGACAAGGGAGGAAAATGCGGCGGCGGCGGCCGAACGGCTGAGGGTCGAATGGCGGGCTCCACCATTGCTACCCGACCTCAATAACCCCGAACAGGCGATCCGCGACAATCCCGCGACAGCCCGTGTCCTGGCGGACCAGGGCAACATCGAATTGGCCCTTGCCGGCGCTTCCCCTCGCATCGATCGAAGCTATGTCTGGCCCTTTCAGATGCATGCCTCGATAGGACCATCCTGTGCCGTGGCCGACTGGAGCCCGGAACGGCTGACCGTCTGGTCCGGAACGCAAAACCCGTACCCAATGCGCCGCGATCTCGCGCTGCTGATGGACATGCCGGAGGAGGCAGTGACCGTCGAGCGGCTAGAGGCGGCGGGTTGTTACGGGCGCAATTGCTCCGACGACGTCACGGCGGATGCAGCACTGCTTTCGCGCGCAGTCGGCCGGCCTGTGCGGGTGCAGCTCACGAGAGAACAGGAGAACGGCTGGGAGCCGAAAGGCGCTGGCCAGGTCGTCGACGTCAAGGGCGGGCTCGACCTTGAAGGCGGCCCGGCAGCCTATGATTTCGATAGCCGCTACCCCTCGAATCTGGCGCCGACGCTTGCGCTCATCCTGACCGGCAAGGTCTCGAACAAAGGCGCAGCACTCGACATGGGCGACCGAACGGCGATTCCGCCATACGCCTTCGGCAACATGCGCGTGACCGTCCATGACATGCCGCCCATCGCACGAGCCTCATGGTTCCGGGGCGTGTCGGCCATGCCGAACAGCTTTGCTCACGAGAGCTATATCGACGAGCTTGCCTTTGCCGCGAGGGTGGATCCGGTCGAATATCGCCTGCGCTATCTGAAAGACCCCCGCGCCGTCGATCTGGTGAGGGCGGTGACCGAGCGGGCAGCATGGACGCCGCGCACCCAGACTGGGACGATGGGAAGCGAGGGCGAGCTGCTTTATGGGCGTGGCTTTGCCTACGCCCTCTATGTCCATGGCAAATTTCCCGGGACACCCGCGGCGTGGTCGGCCTGGGTTGCCGACGTCGCGGTCAACCGCAGAACCGGCGAGATCGCAGTGACGCGTGTCACGGTCGGCCAGGATTCCGGGATGATGATCAACCCGGATGGCGTGCGTCACCAGATCCACGGCAACGTCATTCAATCGACCAGCCGGGTCCTGAAGGAACAGGTCTCCTTCACCGACACCGCGGTGGAAAGTGCCGAATGGGGAAGCTATCCGATCCTGACCTTCCAGGAGGTTCCCGAAATCGACGTCCTGATGATGCCGAGGCAGAACGAAGAGCCGCGCGGCGCCGGTGAATCCGCCTCCGTGCCGAGCGCTGCGGCGATCGTCAACGCTGTCTTCGATGCTACTGGGATCCGGTTTCGCGAGCTGCCGCTGACACCTGAGCGCGTCCTTGCAGCGCTAGGCGATCAACGAATTCAAACCTCATTGCCATCGTCAAAGTCCGAGGACCGTCCGTCATGGCGCCGAGGGTCAGTCCTTGCCAGCATTGGCGCGATCTGTGCAAGCATCGTTGCCGGCGGCCTGCTCGCCGCCTCGCCCTGGCGGGGCGCCTATCCCGAAATCGCGCGACCCGCCTCGGACACCTTCTCGGCGGCGACAATCGAAAAGGGCCGACTGGCGGCGGCAGCGGGCGCCTGCGACGTCTGCCATGTCGGCATCGACGGCGCGTCCTTTGCGGGCGGCCGTCCGTTCGACACGCCTTTCGGCACCGTCTATGCGACGAATATCTCCCCCGACGAGGCGACAGGTATCGGGACATGGTCCTATCCGGCCTTCGAACGGGCGATGAGAAGCGGTGTGAGCCGGGACGGGCATCATCTCTACCCCGTCCATCCCTATCCCTCCTTCGCCGGCGCTCACGATGCTGATCTTCAATCGCTCTACGCCTACCTGATGGTACAGCAGCCGATCGCAAAACCCGGCCCAACGTCGAAGCTCCGGTTTCCGTTCAGCATCCGCCCGCTCATGTCAGGCTGGAACGCATTGTTCGCCGGATCGGCCCCGCTGAAGGCGGACACCGGCCAAAGCGCGAGCTGGAACCGCGGCGCCTATCTAGTCGAAACGCTGGGGCACTGTTCTGCTTGCCATAGCCCGAGGAACGCATTGGGCGCAGAGATTGGTGGCGCATCTCATCTCGGCGGCGGCTTTGCCGACGGCTGGCACGCGCCGGCACTCAACGGCGTAGGCTATGCGCCTGTCGGCTGGAGCGAAGAGGCGCTTTTCTCCTATCTCCGCCGTGGCTCCGCGCAAGGGCATGGCGGCGCGGGCGGGCCAATGGCTGCGGTGGTGAAGTCGATGGCCCCGCTGCCCGACAGCGACATCCGCGCGATGGCGACCTATCTTGCCAGCTTCAATTCGACCTCGGACGCCGCCGCCGGGCAGCAACAGGCAAAGGCGCTGGCGGTTGCGAATGCTGCACGCGATACCGCTGCAAGGATCGCGCCGCAAGGAGCAAGGATATTCGAGGCCGCGTGCACCGCCTGCCATGAGACCCAGTCGGCGATCTCTGCGCTGGCATTGAGCTCGGCAGTCCATGCCGCGCGGCCCGAAAACGTGCTCCAGGCGGTCCTTCACGGCATGGACGCCCCGGCGCTGCTTTCGAAAGAGAACGCCGAAATCATGTCGATGCCCTCCTATGGGCGAAGCTACAACGACAACCAGCTTGCCGATCTGACGGCCTATCTGCGCGCTCGCTTCGCACCGGACAAGCCAGCCTGGGAAGACCTTGCGCCGGCAGCCGCCAGCGCTCGCGCGATTTCCCATTCGGAATGGACGACACGATGACCGAACAGGCGCGTGCCGGGACAGCAGGGCTTGCCGAGGCGTGGTTCGCCGAGCCGGAGGCCCGCTTCAAGCCGGCCGCATACTGGTTCTGGCATTCGCTGCCGACCAGACAGGAGATGACCCGCCAGCTCACGGACTTTGCCGACAAGGGCTACGGCACGATCCTCATCCAGACCCGTCTTGCTTTTCCTCGATCGCTCTATATGTCAGCGGCATTTCTCGATTGCTATGCCGAGGCAGTGTCGATCATGGCAAGGTTCGGCCTCGTCGCCGGCCTTTATGACGACTACAATTGGACGAGCGGTCAGGCAGGCGGCCTGACGGTCGAGGGCGCGGACCACCTGCGCGAGAGACACCTTTTCTGGGCGACCGTCGAGGGCCTGAAAGGGGAGATAACATCGATCGAGGCGCCGATCATCGCGAGCATGGGCGCTGATATCGCACAATGGCTCTATGAGGGTGGGATCCCTCGCTTCAGTGATTGGGAACTCGTCACCGCCGCCGTTCATCCGGCGCAATCAATAACCGGCGCAGATATTCGCGACGTCACTTCGCATGTCGCCATCACAGTGACCGAGAGCGGATGCGAATTCATCGCCGACTGCGATATTGCCGGTGGCGAACGACTGACGGTGTTTCTCTCGGCCCGATGCCGGACGTCGCGGCTTCCCAACTATCTGCTTGCGCAAGCCGGAGCGCGTTTCGTCGAGGTCGGACTGAAGCCCTACGCGGTCGCGCTTGGAAACCTCATTCCCGAAACCCTGCAATTCCTGTTCTTCGACCAGCCAGCTCCCGGCTTCTATAAATGGGCGGAAATGGAGGGGAACCTCGCAAACAGCCTGCTCTATTGTCCAGAACTCGCCCAAAGGGCGAATATCGCCTGCGGCCGGCCGATCCACGCTGTTCTGCTCGCGCTGCTCTACGATCTTGGCGCCGATACGGGCGCCCTCAGGGCCAGCTTCTACGAGACCTATACGAAACTGCTCTACGAATCCTTCTTCGGGCCGGTGAAGTCGTTCTGCCGCGATCTCGGCCTTCGGCTTACGGGCCACGAGATCCTACCCCATGTCGGCGGCTTCAGTCTCAATGGCGGCTTCAGCTCGATCGATCCCCGCGTGGCACCGGCGGTCGATTTCTTCGGCCTGGACGCCTTGCGGGACGAGACGGCGGTCGATGCGAACAACTTTGTCGCCCAGCTTGCGCCGAAGCTCGGCGATTCGGTGGCGTGGGCCAACGGGCGTTCGAGAACCATGGTCGAGATCTATGCGACTGCGCTGCGAACCGGGCGTAGAGCCGCCGGCCAGTGGGAGTTGGCGCCGGCGACGTTGCGCTTGCAGTCGATCAGGCTGCATATGGCCGGCGCGCGGCAGGTGGTGATGCATGGCCTGTATCAGACCGACGGCTACGACAACGATCCCCGACTGTTCACCAACCCGCGCTTCGACTTTGCGCCCGGCTTGAATTTCGAGCCCTGGTGGCCGCACCACCGGGCGATGGCCCTGGAGACCTCGCGTCTTTCGGCGTTCCTCGAAGACATCGTCCCGGCAACGCAGGTGGCCGTGTTCTATCCCTTGCAGACCGCTTGGGAGAAGGGTCCGAGACATGAGCACGCGATCCAGTTCGGCGCATGGTGCGAGCATCTCTCAGCTTTGTCCTGCGGTTTCATGATCCTCGATGCAAAGAGCCTGTCGATGGCCGAAATCGGCGAGGGAACGTTCACGGCGAACGGCCTGTCGTTCGCCGCGCTCGTCCTGCCCGGCCTTTCGAGCTTTGAACTTGAACAACTAGAGGGCACCATCCTTGATCTGCAGGACGCAGGCGTCCATGTCTGGCTTTCCGGCGCTGCCGGACGGCGAGGTTTTGACACGAACGCCCAGTCGTCCCACGCACCGTCCCGTGAGGCAGTCCGGGATTTTGCGGCGTTGCTCCCCAGGCCATGTTTCGAGGTGATCGCCAAGGGTTCAGTCGCCAACGCCATGGGCACCGACGCGGATGGCTGGACGCGGATGGTCCTGTTCAACGACGGCGCCGATATCTCCAGGGCCGGCATAAACGGCATCTCGGAGCTGGAATTCGAGATTTGGGACGCAAAGAGCGGGACGCGAACCGCCCCGGCTTTCGCTTCGTTGCTCGACATCAGCCTCGATCCCGAACAACTCGTCTGCCTTCGCCTTCGTGCCGCAGCGGCAAAGTCTTCGCAACCGGTAGCAATCCGAGACGCCGCCTCTTCCCCCTACCGTTTCGAAACGTTGAATGAGGGCTGGACGTTCGAGACGTCGGAAACGGAAAGGCCGGGACCGATATGTGTCGACGCAGGCTGGCAGTTGCAAGGCCATGCGTCCTTCTCGGGAGCGGGCATCTATTCGCGCCGGATCGAGATCGGCGAGACGGCACAGGTCGTTCTGGATCTTCCGGGTGTTTCCGTAGCCGCGACAGCCTATCTGGATGGCCGGTTTGTCGGCGCCTGTCATCACCCGCCGTTTCGCTTCGACCTTGGCGTGCCGTCGATCGGCATTCATCACGTGGTGCTTGAAATTACCAACACGGCGGCGAACCGCTATTATGCCGGGACGCCTTACGCTGGAACAACGTGGCCCGATGAAAGTGGCTTGACGCAGCCGCCTCGGCTGCTGTTCTTCCCCCAGACATTTCGGAGAGATGATTGATATGCGCGGTCACAACACCATCCCTCTCAACAGGGCCTGGAACAGCTGGTCGCTGCGCCCTGCCGAACTGACCTATCTTCCTCTTGGCGTTCGCATCACACCGATGCTCTATTCAAGCCGATCGAGGCGCGTGAGCCTCATCGAGCCCAGAAGCGACAAGGTGCGGTTCGGCCGCCATACGATCGCAAACCGGCTGATAGAGCTCGAGACCGAGCTATCGGGCACTGTCATCGGCTTTTCCGCCCAGTCGACCGATCCGTTTGCGATACGCGGGAGCTGGCAGGCAACTGCCCTTGGAGAATGGGGCACTCGCTTCTGGGTGACGCTCGTGGTCTCGGCGGACGGCGGCGAGACGGTTAGGTACGATCCCGTTGCCGATGCGACGCTAGTCTGTATCGACCGTCGCTATGTCGCGATTGTCACGAAAGATGCGCCGATCCAGGTCACCGGACACCAAAATATCGACGCCCTCAAAACCGATTTCGAGACGAACGGCTATTTCTACACCGCCACCCGCAGCGACGCGGATCCTGTCCTCGGGTTGCGCTTCAATATGGAAATGATGCGCGAAGGCGGCTATGCGGCTGCGGTCGCCGACACCGAAGCGCTCGCGATTGCAAAGGCTCGCACCTGCCTTGCTGCAGGCAATGCGCTCTTGCCGCCTGCCCATGAAGGTCGATTTGCCGGATCTCTCGATGCGATGCGCGATGTGGTCGGCTGGAACACCATCTGGGACAAGGTCAATCACCGACCCTACACGGCGGTGAGCCGGATATGGAATCTCGGCGAGTTCGCCGTCTGGTACAATGACCAGACCTTCGCGGCACTGCTATCTGGCCCGTTCGACGCGGATGTCGCGCGCGAAAATATGGCGGTTGCCCTTGCGGGTGCGACGCCTCAGGGCAACATCGCCTGCATCGTGACCTCCAACGACGCCTGGGTCGACCGTAGCCAGCCGCCGCACGGAGCACTGGTCGCCTGGCTGCTTTACCAAAGGACCGGCGAAAAATCCTTGCTGCAGACCTCCTATCGGGCCCTTGCGCGCAATCAGCGCTGGTGGCGGGAGAACCGCGACCCCGACCGATCGGGACTGATCTCCTGCGGAACAAGCGACGTCGGCGAAGGTCTCTACAAGGGCACGGTTTTCGGTGCACGCAACGAGACCGGCATGGACAATTCCGCCACACACGACCAAGCGCTCTATGACCCCGCCACGCGCTCGCTCTCAACCTTCGATCTCGGACTTAACTGCGCGCTGGCACTCGATGCTGAAATGTTGTCGAAAATCGCCGGCGTTCTCGGCGACACGGCGGACGCGCTGGAGTTCGCCGCGCTCGCCGAGCGTAGCCGTCATCTCATCGGCCGCGAGCTTTGGGATGAGAGCCGCGGGCTCTTTGCCAATCGTCAGCGCGCAGGCGGGTTCGTACGCTCGCTCTCGCCGACCAGCTTCTATCCCTTGCTTTGCGGCGCGGCGAACTCCGAGCAAGCCGCGAGACTTCTCGACCATCTCGCCGATCCCGAGACGTTCGGCGGCGCGTTCGTCCTGCCGAACTCCACCCGCGACGACCCCTCCCACACCGAGAATGTCTACTGGAGAGGCCGGATCTGGCCGAACGTGAACTATCTGGTCTGGCTCGGGTTGCGGCGCTACGGGTTCGATGAACAGGCGCTGGAACTTGCCGGCAAGAGCTACGACCTCTTCATGCAGAATTGGAAGGAGCACCGCATTGCCGCCGAGAACTACAACTCGGACAATGGTGAGGCGATGGATCAGGGCGACACCGACCCATTCTACATCTGGTCGGCACTGCTGCCATTGATGGCGGTTGAAGAAGTCTCAGGCTTTGATCCATGGACCGGATGGACAATCACCAGTGACGGCAGCGACGTGGCCCTCGGTCCGTTCCTGTCACCCCTCGGCGCGGTCTCGCTGAGTATCCGTAACGGCGTGACCTCGCTAGACAGGGATGCCGGAACACTTCTTACAACGGATTTCATCGGCCGAATGACGAAGCTGAGCTTCGGCGAAGGCCATTTTAGCTGCACGCTTCAAGGCGGGACAGAAAGGGACGCACGGCTATCCTTGCCCGGCCTCGACGTCACATCGATCATAGCTGCCCACTTCGGGACAACGAATTTGACAGCCAATGCCGCCAAGTGGGGCGTCGAATTCCTCATACCTCCTGCAGCCGGCGCTACCGAGCTCCACGTCTGGTTCAAGCCGGTTGCCAGCACCGACGCCCCGGCGAACAACGCCCAACTTGACAACGCAAATAGATGTACATAATCATTTGTACACAAACAGATTGGATCGGCCGGCGGAATAGAGGACCGTCCGAATCCAGACAAGAAAAGACAGGGCGCGGCCAATCCGCTTCCGCATAAGAAATTTCTGTTTTCAAGTTGCATGCCCGGTGGTTGCCCAAGAGGAAAAGGGCGCGATCGAGCGAGGCAAGATTGCTGCGCCGGCCGCAAAGGCCCGCGACATCGATTGCACGCCAACAACAATAGAGAGGGGTAAACAAGCATGATCACCACCACAAGACGCCAGACACTTGGGCTCATCGGAACCGGAGTGCTTGCCGCTGCCGCAACCACGATGATGCCCCGCAAATCCCGCGCCGCCACCAAGATCACGGTCCTGAACTGGCAGGGATATGGCACTGACGAAGCATGGGCGCTGAAGGCCTTCACCGAGAAGACCGGAATTCAGGTCGTCCATGATTATTTCAGCTCCGAGCCGGAGATGCTGACGAAACTGCGCACCAACCCGGGCGCTTACGACGTCGTGCTGATCAATTCGGCCCGCACGCAACAGGCTGCCGGCGAAGGACTGATTACACCGATCGATCTTTCCGCGGTCAAGAATGCGGCAGGACTTTCGCCCGAACTCAAGGGCCATTCCAATCTGCAGCTTGACGGCAAGACCTATGGCGCCTCATGGGTCTGGGGCATCACCTCCCTGGCAATCGTCGAAGGAGCCCCGAAGCCCGACAGCTATGCAGCGCTTGGCGACCCATCCCACAAAGGCCGCGTCGCGCTGTTTGACGATGCCGTAACGGGCGTCGCCATTGGAGCGCTTCTTTCCGGCCAGGACATGAACAACCCGAAGGACCTGGCTGCCGTGACCGCGAAGCTTAAGGGCTTCAAGGACAACGTCAAGCTATTGTGGTCCAGCGAAGACCAATGGAACAAATCCTTCGCCGCCAAGGAATTCGATCTCTCGATATACTGGTCGGGAGCGGCGGTTCGCTCGAAGCGCAACAGCAAGCTGCCGGTCGAGTTCGTGGTTCCCAAGGAAGGCGGCATCGGCTGGCTCGATAGCCTCTGCGTTCCGACAGGAGCGCCGAACGCCGCGGCCGCCCTTACCTTCATCGACTATATGATCGATCCGACATTCTATGTCGAATGGGCAACCAAGGTCGGCGCTCCAGCCTCCGCCAACGCGGCAGCGATGGACAAGCTGCCCGCTGACGATCTGAACCGGTTGATCCATAAGCCGGAATACCTGAAGACCATGACGATCCAGTCGGCACTGCCGGACGACCGTCGTGAGTCCTTCAACAACCTCTGGCAGGAAGTGAAAGCCTTCTATGCCGCCTGAGGCAAACCTGACGGCCGCGGGCGCGTTGCAAGGCGCGCGCGGTCGGGGCCGCCTGCCCGGCTGGCTCCCGACCGTCGCCCTTTTGCTGCCGACCTATGGCTGGCTGTTCGTGGCCGTCTTCCTGCCGCTGCTGACGATGCTCGTCTTCAGTTTCATGAACGCGACGCCGATGGGCCGCGCGCCGATCGTCTTTACGTTGAAGCAGTATCAGGCCTTCGTCACCCAGCCCTACCTGGTCGGGATCGCGTGGACGTCGCTGGTGATGGGACTGACGACCACGGTCGCCTGCGCCATTCTTGGCTTCTTCGCAGCGCTTGCCCTTGCTCGCACGACGGCCAACCGCGCGCGGGAAACATTGCTCATCCTTATCCTTCTTCCGTTCTGGACAAACGGGCTCGTCCGCATCTTTTCGTGGACGATGGTTCTGCGTGAAGGCGGTTTCCTCGACAACGTCCTGCACTGGTTCGCCCCTGACGCCGGCTCCGTCGGATTTCTGTACACGCGGGCGGCCATCGTGCTGGGGCTTGTCCATGGCTACCTGCCCTACATGATCCTGACCTGCTACATCGCGCTGGTGACAATCGACGATGCCATTGTCGAGGCGGCGACGAGTCTCGGCGCGCGCTGGTGGACCATCCTTTTCAAGATACTTGTCCCCATGGCAATGCCGGGCATCGTCTCCGGATCGGTGCTGACTTTCGTTCCGGTGATCGGGTCGTTCATGGAGCCAAGAATTCTGGGCGGCCGGGTCGGCGTCACGATGGGCACTGTCATCGAGGACCAGTTTACCCAGGCATTCAACTGGCCGCTCGGCGCTGCGCTGTCGTTTACGATGCTGGCCGTCGTCCTTGCGATCTTCGCGACCTTTTCAGGCGTCCTGCGGCGCGGTACGGGAGCTGCAGCATGACCGCACTTGGCCGGATCTACCTCGCTGCCATCCTTGTCTTCCTCTATCTTCCCATCGTCGTCATGATGGCGATGGGCTTCAACGAATCCTCGCTCTACGAGCTGCCGTTTCATTTCTCGACCAAATGGTACGCGGCACTCGCGGGCAACGACCAACTGATTACGTCAGGTGTAAACAGCATCGTCATCGCGGTCATTACCGCGGTCGTGGCCACCGTGCTCGGGACCATGGCCTCGGTCGCCCTTGCCCGGCGCACATTCAAGGGCAAGACGCTCCTTCAGCTGCTGCTCCTGCCGCCGATCGCAATCCCCTGGCTGATTACAGGCACGGCAATGCTGGTCTTCTTCTTCTGGACAGGCATAGGGCGGGGCATGCACGCGCTTCTCATCGGCCACGTCGCATTGGCAATTCCCTATGTCGTGCTGGTCGTTGGAACGGGGTTTCAGACCATCCGGGCCGATCTCGAGGAAGCTGCGATGAGCCTCGGCTCCACGCCCGTTCACGCCTTCTTCGCGGTAACATTGCCGCTTCTCGCGCCAAGCATCATAGGGGCAGCGCTCTTTGCATTTGCCGTATCGCTGGACCAGTTCGTGATATCCTATTTTCTGGCAACACCCGGCTACACGACCTTGCCCGTCCAGATCTATTCGGCGATCCGCAAGGGTTTCACGCCGGAGATAAACGCGATCTCGACCATTCTGCTGCTCGGGTCCATGGCCGCCATTCTGGTCTTTGCTCTCATTGCCCGCCCTGGAGGCATCAGTGACAAACGTTGAAGTATCGTCGGTCGCCAAGACCTATGGCCAAACGCCCGTGCTGTCGGACATCACCACGTCATTCACGGAGGGTTCCTTCACCAGCCTGCTCGGTCCCTCAGGCTCGGGAAAGACGACGCTGCTTCGCATCGTTGCCGGCTTCATAGCGCCCGATAGCGGCAAGGTCTCGATCGGCGGAAACGACGTTACGGACACGCCGGTATGGGCGCGCAACATCGGCATGGTATTCCAGAATTATGCCCTCTTCCCGCATATGTCGGTTGCGGAAAACGTGGCCTTCGGCCTTGCCCGACGCGGCATAAAGGGCGAGGACGCGCGGCGGCAGGTGGAACAGGCACTGGAGATGGTGCGGCTGCCGGGATACGGCACCCGCCGGCCAAAGCAGCTCTCCGGCGGCCAGCAGCAGCGCGTGGCACTTGCCCGCGCCATGGTCATCAGACCGAGCGTTCTTCTTCTCGACGAACCCTTGTCAGCGCTTGATCGACGGTTGCGCCAGGAGATGCAGGTGGAGCTTCTGCGCATCCAGCGGGAAACAGGGCTGACGACTATTTTCGTCACCCACGATCAAGAAGAGGCCCTGACACTTTCAGACCGCGTGGCGATCCTTGATCGCGGCAAGATCGTGCAGATCGGCGCACCGTCGGAAATCTACGAGCGTCCAAGGACGAAATTTGCAGCCCAGTTCCTCGGCGACGCAAATTTCCTGACCGGAACCGTCGTTTCCGGCGCGGTGAAGCTTGCCGACGGCACCATGGTCCGCTGCAGCACTCCAATCGGAGCCGACGGCGCAACCGCCACCTTGGCAGTCCGCCCTGAGAAGATGTCGGTTGTGAAAGATGGCGCGGCGCCCGATCCAAGCCTCAACGTGTTGAAGGCCATGGTGCGGGCCGTGATCTATGCGGGACCTGCCCTTACCTACGTTCTGACGACGGCAGCTGAAGAAGAACTGAAGCTATTTGCCCAAAATACCGACGGCACGATCATCCCTTCAGGCTCTGAGGTCACTCTCTCCTGGTCGCCGGCCCACACCATAGGAGTCGAGAACTGAGATGGGTTCGAACGCAGCGAATGTTCGCCACATTGTGATCGACATGCAACGGATCTTCGCCGAGGAAACCGTGTGGCATACGCCCATCATGGCGGAAATACTCCCGAATATTCTTGAACTTTGCGAGGCTTACGCCGGAGTGACGCTTTTTGCCAAGTTCATGGTCCCTGCCGCACCCGAGCAGGCTCCTGGAAGCTGGGAGACCTACTACCGGCGCTGGTCGATGCTCACCACCGAGCAGATGGATCCGGCGATGCAGGACTTGATCGCCCCTCTTGCGGCAATCGCGCCGGAAAGCGCCGTCGTCGAGAAAACCACCTACTCGATCTTCGGGGTTGCACGCTTTGCCGACACGCTACGGCACCAAGCCGTCGATACAATCATCTTCAGCGGTGTAGAGACTGATATTTGCGTGCTTGCAAGCGCCTTCGATGCGGTTGACGCCGGATTCCATGTGATAATCGCGACCGATGCGGTCGGCAGTTCGTCCTATCAATCCCATGAGGCGATATTGACACACGTCCTGCCGCGCATGCCGGATCAGATCGAACTGGCGACAACGGCCTCGCTCATTGCAAGAGCGCGCGGGGGCCAGCCCCGGGCAAACCTCTAGCCAACGAAGGCGCGTTCGACGACGAATGTTGCGGGCGCATTGTTCGCACCTTCGACGAGACCGAAGGCCTCGAGCACGGCCTTGGTGTCTTTCAGCATGTCCATGGAACCGCAGATCATGCCACGATCGACCTCGGGATCGATCGGCGGCAGGCCAGTCTGCTCGAAGAACCGTCCGCTGGAGAGTAGATCCGTGATGCGTCCCATCCGTGCAAAGGGCTCACGCGTCGTCGTGGTGTGGAGCCGAAGGCGATCGCCGACCAGCTCACCGATCAACGGGTCCTCGCGCAACTGGTCGACCATCTCGGTGATGTAGGTCAGCTCGGCGACGTCGCGGCAGGTCTGGACAACAACGATTTCCTCGAACTTGTCATATGTTTCTGGATCGCGGATGAGACTGGCGAAGGGGGCGACCCCCGTTCCGGTGGAGAGCATGTAAAGCCGCTTGCCGGGAACGAGCGCGTCGAGCACCAGGGTGCCTGTCGGCTTCTTGCGCATGAGAACCGTATCGCCGGGGACGATTTTCTGAAGATGTTCGGTCAGCGGCCCGCCCGGCACCTTGATCGAATAAAACTCGATTTCCTCGTCCCAGAAAGGGCTCGCAATCGAATAGGCGCGGTAGACCGGCTTCTCCGCATTACGAAGACCGATCATGATGAACTCGCCCGACCGGAACCTGAATTCAGCTGGCCGGGTGATGCGAAACTTAAACAGTCGATCGGTAAAATGGCGCACTTCGGTCACCGTCTGCGCAAAGACGTTCTCGGGTATGGGAAAACGGGCTGCCGACGAGCCGCTTGCGTGTGACGAATGCGTTTCGGCGGAATGCTTCAGTTCCATATTCATACCGATTCCCCTGACCAGCTCATATTCATTCGTATACAAACGAATATTCCAGTCTCGCGAGAAAATGTCAAAGCGTTTTATCAGGGTTCATTGCACCAACAACGCTAGCAAAGCTTTCGCAGCAGTTCGAGGAAGATCATCCGCTCGCCAGAAGTCAGGGGCGAGAGAGTTTCCTCTGTGGCTGCTCTGGCTGCCGCCATATTGTCAGCGACCACCTCTTCACCCTCCGGCGTCAGGGAAAGGACAACTCGTCTTGCGTCTGATGTGTCCGGCATTGTGGCGACAAGCCCCCGTTTTACAAGCCGATCCACGACGCCCTTTATGGTCGCGACATCCATCGCGGTCTCGCGTCCTAACTGATTTTGTGAGCATGGCTGGTTCTGCTGCAATTTCGACAAGGCCGACCACTGGGTCGTGGTCAGCTTATCGCCGATAACGTTCATGAAGATCGCGACATGACGCTGGCTTGCCTGGCGCAGAAGGAAACCAACCTGCCTGTCGACTTGATATGCGGTCTCGTCGATCTGCCCGGTCTCAGCGGAATTCTGCATCAAAGCACCCTCATATAACATTTGCATGCACGCGTTTGCTCAGGGCATTTAACCCTGGCGGCGCGATTGTTCAACGTCCCGGTGCTCAATGCAAGGCAGCTGGCAGCGGCATCGGCAAACCAGCTAAACTCAAGCGACATCGACAGCCCTGCGGAAAGCTTGACAGCCGGACGTCGAGAGCTGATAGTCGTTCGCATACAAACAAGAATGGGGAACGAGGGCGGCTCACCGTCCCGGCCTTTACGAGCTTCGAATGTTCAGGCTCAGCGCGAATAGGAGAGCGGAATGGTGAAGCAGCAAGTCGAAAGCAGCGCCAACGGCAAGATCCGCTGCGACGCCTGTCCCGTGATGTGCTACATCGCCGACGGACGAGCTGGGGCCTGCGACCGCTACGCCAATGTCGGCGGAGACCTTATCCGCGTCGATCCGCTGACCATCATAGACAACGCCATATCCGAAGGCGGCAATCTCGTGCCCTTCCTTGCCAGACCTGATGAGGCCGAATGGGATGGCGATCTGGTCCAGTCCACGAAGCGCTTCGTAACCGCGGTCGGCGCCGGCACGACCTATCCGGACTACAAGCCCGCACCCTTCATCGTCTCGCAGAAGGAAAACGGCGTCGACATGGTGACGGTCGTCACCGAAGGTATCTTCAGCTATTGTGGCGCTAAAGTTAAGATCGACACCGATCGGTTTCTCGGCGCGGAGACCTCTGCGGTCAAGGTGGACGGCGAGACGGTCGGCCATGTGACGACGGGAGAGTACGGTTCCCAGATGCTGTCGCTGGGCGGGGTTCATCACCTCACTGGCGGATCGAAGAAAGAAGGCCGGGTCACCTGCGAGACGCTTTTGAACCTGTGCAACGGCGAGGCCGTCGGCATGCAGATCGAGGGCGGTGTCAACCTCATCGTCCAGGCAGGCAAGGCGCCAATCATCAACGACGCGGTCGAAAGCCGGATGCGGGTCGGCTGCGGCTCGGCGACGATCGGCATGTTTGCAAAGCAGTGGATGGGTCATGTCGACGAGGTCGTCGTCGTCGACGACCACATCACCGGCGTTCTGTCGGAACATCAGGCCGGCAAGCTGCTGGACGTTCCGGCGACCGGAATCCGCATCAAGGGCCGGCGGTCGACGCCCGGCAGATATTTTCAGGTGGCAGCACCTGGTGTCGGCTGGGGCGGAACAAATATAGCCGATCCGCTGACCATTCTTTCCGATTTCGACCCGAAGACGGCGTGGCCCGGAATGCGCATGCTGATGGTCTCGACCACGGGCGAGCAATACGCCTATTACATTCTTGACGACAATCTGCGTCCCGAGTTGCAGACAATCCTGCCATCGGCCCTACAAGTGTCGGTCGAAATCATTGCGGAAAACTGCGAACCGGCGCTTGCCTCGGTCATGTTCATCGGCGGCGCCGGCGGAAGCCTCCGAGCCGGCGTGACAACGAACCCGGTTCGGCTGACGCGTTCGGTAAAGGATGCCCTCACCTATGTGTCCTGCGGTGGTGCGCCTGCCTATGTCTGGCCGGGCGGTGGTATCACTGTGATGGCCGACGTGACGCAGATGCCGACCAATTCCTTCGGCTATGTGCCGACACCTGCCCTTGTCGCGCCGATCGAGTTTACCATGCGCCTTGAGGACTACCGAGCGCTGGGCGGCCATATGGAGTCCGTCGTACCGATCGAACAGGCGCTTGAGGTTGCCGAGCGTCGCGTCAGCCCGATCGGAGGATCGCCCTGGCCGACCGAGGGCCGCAACTTCCGCTGGGGCGTTTGAGCGGAGGTTTGCGATGCCCGGGCCAATTTCCCGATACCTGGATGGAGACCCCGATGGCCGGCTGCATCTGCAGCACGGCCCGATTGATCTCATAATCGGTGTCGACGAGGCAGAACAAACGGGACGCGATGTATCCATCAAACGCCGCAAGGCGTTCGACGCAGCGCGGGCACGTTTCGAAACCGTCCTCGAGGAGCTCGTTGACGAGCTAGGATTGCTCAAGGCGCCGGCCGGTGCGCGCACTCCACGTCCAACCGGCGCCGTCGCGCTACGGATGGTCGAGGCAGTGAGCCCTTTTGCAAACGCACATTTCATTACGCCGATGGCGGCAGTCGCGGGCGCGGTGGCCGATGAGATCATCGCTGCGATGCAATCTGCTTTCGACGTCGAAAGCTGTCCCTCGCGAATGTACGTCAACAATGGCGGCGACATCTCCTTGCATCTTAGCGGATCCGGCGAGTTCCGCATCCGCATGGCAGCCGAAACCGGGATATCGCTCGGCGACTTCGCGATCGAAGGCAAGAGCCCTTCGCGTGGCATCGCCACGAGCGGACGCGGTGGCCGCAGCCTGTCGATGGGAATAGCCGATAGCGTAACCATCATTGCCGCGACCGCCGCCGCTGCCGATGCGTCTGCCACGATCGTTGCCAACGCGGTCGATCTGGCCGGCCATCCGCAAATTCGCCGTGCCCGCGCCATCGACGTCGTCGATGACAGCGATCTGGGGGAGCGGCTGGTGGTCGTCGGCTGCGGCCTCCTGAGCAAGGCCGAGGTCGACCTGGCTCTTGCAGCCGGCGCGGCGGACGCGGAGCGCCAGCTTGACGCCGGGCTGATACACCGCGCGGCCCTGTTCCTGAAAGATCGGGGTCGGCTTGTCGTCCCATCCATCGGCGCGGCCGACCAACATTTCATTTCTCATCATGCACCAACCGGAGCGACCTTTTATGCCTGAGGTAAAGATTCGCAAATTCCTGACCATCGTCGAGGAAATCTATCACGAAGGCGGCAGACCGGCTGAAAAACCCCTGCTGCGAGGGGCCATTGTCGCTGTGATCGACAACCCCTTTGCCGGCTCATATCATGAGGAAATAACGGGCTTCATGAAGGCTCTGGAGCCGCTGGGGCTCGATATGGCGACACGTCTCGTTGGCGCTCTCGGCGGCGACGCGTCGATCGTCGAAGGATACGGCAAGGGCATCATCGTCGGCCAGAACGGCGAACTCGAACACGGCGCGCTGTGGCACGCACCCGGAGGATATGCCATGCGCGAGGTTCTCGGCGGTGCCAAGGCCATCGTGCCGTCGTCGAAGAAGGTCGGCGGCCCCGGCACCCGGCTCGATGTCCCGATCACCCACATCAATGCGTCCTATGTCCGCAGCCATTTCGACGCGATGGAAGTCGGCGTCCCGGATGGCCCTCGCAGCAATGAAATGGCCGTCGTCCTGGTCATGACGACCGGAGCGCGCATTCACAATCGCGCCGGCGGATTGAAGGCGGCCGACATCAAGGGCGAGGACGGACTTCGTTGAGCGCCTCCATCAGGCGAATATCGATCATTGTCGAGGAGACGCTCAGCGAGATGGGCGTACGGTTAGATCGTCCGATCAGAAAAGCGGCCGCGGTTGCAGTGGTCGCCAATCCGTTCGCCGGGCGCTATGTGGAAGATCTGACGCCTTTGATAGAGGCGGGAGCCGAGCTTGGAGACCTGCTCGGACGCAAATGTCTCGCAGCTCTCGGCAGCCCACCGTCCGGCATAGAGAGCTACGGCAAGGCGGCCTTGGTTGGCGAGGACGGCGAGCTCGAGCATGCAGCCGCCCTTCTCCATCCTTCGCTCGGCCAGCCGTTGCGCGACCTCATTGGCGGCGGTGCCGCGTTGATCCCCTCTTCCAAGAAACGCGGCGGCCCCGGCCGGCCCTTCGACATCCCGCTCGGCCACAAGGATGCGGCCTTTGTGCGCTCCCATTTCGACGGAATGGAAGTGGCCATCAGCGATGCCCCCAGACCCGATGAGATCGTTGTCGCGGTCGCATTGACCGACGGCGGTCGTCCTCTTGCCCGCGTCGGCGGCCTGACTGTTTCCGGCATCGGCGGAAAAGACGGCCTTCGGTAAAGCTCCTAAGGTGATCAGCGCCTTGACAAACGCCGCTGGGATCGACTTAATTCATTCGTATACAAACAATAATGGGAACGCGCTGTGCAACAGTCTCTGGCGAATGAGGTGGCCGATCCGGTCGCCGAACAGTCACAGGTGGCGGGGATCGACGTCGGGGGCACTTTCACCGATCTCGTCCTCTTCGACACCGTCTCCGGCAAGGTGCGCCTGGCCAAGACCCCGACCACGCTCGACAATCAGGCGACCGGCGTCCTCAACGCGCTCGATGCGGCTGAGGCGGATATCGCTTCGCTCGATCTGATCGTGCATGGAACCACGACGACCACCAACGCCGTGCTTGAGCGCAACCTTTGCCGCACCGGTCTCATCACCACCCGGGGCTTTCGCGATGTGCTGGAACTTGGGCGACGGACGCGCCCCAACCCCTACGGCATGAAGGGCGAGTTCAAGCCGATCATCCCGAGGGACCTGCGTCTGGAGGTTCCCGAACGGATGGATGCGGGCGGCAATGTCTATATTGCCCTCGACGAAGACGCGCTGCGGGCAGCACTCAGGGAGCTTGTCGCCAAGGATTGCGAGGCCCTCGTCATCCATTTCCTGCATGCCTATGCAAATCCGGCTCACGAGTTGCGCGCAGCCGAGATTGCAGCAGAGATCTGGCCGAATGAAAATATCACGCTCGGCCACGCCCTGCTTTCTGAAAGTCGCGAGTTCGAGCGTGGCGTGACCGCGGCAGTTAACGCCTCCGTGCAGCCGCTTCTTGCCCGCTACGTATCGCGTCTGGCCGACAGGCTGGCCGAACGCGGCTATAAGCATGACGTCCTTGTCATGAACGGCAATGGTGGCATGGTATCGGCCCGGCATGTCGCCAAGGAGGCCGCAAAAACCGTCATGTCGGGGCCGGCATCCGGCGTCATGGCTGCAGCCTATACCGGCCGCCGCGCTGGAATTCCCGATCTCATCACCTACGACATGGGCGGCACGTCCACCGATGTCGCGCTCATCCGCAACGCCGAGCCTGCGGTTTCAAACGAGATCGAGATCGAATATGCAATGCCGATCCACGTACCGATGGTCGACGTCAGAACGGTTGGCGCCGGCGGCGGCTCGATCGCCCGTGTCACGGCGGCTGGATTGCTGCAGGTGGGGCCGGAAAGCGCCGGAGCGTCGCCGGGGCCGATCTGCTACGGGCGTGGCGGAACCCGCCCGACCATTTCCGACGCCAACCTCATCCTCGGCCGCCTCAATCCCGCCAAGCTGAACTCCGTTCCGGGCGGGATGTCCGTCGATGATATCAAGCGGATTTTCGAGACCGAACTCGGCCAGCCTCTCGGTCTCGACGCCGTGGCCTCGGCGGCGGCGGTCATTCGAGTTGCCAATACGAGGATGGCGGACGCGGTGCGAATGGTATCCGTCAGCCTCGGCGAGGATCCTCGCGATTTCGCCCTGTTCTCATTTGGTGGCGCCGGCCCCCTGCACGCGACCTCGATCGCGCGCGAGCTCGGCATACCGCGGGTACTGACACCGCCGCGCCCTGGCATAACCAACGCGCTTGGCTGCGTCGTCGCCGATCTTCGCCATGACTTCGTCAATACCGTCAACCGGCCGCTCGACATCGCCGACATGGATGCGGTCCATCACCTCTTTGAAAAGCAGTCTGCAGAAGGCCGACGCCTGATCGCCAAAGAGAGGGTCGCGATCCGAGAAATCCGAGAGATGCACTCGGTCGACATGCAGTTCATCGGACAGACGCATCTCCTGCGCGTTCCGCTTCCAGGGCCACTGCCCACACGCGCAGAACTGCAGACGCGCTTCGAGGAAATGTATTTCGGCAGGTTCCATGTCGAGCTACCCGAGATTCGCGCGAGCCTCGTCAACGTCAATACATCGGTCATCGGCCGTCGCACGGAAATAGATCTATCAATGCTCATCGACCGGGACGGTCGAAAAGCGACGCTGAAGGAGGCGCAGACGGGAAGCCGGTCGGTGTGGTTCGACGGCTGGGTCGAGACCCCGATCTATTGGCGCGATCATCTTCCCGCCGACGCAACCATTTCCGGCCCTGCGATCGTCGAGCAGATGGACACGACGACCATCATCGAGCCCGGTGATGTCGCCGTGCAGGATGCTGACGGAAACATCATCATCACGATCGGAGGCCAGCTGTGAGCATTGACCCGATTACATTGAGCGTCATCCAGTCCGGCCTGCAGCAGGTCTGCGACGAGATGGATCTCTCTTTCTCGCGCGCCGCCTTTTCTCCTGTGATCGCTGAGGCCAATGACCGTTCCGACGGCATCTATTCGGCTAAGGACGGCTCCCTCATCGCCCAGGGTGCAGGCGGTTTGCCCGTCTTTGTCGGCACCATGCAATATTCGACCCGGACGCTGATCGAGATGATCGCCTCCGGCAAGGCGGCAGCGCCGAAGCCCGGCGACATCTACATCGTCAACGATCCCTACCTTGGCGGCACGCACCTGATGGACGTGCGCTTTGCCATGCCCTTCTACCGCAATGGCGAGATCTACTGCTGGCTTTCGAACACCGGCCATTGGCCGGATACGGGCGGGGCCGTGCCGGGCGGCTTTTCCGCGTCGGCGACGTCGGTGGAGCAGGAAGGCTTGCGGCTGCCTCCGGTTCGGCTCTTCAAGGAAGGCAAGCTCGATACGGAGATCTACGCGATCATCTGCTCGAACATCCGGGTTTCCGAACAGCGCATCGGCGACGTCAAGGCACAGGCCGCCGCACTTCTCGTCGGTCAGCAGCGGCTATCGCGCATCCTCGACCGCTATGGCGACGACACAGTCATCGAGGCAATTGAGGAACTGCGGCGTCGCTCGGCTGAACAGATGCGCGCCAACGTCAGACTGATCCCGGAAGGCGTCTATCAGTCCGTTGCCTATATCGACAGCGACGGCGTGGTCAACGAGCCGCTCGAGATCAGGCTCGCGATCACGGCGAAGGGCGACGAACTGGAGTTCGATTTCACCGGTTCCTCCAAGCCTTGCGCCGGCCCGATGAATTCGGTGCTGGCAACGACGCTCTCCTCCGTCTACCTGGCGATGCGGCACATTTTCCCCGACGTGCCGATCAGTGCCGGCGCATTCGAGCCTCTCAAGGTGAAGACGCCCGCCGGCACCTTCCTCGATGCCCACTATCCAAGGCCCGTGTCCGGATGCGCGGCCGAAGTCAGCCAGCGCATCGCCGAAGCAGTCTTTGCAGCACTGGTCGAAGCCCTGCCCGATCGAGTGACCGCCGCTCCTGCTGGCAGTTCTGGCAACTTCGCGCTCGGCGGCCATGATCCTGATCGCAACCGCGACTACGTCATGTACCAGATCTCAGGTGGCGGCTACGGCGGCAACATCGATCACGACGGGCTTGCCAATGGTTGCTCGACCATCGGGATCTCCAAGGCGCCTCCAGTGGAAATCATGGAGCAGCAGTTCCCGGTCCTCTATCATCGCTATGCGCTGCGGGAGGGGTCCGGTGGCGCCGGCCTGCACCGCGGCGGCTTTGGGCTCGACTACGAAATCGAGATCCGCCGCGGCAACGCGACCGCAAGCTTCGTGATGGACCATGGCCGGTTTGGCCCCCAGGGTGCGCTTGGCGGCAGCGACGGACGCCCCAATGTCGTCACCGTCTGGAGAAGTGGCGTTCCAATGACGCCGGAACATCTTTCAAAGGAACAGGATATCGCCTTGAAACCAGGCGACCGCGTCAGGGTCCAGACCCCGGGCGGCGGCGGCTATGGAAACCCGTTGAAGCGCGATGTCCAGGCCGTCGCAGAGGACGTCCGGCTCGGCCGCTACTCCGTGGCGCAAGCAAGGACCGAATTCGGCGTGGTGCTGACCCCAGAGCTTCGCGTCGATGTCGAAAGGACTGACATCGACCGGGCCGAGCGGTCCATGACCTGAGAGGCTGATCCCATCAGCCCTCTGGCGCAGTTGCCGACAGATCGCCGACCTTGTTCATCGAACCACATATTCGATCGAGATCAATGATGGCGTTTCGATCAGGGCCTTTATTCGCTGGATAAAGGTCGCCGCATCCCATCCGTCCACGACCCGGTGATCGAAGCTCGATGACAGGTTCATCATCTTGCGGGGAATGAAGCGGTTGCCGTCCCAGACCGGGCGCATCATGATCTTGTTGACGCCGATGATCGCCACCTCCGGGTGGTTGATGATCGGCGTTGTGACGACACCGCCGAGCGCACCGAGTGAGGTGATGGTGATGGTCGAGCCGGTGAGTTCCTCTCGCAGCACAGTGCCGGTGCGGGCCGCCTCTGCCAGCCGGTTGAGTTGAGTTGCGCAATCCCAAACGTCTCGTGCTTCCGCATTGCGCAAGACCGGAACCGTCAGGCCCGCCGGCGTCTGGGTGGCGATGCCGATATGAACGGCGCTATGGCGGGTGATAATGCCGGCCTCGTCATTGAAGGTGGCGTTGACGCCAGGTTGTTCCGCGATGGCGATCACCAGCGCCTGCATCAGGAAGGGCAGGATCGTCAGCTTCGGTTGATCCGGCGTCCGGTCCTCGTTCATCCGTGATCGCAAGTCCTCAAGATCGGTGACATCGATCTCCTCCACATAGGTGATGTGCGGAATGCGCGAGGCGGCAAGCGTCATCTTCTCGGCAATGCGACGGCGCAGGCCTGTCAGCCTGATTTCCTCTACCTCAGTTTTCCGGGCAGGTTCGGCCGACTTGGATCGCGCCGGCGCACCCTTTGCGAGATAAAGCTCCATATCCTCATGCGTGATCGCACCGAGCGGTCCCGTGCCGCGGATGTCATGCAGGTCAAGGCCCGCCTCCTTGGCTTGCAGCCGAACCGCCGGCGACGCCAGTGGTTTTTGCACCTGTTCGTGAATAGCGGGATGCGGTTCCGCGTAGGAAGAAGAAGCTTCGACATTAGCCGCGGCCGGGACCATTTGCGCGGACGTCTCGGGCGCTTCGCCAACCCCGCCGGCCACCTCGATCCGCAATAGCGGCGCCTTCACAGCCACCTTGTCACCGATCTCCGCGCCGAGCCAAAGGATGGTGCCGTTCACGGGAGACGGGATCTCGACCGTCGCCTTGTCCGTCATGACGGCGGCAAGCACCATATCCTCCAGCACGGGATCGCCGGGCTTGACGAACCATTCCACAAGTTCGGCCTCTGCCACGCCTTCGCCGACATCAGGCATCTCAATGACCAATTCGCCCATGTTCATGCCTCCATAACGTCGGTGAGTGCGCGTCCGACCCGTCCGGGTCCGGGGAAATAGTCCCACTCCTGCGCGTGCGGATAGGGCGTATCCCAGCCTGTCACCCGGACGATCGGCGCCTCGAGGTGATAAAAACAATGTTCCTGGATCAAAGCGGCCACCTCGCCGCCGAAGCCGGACGTCAGTGTCGCCTCATGGACGATGACGCAGCGGCCGGTCTTGTTCACCGATTGCACGATGGTTTCGAGATCGAGCGGAAGCAGGCTCCTGAGGTCGATCACCTCGGCATCGATCCCGGTCTCTTCCGCCGCCGCAAGCGCGACATGAACCATCGTGCCATAGGCGATGACCGTGACCGATGCGCCGGGCCGGCGAACCTCCGCCTTGCCGATCGGAATGGTGTAATGCCCCTCCGGCACCTCGCCAAGCTCATGCCTGGACCACGGCACCACCGGCCGCTCATGATGGCCGTCGAACGGACCGTTGTAGAGACGTTTCGGCTCGAGGAACATGACCGGATCGGGATCCTCGATGGCCGCGATCAGCAGGCCCTTGGCATCATAGGGATTGGAGGGAACGATAACCTTCAGGCCGCTGACATGGGTGAATAGCGCCTCCGGGCTCTGACTGTGCGTCTGGCCGCCGAATATGCCGCCGCCGGTCGGCATGCGCAGGACGATCGGACATGTGAAGTCGCCATGCGACCGGTAGCGGATACGGGCCGCCTCCTGGGTTATCTGGTCGTAGGCCGGATACATGTAGTCGGCAAACTGAATCTCGACGCATGGCTTCAGCCCATAAGCGGCCATCCCGATCGCCGTGCCGACAATGCCGCATTCGCTGATCGGCGTATCGAAGCAACGGGTCTTGCCGTATTTCGCCTGAAGGCCCTGCGTGCAGCGGAACACGCCGCCGAAATAGCCGACATCCTCACCGAAGACGACGACGTCGTCGTCACGCGCCATCGAGACATCCATCGCGCTGCGTACGGCTTCAATCATTGTCATTCTGGCCATTTCAATAACCCGCCTTCTGCCGCTGACGAAGAATATGCGCCGGCATCTCGGCATAGACGCCCTCGAAGATATCCCGCACGGATGGCTTGCCGCCCGCCTGCAGCGTGCCATGGGCTTCCGCCTGCTTCTGGGCGCGGATCACCTCGTCCATGATCTCCGCTTCCGCCTGCGTGTGACGCTCTTCCGACCATGCGCCGCGCACGATCAGATGCTTTTTCAAGCGCAGAACCGGGTCGCCAAGCGGCCAGGCCTCGGACTCGGTCTTCGGGCGGTATGCGCTCGGATCGTCCGAGGTCGAATGCGCGCCAACGCGATAGGTCACATATTCAATCAGCGTCGGACCGAGATTTCGTCGGGCCCGTTCCACAGCCCAGCGACTGACGGCATAGACAGCAAGATAGTCGTTACCGTCCACGCGCAGCGCTGGAATGCCGAAGCCCAATCCGCGCGCGGCAAAAGTGCCGGAGCCGCCACGGGCAATGCCTTGAAAGGTCGAGATCGCCCATTGATTGTTGACGATATTGAGCACGACCGGCGCCTTATACGTGGAGGCGAAAGCCAGGGCCGCGTGAAAATCGGACTCCGCCGTCGAGCCGTCGCCAATCCAGGCTGCTGCGATCCTTGTGTCGTTCTTGATCGCCGATGCCATGGCCCAGCCGACCGCCTGCACGAATTGCGTGGCGAGATTGCCCGATATCGTGAAGAAGCCGTGCTCCTTGGAGGAATACATCACCGGCAGTTGCCGGCCGCGAAGCGGATCGCTTTCGTTGGAGAATATCTGGTTCATCATCTCGACGATCGGATAGTCGTCGGCAATCAAAAGGCCGGCCTGGCGATAGGTGGGGAAGTTCATATCCCCTTTGCTCAACGCCTTGCGGAAGGCGCAGCTCACGGCCTCTTCGCCCAGATGCTGCATGTAAAAGGACGTCTTGCCCTGTCTCTGGGCCATCAGCATGCGGGCATCGAAAGCCCGCAGTTTCATCATATTGCGCAGACCGGTCAACAAATCGTCGTCCGACAGCAGGCCAGCCCAGGGGCCAACGGCCTCGCCGTCGCGGTTAAGGACGCGGATAATGGAATAGGCAAGATCGCGGATCGTCTCGGGCGCTGCATCCACCTCCGGACGTGGCACGGATCCCGCCTTCGGTATCTTGACCGTGGAAAAATCCGGTTGACCGCCGGGCCGCACTGCCGGTTCGGGCACATGCAGGCTTAGTTGCGTGATCTCGGCCATGCCTTTTTCATTCCTCCTCATTCGCTCCGCGAACGCGCAGCCTGACGCTTACAGGCTGCGTGCAATGACAATGCGCTGTACGTCGCTCGTCCCCTCGTAAATCTGGCAGATGCGAACATCCCGGTAGATCCGCTCGACCGGATAATCGGCCATGTATCCATAGCCACCGTGAATCTGGATCGCATCGGAACAGACCGTTTCGGCCATCTCCGATGCATAAAGCTTGGCCATGGATGCTTCGGTAAGACAGGGCTCGCCGGTCTCCTTCAGCTCGGCTGCGTGCAGCACCAGCTGACGCGCGGCCTCGATCTTCGTTGCCATGTCGGCAAGCCGGAAAGCGACCGCCTGATGCTCGATGATGGGCTTGCCGAAGGCGATCCGGTCCTTGGCATAGTCGCGTGCCGCCTCGAAGGCGGCGCGCGCCATGCCGACGGCCTGCGCGGCAATGCCGATCCGACCACCTTCAAGGTTGGCAAGCGCGATCCTGTAGCCCTCACTCTCTTCGCCGAGCCTCAAATCGGCCGGCAGGCGCATGTCGTTGAAGGCGATTTGGCAGGTGTCGGAGGAATGCAGCCCCAGCTTATCTTCGACGCGCACCACTTCGTAGCCTGGCGTGTCGGTTGGAACGATGAATGCCGAAATGCCCTTCTTGCCGGCATCCGGATCGGTCACGGCAAAAACGATGATCACCTGCCCGTTCTTGCCAGATGTGATGAACTGCTTGGCGCCGGTCAGAACATAGTGATCGCCGTCGCGGCGGGCGCGGGTGCGCAGGTTCGAGGCATCCGAGCCCGCCTGCGGTTCGGTGAGCGCGAAGCCGCCCAGCCAATCCCCCGTCGCAAGCCTCGGCAGGAACCTTTGCTTCTGCGCCTCGGTGCCGAATTTCAGGATAGGCACGCAGCCGACCGAACTATGGACGCTCATAATTGTGGAGCACGAGCCGTCGCCGGCGGCGATCTCCTCGACGGCCAGGGCATAGGCGACCGCACCGGTATCGGAGCCGCCATAGGCCTCCGGCAGAAGCATGCCAAGGAAGCCGAGGTCGCCCATTTCCTTAAGCTGCTCCTTCGGGAACTGATGCGAGGCATCGCGTACGCCGGCGCCGGGAGCCAGGCGTTCGCGCGAAAAGTCGCGGGCGACATCGCGGATCTGCCGTTGGGCTTCCGTCAGGATCATTGATCGTCTCCTGCACACATATCAATGCCGCTCCAGGGCGATCGCGGTTGCTTCGCCGCCGCCGATACAGATCGCCGCCATGCCGCGCTTGAGCCGATATCGCTCGAGCGCCGAAAGCAATGTCACGATGATGCGCGCGCCTGACGCGCCGATCGGGTGACCGAGCGCACAGGCACCACCATGCACGTTCACCTTGTCATGCGGCAGGTCCAGATCCCGCATCGCGGCCATGGCGACGACAGCAAAGGCCTCATTGATCTCGAAGAGATCCGTGTCTTGAAGCGCCCATCCAATGCGCTCGCTGAGCTTTCGAAGTGCGCCGATTGGCGCGGTCGCGAAGAGATTGGGCGCCTGTGCATGGCTGGCATGACCCCTGATCGTTGCAAGCGGCGATAGACCCTGCCGATCGGCCTCGGAACGACGCATCAGGACCAGTGCCGCCGCACCGTCTGATATCGAGCTCGAATTTGCAGCGGTCACAGTGCCACCCTCCTGGAAGGCTGGCTTGAGCGTCGGGATCTTTTCGAGCCTGGCTTTCCAGGGTTGCTCATCGCGGCTGACCACCTGTTCAAGATGGCCGTTGCCAACCGTCAAGGGCACTATTTCAGCCTCGAAATGTCCGTTCTCGATCGCTGCCTGTGCCCGTCTCAACGAGATGATCGCGTAGCCATCCTGCGCCTTGCGGGTGAACTGGTAGGCGGTCGCGCATTGCTCGGCAAAGCTGCCCATCAGCCGCCCTTTGTCATAGGCGTCCTCAAGGCCGTCGAGGAACATGTGATCGACGAGACGACCGTGACCAAGCCGATAACCGCTACGGGCTCGATCCAGCAGATAGGGGGCATTCGTCATACTCTCCATGCCGCCGGCCACCGCCACCGAGGCGCTGCCGGCAACCAGCAGGTCGTGGGCAAGCATCACGGCTTTCATGCCAGAACCGCACATCTTGTTCACTGTGGTGGCGCCGGTTGCGTCGGGAATGCCGGCTGCGATCGCCGCCTGTCGTGCCGGGGCCTGCCCCTGGCCAGCGGCAAGAACGCAGCCAAAGACAACTTCGTCCACGAGCTCAGGCGCAACGCCGCTCCGCTCCAACGCTGCCCTGATCGCCGCCGCCCCAAGCTCGGGCGCGCGCACCCCCTTGAGTTCTCCCTGAAACCCGCCGATGGCGGTACGGGCAGACCCTACGATGACTATCGGATCATCCAACGCCATTTCCTCCTCCCGGGGAAATAAGACATTCACCTTAGCAACGAGCGCAATGGCCTGCGTCGTCGAGAGATCGACCGTCGCCAGGCGCTCCTCCACCGGGCGGCTCATCCGATCAAGATGACACCGCAAAGATTGCATTCAAGGCCAAATCGGCCTCTGCCTGCGGTTTGCAATTTTCGTTCGCGGATTATCGTGCCGACAGACCGCTTATTGCGTGGCGGGGCGATGGGATAGCGTTATGCAATATCACGCGGAACGAGACGGGCGATTGCCGGCAGGCTGTCACGCCAGAGGACGCAGTCTCGCTGCTCCGGCGTGAGACCGTCGGCGAGTTTTGCGATTTGCGACCGCGACAGGCCCGACCGTTCGCAGAAGAACGGATGGCGCGGTACGCGGGAGAAATAATTGTAGAAGATGGCACATCGATCGCGGGATATGGCCGGCTTGCCGCGATGATATTGACTGGCGGTGTCGCTGAAGATCACTGTTCCCGCTGGTCCGGTGCACGTCATGACATCGTGGTCGGTGATCTGAGCGCCCAGTTTCTTTTCCAGACCCTCCTGGCTGAGCACCGGATAGGTGAAATCGTCGACCAGATTTCCCTTCACGACATCGCGACGCACGACTTGAAGCGGCCCGCCATCCTCGTCGACGTCGTTGCAATAGACGGCAATCTTGATCATCCGCCTGTCTTCGCGGTCGCGATGCCATTTGCGGGTGCCGACCTGCCGCCCGTCTGCGACCGTGTAGAACATATTCAAGCCGTCATAGGCGACCGGAAGGCCAAGATAGGCTTCCACGATGTTCAAAAGCCGCTGGTTCAAGCCCCATTTGAATATTTCCGGATGGGTCATGATCTCCTCAGCGCTGGCCATGATGACGTCCCAGTTGCTGAATGCCTTGGTGCCGACGCGATCGCGATAGCTGCCGGCGATGGATTGCGCTGAGCCGAACATCTCCGCGGTGTCTGGCAGCGCCAACGACGCCAGCGAGGTGACGTAGACGCCGTCGCGATGCAACGTGTCGACGATTTCCATGTCTGCGGCCGAAAGCTTCGGCAGATCGGGCTCGTGCCTGTCTCTTGCCTGCTCATGCCGGGCTCGAAGCCGGTTTTCGACCATGGGGATGTTGATTGTCCTCAAGGCCAGATCCGCGGGAACATTGCGGGCCCTCCTGTAAATTTTTCGCAGGACGGTGTTACGCATTGCACATCGCACTCCTAGTTTCATACCGGCATAACTCTTTCAGTTTTGATCCGATGTGTGAAGCCGCGCACTATGGTTTCCAACAGAATGAACCACAAGCAGCAAGAGCTGAAGCACAAACGCTGGCATTGACGTTTGATCGTGTCCGGCGTTTCTTTGGCGGATCCAGCGCGCTCAGGAGACGACAGTGACCCAAGAACACGACGACGGCCACCACCATGACGCAGATCATTGGCGCGATCATGGCGTGAAGGTCATTCCAGGCAACTCACTTGATCCGAACACAGCCCAGACGCCGGGCATGAACCGCGCCAGCGCCATCAGCAAGGCACGCGCCGGCGCGGAAAAGATCTGGGCCGGAACGGTGACAATTCACGCCAATGCCAAGACCGGAGCCCACCACCATGGCGACCTTGAAAGCATCATCTATGTGGTCAAGGGCAAAGCCCGCATGCGCTGGGGCGAAAGGCTGGAATTTACCGCGGAAGCCGGTCCCGGCGACTTCATCTTCGTGCCACCCTATGTGCCCCATCAGGAAATCAACGCCAGCCGCGACGAGACGCTCGAATGCGTTCTGGTTCGATCCGGCCAGGAGCCTGTCGTCGTCAATCTGGACATCGAGCCGATCGAGAAGCCGGAAGAGGTCGCCTGGATTGACCCTATCCACAAATAGCGGCCCCCGAAGCGTGCAACTACATTCGCCGTTGAAACACGCGGTCGAGCGACAAGGCTCCAGCCCCGACGGCGGCGAGAACGAACATGCCGCCGGCAATCGCGAAGTCCTTTTCGAAGTGGAGCAATTCGTTCTGGCTGGCGAAGTTGGTGTGGAAAAGCAATGCGGTCGAAAGACAAAACAGGCCCAGCAACGTAGCCCCGACGCGGGCAAGGATTCCAAGAGCGATAGAAAGGCCGCCTGCCAGCTGAAGCGCGATCGTTGCAAGAAGCAGCGGCGTGCTGATGCCAAGCTTGGCCATCGCCTCGGCAGCGCCTTCAAAATTCCACGACAGCGTCATGCCTTCGTGGATGAATATCAAAGCGAGCAGCAGCCGGCCGACGAGCAGGACGACGTCCGCCGGCCGAAGGTCTGCAAAGGGTTTTCCATTTGCCATGGTGAGCTTTCCCATTTTCAATGAAGGGAGGCGGGCGGTTTCCCGCCCGCTTCGTGTCAGTTAACGGCGGCCTTGGCGACGATCGCCTTTTGCAAATCCTCCAACTCCTCGCAACCAGCAGGGCACAGGTTCTGCAAGGAGGCCAGTTGTTCTTTGGCCTTGTCCATATTACCGGTCTCAACATAGAGCTCGCCGAGATATTCGCGCGCGGCCTTGTGATCCGGCTGCAGTTCGAGCGCTTTCGTGTAGTAAGTCAACGAGGTCTTGAAGTCGCCGGTCTTTCTGAGCGTAAAGCCCATCAGATTATAGACGTCAGCCTGTTGATTGTCCTCGGCAAGGCCGCGAAGTTCGTCGAGCGCGCCTGCATAGTTCTTCGCAGCGATTTTCGCCCGCACGGATGTCAGGTCGGGGGCGTCGGTCGATTCCATATTGTCGACGGCCAATGCCGGAAGCGCGGTTGCCGCAAGGCCACTTGCCGTGACGGCGCAGAAGCCGACAAATCCGATAACTGCATATTTCATCATGGTCATTCTCCTTCAGGTGCTCAAGCTTGGATGGTTGGGGTGAATCCGTAGGCACTGCCGTCCTTGACGAAGGTGCCGGATCCCGGGAACGGAAAATGCGAACCGCAGATTTTGATCTTGTCTGCGATGACGCGGTCGATCAGCTTGCGGCGCGTTGTAACAGCCATCGGGCCATCCTGATCATAGATGCCCTCCCACTCAGGATGAGGTGCCAGCAAGGCGGGCACGTACATAATGTCGGCCGAAACGAGCAATTGCTCGGCTCCCGACGTCACGAGATATCCGGAATGGCCGGGCGTGTGGCCGGGGGCAGCGACGAGCTGGACGCCGGGCGCAACCTCGGCGCCATCCTGGACGAGCTTCCAGTTCTTCCATGTCGGAAAGACATCGGCGATGCGCTTGCCTGCCGGGCGCCGGCCTTCTGCAAGCTTTTCAACACGGCCGGGTTCCGTCCACCAATTATATTCGGTAGCGTTGACGACGAGTTCCGCATTGGAAAACACCGGCGCGTTCGTCCCCTTTTCCATCAGTCCCCAAACGTGGTCCGGATGAAAATGCGAGATCAGGATCGTGTCGATGTTCTTGTAGTCGATGCCTGCGGCGGCCATGTTGGCCGGCAGGTGGGTGGCGTTGGCCTGCCATTGCCCGACGCCGGAGCCGGCATCCATCATGATCAGCCGATCGCCGATCTTGAGGACGACGACGGTCAGAGGAATCGGCATGAAATCCGTCGTCTGCCCCGCCTTGGCCAATGCCGCCTTCGTATCATCGATGGAGGCGTTTTTGATAAAGGCCGGGTCATGCGGCTTGCGCCATATGCCGTCATAGATGGCGGTGACCTCGACATCGCCAACGCGGTATTTGTAGTGGCCGACCGTCGGTTCGATCGCCATCTCGGCAAATGCCGGCAACACGAATTCCAGTTTCGATGAAAGGCCGAAGGCTGCTGCTGCAGCCGCGGTTCCGAGGACACCCCGGCGCGTCATTGCGAACATGATCAAATCTCCCTTGGTTTGGCATTTGCCCAGCGGAGACGAGGTCGATACGACGCCTTCGCTGATGAACTAGATCGATGATGCCCTGCACTTATTCCGAGCCAGGCGAGAAAAATTGCTAAGCTATTGATCTGGCTTGCAGGATTTTACGAGCGATTTTGCCGGACGGATTTTTTGAAAGAAACTTCGTCGGCAAGGGAATAAAACGGCGGCTGAAACGATCTGGACAAGGGAAGACAAGATTGCGCTAATCGCACTGGCAGTCTCAGCACGTCGACGAAGCCTAGAGGAAGCAATGACCGATCTTGCAGCGAGATATTTCTTTGCGTTCGATGACCGGCCTTTGCGAGCGCCGCCGCGGAGCGCAGGACGAACGAGGGATAAGGGCGCCCGACTTGGCCTCTTGGCCTTTTTCGGAGCGGTTCGCGAATTTGCAGCGATGGCCGCAGCGACTGGCTTCTTCTCGCAATCAAAGTCATCGGCCGCAATGGCTGCCTCTCAAGGCACGGCAACCCAACGGTTTCAACAGACGGTGATGCCGCATCTCGACAGCGCCTATAATTTCGCGCGCTTCCTCTGCCGAGATGCCGATGCGGCGCAGGATATCGTCCAGGACGCCTTCCTCAGGGCCTTCCGCAGCTTCGAGGGCTATCGGGGCGGCGATCCGCGCGCCTGGTTATTCAGCATTGTCAGAAATTGCTATCACGCCTGGCTGCAGCAACGCCGTCGCAAGACGCGTGTTGAGGTCCCGTTGGACGATAAGGATGCCGACACGGACACGGCGACCATGCCCCAGGAATTCGCGTCGGGTGAGGAATCCGCCGAGACGGCGATGATCCGCGATACCGAGGCGCAGCGGGTTCGGGCTGTGATCAATACGCTGCCGGAGGCGATGCGCGAGGTGCTGATCCTGCGCGAATTCGAGGACCTGTCCTATCGCCAGATCGCCGAGATCATCGATGCGCCGATTGGTACCGTCATGTCGAGGCTTGCCCGCGCACGCGAGGACTTTGGCCAAGCTTGGCTTGAGGCGGAGAAATACGGGTTGGCGAGATGAGCGAAGAAGAAAAGGAGAGCTGCACTGGCTGGACCGCGATGCTGCACGGCTTCGTCGATGGCGAACTCGATTCCGTACACGCCGCAGAGTTCGAGACCCATCTGGCCACGTGCCCCGATTGCAGGAAAGAGATGGAAAAACTTCATGCAGTGAAGCGAACGATCGTCCAGGACGGCGTTAAATGGCAGGCACCGCCGGATGTCCGTTCCCATATCCTTGCGGCGCTGTCACTCGAGAACGGTGCTGCTAGCGCCGCCTTTTCGCCGGCATCCGCCGAGCCCCCCTGGCGGCGCATTCTTCGCTACGCTAGGCAATGGAGCTACATACCCTCGCTGGCGGTCTTGGCGGCGAGCTTGCTGTTGTTCGTGAACGTGGGCAGACAGGAGCTACCCATTCAGAACGAGATCGTGGCGAGCCATGTGCGATCGATGCTGGCCAGCCACCTGACCGATGTCGAGACGTCCGACCAGCACACGGTCAAACCATGGTTCAACGGCAGGATCGATTTTTCGCCTCCGGTTGTCGATCTTGCCCCGCAAGGCTTTCCGCTGGTCGGTGGAAGGGTCGACTACATCGGCGGCAGAGTCGTTGCCGCTCTGGTTTACCGAAGGCACGGCCACATCATCAACCTCTTCGTATGGCCCGGATCGCCGGCAGGCCAGCGGGCTGCGACCCGTGAGGGCTACAATCTTGACGAATGGTCCGCCGGCGGATTGTCGTTCTGGGCAATATCTGACGTAAGTGCAGCCGATCTTGCGACATTTCGGGATAATTTTTCCAAGCAGGCAGGGATTTAGCCCATCACGCCGGCGTCGGGCGCCTGCGCCATGACAGGTTTTTGAGGAGCCCGCGGAGCGGCTTTTCGACGAATTCATAAGCCGCAACGCCAAGAAGAACTCCAGTGACCGTCGAGAGCGTGACGGCGGCGAGCGGCGGGAAAGCCAGTGATTGGGCGACTTTCGCCACTACTGAAATTGCCAGCGTGTGCCAGAGATAGATCGAATAGGAGCCGTTGCCGAGATAGGTGAGCAACGGAATATCCGGCATGGCACCGCCCCGCTCCAGCGACAGCGTCCCCAGAACGAGCGCGACGGCGAGAGGCCCGCAGATGAACTCGTTGAAGTCGAGCTGCATGAGTTGGATGGCGGAAAACCCTGAGAAGGCTGCGATGAAAAGGGGCAGACCAATCGCGGTTGGGGGAAGCCGCCCCTTCAACCAAAGTTCGCCAATCAGCGCGCCGGCAACGAATTCGAGAATGATCGGGCGCGTATAGGTCATCAGGATAGCTGACTGCGGATGGAACACCCAACCGGACAGCGCGAAGGCAGCGAAGATACCAAGGAGAAAAACCAGCCGTATTCGGCGTGCAACAGCCAGGCTTATTGCGAAGAGCGCGTAGAAGAACATCTCGAAATTCAGCGTCCAACCCTGGACGAGGATCGGCCAGATCTCGCCATTGCTCGGCGAGCGCACCGGGATCAGGAAGAGCGATCCCAAAATATGGTCAAGCGTCAGCCTCATGTTCGGAAAGAGGCCGGTCAGCGCGCCGGCGATCATCACAGCCGTGACGATCCAGTAGATCGGGACGATGCGCTGAATTCGGTCGAGCATGAAGCGTGCCGGGGTCAAAGGCCTGCTGTCGCTCATGACCCACATGATGAAGCCGCTGATGACAAAGAAGACATCGACGCCGGCAGCGCCAATCCTGAAGCTGCCGCCGCTTCGCTCCGCCGCGTGAAAAACAACGACCGCTAAGGCGGCAATAGCACGAAGGTACTGGATTCCGTAAAGGGTCTTCATTCTTTGATCAGCGCTCCAAACGCGAAACCGACAGAGTCTTCCATCAAAGACGGGTATGAGCCCCGCAGCGTCAGGACCGCGCGAACTCCATCTGGTCGTAGTAGATCGGCACCGTGGCCTTCGGTGCGGCTTGCACCATCGTGAGTTTTCCGGCGATGAAATAGAGCAGGAACGAGCCCACCTGGTATGGATTGAGAATGTCGATCTCGACGAACGACCGGATCAGCAGCAGCGTCGCAATTCCGAAAAGCACATAGGATTCATTGTTGCGCAGATCACCGAGCAATCGCTTCAGATGACCGACGACGCTGGTGATCAACACCATGCTGAGCAGGATCACGCCGACAATGCCGGTCTCGACGGCCGTCTCTATATATGTGTTGTGAAAATGGAAGCCTCCGCGCGCGGTGATGAAGAACTCCTCCCACAACCGTTCCGGTTCCGAGAAGCCCTGCACCCAATAGGCCTGATAGCCGATACCGAAGATCGGATGCAGCACGGCAGCGGCTATGCCCTGCTGCCAGAGATAGGTCCTGCCGGTCAGCGTCGAATCCTTGCCGAACGCGCCGAGCACCACGTCGGCGGCACCGAGATAGGCGCCCGCTACGACAAAGACGCCGACGAAGACAGCCGCTGCGGTGAACAGCAGTTTACGGTTCCTCGGCGACAGGAAGAGAATGACGCGCATGCCAACACACAGCATCACCACGCCGCCGGTCGTGATGACCGAGGTCGCCGATTGCGCCGCAAGCAGACAGTAGGCAGACAGCAGCCCGACCACACCGCAGCCGATCATCCAGGTTCGCCGCTCGCCGAGAATGAACACGGCTGCGAAGCAGAAATAGATGCCGAGCGAGGCAAAGAGACCGAGCTGGTTCTTGGAATCGAAGGCGCCGACAAAGCTGAACGTGCCGTCGATTGCGTCGTACTCATAACGGCCGAAGGCAAGCGAATAGAGCAGCACCAGCGCCACTCCCGCCACGGCGCCGAGCGTCAGAGTGCGAATATCAAGCACACGCATCGCGATCAGCGCGCAGATGATGTGCGTCATATACTGGATCGCGGCCCGGGCGGTGACGGGGGGAGCCGCTGACCAGAAAATCGAAAGGCAGGCGACGATGCCGAAGGCGAATAGCCAGAGATATTTGCGATAGCTGCCGAGAACCAGCCGATAGTTGACCAGGACAAGCGACAGCCAGAGCGCATAATAGGTCACGACCGAGACCTGGCCGAACCGCGCTGAATAGGCGAACACCATGAAGGACAGGGCAACCGCCACCACGCCATAGGCAAAATTGCTTCCCGGCCGGATGAGGCTCGATGTCGCTACCCTCATGGGAGCTCCTTACCGCATGTAGAGGCCCGCCGTGACCTTGATCAGGTCGCCGGGCAGAACCTGCGTATTCTCATCAGCAGAAATTTCCTTGGGCTTGCCGTTCTCGTCGCGGACAATGGAATAAGCGACATTGACGCCCTGTCCATCGCCGCCAAGATGAGCGGCATCCGCAGATTGAGCCACGGCCTCCTGCATCAAGGTCTGGCTCGTCGTCAGCTTCAGCTGCAGCGTCTCAAGCTCGGTATCGGTATCCTGCATTTCCTGGGCGAGCTGGCTGGCGCGGTCGTTGCGCAGGGTGATTTCGTCCTGGTTGGCCTTGCTGATATCCTGCTTGGCCTTCAGCGATGCGGTATCGATGTCAAGCAATGCCGCCTCGAGATCGGCCGCGCGTTGCTCCGCGGTCAATTTGCGCGCGCTCAATGCCAGACCCTTCTCGGCGAGATCCTCGACCTTGTCGCGATCCTCCTTGGCAAGAACGAGCTGACCGTTCTGTGTATCGGACTTCTTGCCAAGCGTGACAACCTCGCTTTGCAGCAGGGCCTTGAGATCATCAAGCGCCTGGAGCTGCAAGGTGAGTTGCTTTGCCCGCGATTGCATCAGGGCCGTTTCGCTGGCCATCATATCCGCCGCCTGCGGCAGCACCTTCAACTCTGCCGGCATGTCGATCTTGTCGCTGCCGTCGAGCTCCGCCTGGAGGCGCGCCTTGCGCATCAGCAGGCGACCGCGCTCGGCCATGAGTACGACGGCATCGCCCTTGGCGGTGATGAAATCGCGGGCGAAACGTTGTCCGGCGTCGGCCCGACGAAGTCCGCCGCCAAGGCTGATCGCCTTCATTACCGTCAGATTGGGCGCATATGGAAATTCGCCGGGCGTCTGCACCTCGCCGGCCAGATAGATCGGCCGGTATTGCGCGATCTCAACGGAGGCCGACGGCCTGTCGCGGAGTCCGAACTGCTTCTGCAGGGCAACGCCGATCGCATCGGCGATCTCGGCCGTCGTCTTGCCCGCGACGGCAAGGTCCCCGACAAAGGGCAGCGACACATCGCCGGAGGCGCCGACGCTATAGTCACCACTGACGACGGACCAGTCGCGAACAGTGCCTTCCGCCGTCTGCCATTCGGCAACCCGCACCCTGAGCTTATCCATCACTCCGAGATGATAGTCGCCCGAGGCGGCGTTCGCGCTGCCGGTGGCAGCGAAAATACCGAGGAGGATGACGCCCGCGCCGGCAATCGCCGCAGACAGACGTCTTGTTCTTCTGTGAAGCAGGGCTTCGTTCATGCAAAGCTTTCCTGTTGCTTGAGGTAGCCGCTGCCCCGGATGAGCTGGAAGCAGCGAAACCGTTGTCCGGACCAGGGGGCTCAGTAGCTGCCACGCGAAAGGCAGACTGCGGGAATGGTTCTCGCAATGATGAGCATGTCGCGGCTCAGCGACCAGTTCTGGACGTAGTGCGTGTCGAAGGCGACCCGCGATGCGTAGGATACGTCATTGCGGCCGCTGACCTGCCATAGGCCGGTCAGGCCAGGACGGGTCCTGAGATAGTAGACAGCAGCGTGTTCGTAGCGCTCAAGTTCTTCCTCAACCACCGGCCGCGGGCCGACGACGCTCATTTCCCCGCGCAGGATGTTCAACAGCTGCGGCAACTCATCAAGGCTGAGCTTGCGCAGGATCGAACCCACCACTGTAACGCGCGGATCGTTCTGGAGCTTGCGAGTGGCGCGCCACTCTTCAAGCGCCTTCGGATCGGATTGCAGATAGGCCTGGAGCACACGGTCTCCATCGGTGACCATGGTACGGAACTTCAGGCAGCGAAAAGTCTTGCCATTGTGGCCGACGCGCGGATGCCCGTAAAAGGCAGGTCCCTTGTCGGAAAATTTCACTAGCAACACCAGCATGAGAAACAGCGGGCTGATGAAAACGAGTGCCAACAAGGCAGAGGTGAAGTCGAAACTTCTTTTTAGAAACCCACCTGTCGGTGGAAAGATGCCGGATTCAACGGCGCTGAAGAAAGCCGAATTGGCCGATCGTGTCGCGGACTTCATAGAGGTAACTCCACTTATGTTTGGCGATTGGTCGGGATGCCCTCGGAGCGTCTAGATAACGCCATGCAGCAGCGAGTGTATGGTGAGATTTTGTTTTTTTAACCAAATTTTTGTGGCGGACCAAATCCAACGGCCCATTTTGAGGCCCGTACTCGCCATTTTAGTTGATTAGTCATTCCTTATACAGCGGGCTGTATTATGCCACGGTTGGTATAGCCAAGAAACAAATATGACTTTTCTCTTAAATATGGTCAGTTCAGCATTCACTAACGAACATAGGTGTCTAAGCGTTGTCGCCACGATCCTGATCTATCCTGGACATTTCTTCACACCGATCTTCAACGGCGACGGAGAATGCGGCGAATATTGCGTTGCAACATATTATTGCGCCGCACATCTTTAGGCTCACATGCCACAATCTTTGTAATAAAATTTGATTAGCCCGTCGACAATTGTGGCCGAACCGATACCTTTTTGGGTGGTCTAAGTTGCAGCGGATCGGGTTTGCAACGAGACGAACAAAAACTTGCATTCCATTGTGGCAGCAAGAAAAAATCGTCGGCTTTGCTAACCGCTTGCTTACCGCGAAGGTTACAATCTTAAATAAAAGGTGTTGTTAAGCAAGATCAATATCTTTGCGCGGGGGGTCAGATTTCGCTCCTAGAAGGAAGCCAAGCTTTAACGACAATGGCTTAGACTGGTCGTCAATCAGAAAACACGTTCGACAATCAGTTGAAATCCCGCGGCCATTAAAATATATTGTGTTTCAGGCCGTTGGGAGGAGGACAGAGTTCCAATGAAGCTGTCTATGGCGAACGGCATTGCGAGGTAGTCTAATGTACGCGCCACGCGTTTTCGTGAGCATGATCGGAACCTTGGCTGTATTTGCCATCGCGACGTATTTCCTCAGCCATTCCCTGACGACGGCATTGGTCGAAACGGCCATCTGTGCCGTTCTGCTGCAAATCGGCTATTTTGCCGGCATTCTCTTCATGGTCCGGAAGGCGGAGAAGGAACGCAGGAGCACTTTGACTGATTCGGCTGGCGTTTTGGGCTCCGTGTCGGCCCGCAACGACGATAAGGCGGTCGGAATTCCGGCAGGTGGCCTTAATCGCTCCGAACCGTTCAAGCACTGAGCCGACCGGTTTTCGCCCTCCCATATTTGCGTCCGTCCAACCGCCCGCGTCAAAGCTCGCGGTCATAGCCGCCATTTTTTGGCTACACTGTGGTTGCCTCTTGCGCCGACGCGTTCTACGTCTTCGGCAAAGCGATGGAGGTTGACCTGACAGAAACGGCAACAAGCGTATGCGTCATCATCGCGGCCAAGAACGCCGCCGCCACGATTGGCATGGCGGTGGCATCGGCTCTTCGGGAAAGCCAGGTCGCGGAAGTCGTGGTAGTCGACGACGGATCAAGTGATGGAACCGGCGCTGCGGCACTCAGTGCCGACGATGGCAGCGGGAGGCTGAAAATAAGCCGGTTCGAGCAGAACAAGGGCCCTGCTGCGGCGCGCAACCATGCAATCGAGATTTCCGGCGCGCCGCTGATCAGCATTCTCGATGCCGACGATTTCTTTTTCCCTGGACGCTTCGAAGCAATGCTCGATGGCGATGACTGGGATTTCGTCGCCGACAATATCGCCTTCGTCGATGCCGCGACGATCTCGGAAGTGCACGAGAAAGTCGCTCGTTTCGCCCCTGCACCACGCTTTCTCGATCTGGTTGGCTTCGTTGAAGGCAATATTTCCAAACGCGGCGTAAGGCGCGGCGAGATCGGCTTCCTGAAGCCTCTGATGCGCAGATCGTTCCTGGATGCCCATCGACTTCGCTACAACGAGACCCTCCGATTGGGCGAGGACTATGACCTCTACGCCCGGGCGCTTGCCAAGGGTGCGCGCTACAAGATCATTCACAGCTGCGGATATGGCGCAGTCGTGCGTAGCGATTCGCTAAGCGGCCTTCATCGGACCGAAGACCTGCGGCGGCTCTACGAGGCAGACCGGGCTATCCTTGCGGGCTCGAACCTCTCGCCGGCGGCGGCAGCCTCGCTGCGCCGGCACGAGCGCCATGTCCGCGCCCGATACGAGCAGCGACATTTCCTGGATATCAAGGCGCAGTCGGGCATCGGCTCGGCATTTGGCTATGCGCTTGCAAACCTCACTGCCGTTCCGGCCATTGCAGGCCACATTCTTGCCGACAAGACCGAGCGCTTCCGCAATCGCGGCGGCACGCCGCTGGCGTTTGCCGGCAGCGGCGGCCTGCGCTACCTGCTGCGAGATCCCGGCGACGGATAGGCCGGGCACCGGCAGGCCAAAGCAATTCCCGGAAAAGTGCGAAGCGCTTTTCCGGGAATTGCTTAGAAGCAAACACATAGAGCCGTAAGGCGTTTCCGTGAAACGGTGAACGGTTCTAGAAATAGTCGCGGCGAATTTCGCCCATGACGTCGAAAAGCTGCTGCTTGCGACGTGCCAGCACCGCGCCGTCGCTGAGCTGCGGCTTCGCCTTGGCTGCCTGCCACAGGGCGAGAGCCGAGGGTGCAGCCAGAGCCTGCTTCGCCATCACTCTTAGCGACGTCTGGCGAGGTTCCGCGATGGCGACGGTGCCTCCGGACTGCGGTCGGATATGCTTTTCGGGCGTATCGTTGCGTGCAAATTCCACGCCCCAGAACTTCGCGCCCTTGGCGATCGCCTCCGCCCGTGTGGAAACGGGGACGTGCTTGGGTGCGTAGGTGACGCCGACCGTGCTTGCCCAGTCGTTCCACTTGAAACTGTTGATCGACCGCGACGTGCTGACTGCGATCCAGGGAACTCGGAACGCATCGGCGAGAATGGCGCCATGCATGGATTCGGCAACGATCAGCTCCGATTCGGCGATCTCGCGAATGACCGCCTTGGCCTCGCCGCGCGGATCGAGATAGCTCAAACCCACCGTCTTGCAGATTTCCGGCCAGATGCCGGCAGCAGCCGACTCCCAGTGGGGGATGAAGGTGCGGCGGCCGTTCTTCTGCAGTTTTTGAAATTCGGGCATCTCGGTGACCATGACCGCTGGATCGATGATGCCCTTCTCCGGCGAAAGGCCGACCTTCTTCGCTGTCAACGGCCCGCGGACGCAACGAATGTCCCAGTCACTTGCGTTGCTCATATCCGGAAGCGTGCCATACCCAAAGCCGCTGCCGACAACGAGCTTGTGTCCGACCGGTGCCAGGAGATCGGTATTGAGCACGGTACCGACGCCGACCAGCAGCGTCTCCTCGTGAACTTCACGCAGACCGGGGAGCAGAAAATCCCAGAGCCAAAGGTTAAGATCGTCACCGAAATTGCCATGGTCCGATTCCCAATAGAACGGCTTCATCGAGGTCTCCTTGTTCTCTTCAGGAAAGGTGGGACGCGGGGTTAGACCGCGCTACATTGGTGCTGAAAGTTCGCATAAACGAATTTGCTGCATGAGCGAAGGCTAACGGGAGATTTTGCCGACGGCAAGCTGCACCGCACTGTGAAGCAGCGCCGGGTCGCGCCAAGCCCATTCGGCAAGCAGGCTCAACTGCGGCAATTTGCGTTGCTTGAGCTGCTTGACCTGACTCCAAAGAGCCAGTTTTCGCGCCGTATTCTTGTAGGAGCGAATAGAGGCTACGTCGTTGGGCCTGCGGGAAAAACGAGATTCCAATGTATCGAGTGCTATCCATGTATTGAACTGCTGGCGCGCGAATTGTGGCGATGTGTTATCGATGCTGTGAAAAATATTCATCCCCTCGCCGCGAAGCGCACCTCGTTCGTCACAAAGCAACACCCGCCGTGCCGCCAGCATGCAATCGCAAAAGAACAATATGTCCTCGGCGGCAAGCCGCAAGGCGGCATCGAACCTGATATTCTCGAACAATGGCCTGGCGATCACCATGCACGACAAGTGGAGGAAGCCCCAATCCTTCAGCATGACGCTGGCGATATCGGGAATCTCGATCAACAACGGCTCCTGCGAAAGAGGAGCGACATTTTCCGACTTCGCAAGCTCGGCGATGCTGAAATGATAATAGAATTCGTCGCCGCCGTGGATGGACGCCCAATAGCAGTCCCCGTCAAAGCGCGACAGGCTGTCATAGGCGTTCTGCAGATGCTCCGGCGCCCAGATATCATCGGAATCCAGGAAAGCGACGAAACGCGTCGACAAAGGCACATGGTCGAGCCCCGTATTGCGCGCCCCGCCAGGCCCGGCATTCTTTTGGCGGATCACCGTGATCCTCTCGCGCGCATCACTTGTGAGAGAATTGAGGTCGCCTTCCGGCGAAAGTGGAGATTCGTCATCAACGATGATGATGTCAAAGTCCTGAAATGTCTGCCCTGATATGGAAGACAGAGCCCGCTGCAATATCCCGGCTTCTTTCTGGTAGAAGGGGATAATAATCGTGAATGTCGCCATGTTGTCTGCCCTTGCGAGTTTCGAGAAAGGGTCTGCGGTCTGTTCGGTCAAACTGCGGCCTGCGATCTTCCGGCGCTCTCCAGTCGCTTTTTCTGCAACAATTTCAATGACAAGAGTGTCGCCACGTTCTCTGCGATCGACACGAACTCGACCACGAACAAAGCCGGTTGGAGCACATTATGCAAGACAAGTACATTCGGGCCGAAGTTTGTCGCAGCACCGATCATGATCGGTACGCTCTCCCGAAAACAGCTTATGATTGCGCAAGCCTAATCTCCGGTTGCTCGACCGTTGACGGCAATCGGCTCCATCGATCGGTCTTATTGCCTTAACCAGAACCCACGATTCTCTCCGCAATCGGAAGATGACGTGTCGAAATTCTGCAGCCCATAGAAGGTGGCGCCGCCATATTCTGTCCGCTTTTGGTCAGAAGGCACCCGACTATCCAAAAAAAATCTTCACCTTGCTAACCAACTTCGAGCTAGGCCAAACCTGCCGTAAAGGCAGTTCCGAGACCGCCAATGCCTGCTTTAAATCCTTTGAATGACAACGGTTTTCTCGCGCTTCTTACAGAATGCCCCGCCTCATTTTCCAACGATAATCCGATCGGGCTATCCAGTGTCGAATTGGGACTCGGCGATTTTTTTGCTGCACTGCCATATTTTCTTCCGTGAATTCGCACTAGTTTATGGGTGCGGGCCTAAGTCTGCTCTGGTTGAATTGGCTGCGAAGGGAGGCGTAGCCCAATAGGGTGACTGACAACGTGAACATTTATGCAAACGTCATATCGCGATTGAACGTCAAGCGCGTCACGTCCCGATCGGACGAAAAATATGCGGCGGCGTTCCTGCCCGTGGCAGAACCAACCAATCCCCAAAGCAAAGGTGGCCCCATGACGACTATGATCGCCCATGCGCGAAAACTTTGCCGGACTAGTCTAGCCGTCTGCGGCATCGCCTGCCTTCCATTCGCTGCTCTGGCACAAGAGGACCAGGCGAACGGAACGTCCTTCGTCGATAATTTCGACCATCTCAACAGCGGCCTCTGGTACGTGTCCGATGGCTGGAACAATGGCCCGCATCAGAACTGCACCTGGTCGAAAAAGCAGGTTGGCGTCGAAAACGGCATCCTTCAGCTTCATTTCGCCGAACAAAAGACGTCCGACCGCAGCTATGTCTGCGGCGAGATTTCGTCCCTGAAGCGCTATGGCTACGGCACTTACGAGGCCCGGATCAAATCCGCCTCTTATTCCGGGCTGAACTCGGCTTTCTTCACTTATATCGGGCCGACCGACAAGAAGCCGCATGACGAGATAGATTTCGAAGTGCTTGGGAAGAACACCGGACAGGTTCAGGTAAACCAGTACATTTCGGCCAAGGGTGGCAATGAGAAACTGGTCCCCGTGGCCGGTGGTGCCGACAAGGGCTTCAACGATTATGCCTTCATCTGGGAAAAAGACCGGCTTCGCTATTATCTCAACGGCCGCCTGGTTCAGGAAGTGACCGATCCGTCGAAGATCCCGACCCATGCGCAGAAGATATTCTTCAGCCTGTGGGGCACCGATACGCTGACCGGCTGGATGGGCAAACTCGCCTACAGCCAGCCGGCGACCATGCAGGTAGATCGCCTTGCGTTTACCGCCGCCGGCGAAAAATGCCAATTCCCCGAATCCGTCGCTTGCGCACTGAATTGACCCTGCACGGCACTTTGACCGGGCACGAAAACGGGATTTTGCATGCTGCATGTACTCTACTTCGTTCATGACCTAGCAGACCCGGCGGTTCGCCGCCGGGTACTGACATTGCAGTCCGGCGGCGCGAAAGTGACGCTGGCCGGTTTTCGACGCGATGAGAACGCGCTGGCGTCGATCAGCGACGTGACGCCGATCGAACTCGGGCGAACCCGCGATGCGCAATTCGTCCAGAGGATCGGGGCGATTGCAAAATCAGCGCTGTCGCTTCGCGGCGCCCTTGGGAATGTCGCCAAGCCCGACGTGATCATTGCCCGCAATCTCGAGATGCTGGCTCTGGCCAGTCGTGCGGTCTCGATCTTCGGCGGCGATGTACCGATCGCCTATGAATGCCTCGACATCCATCGGCTGCTTTTAAACGGCGGCATCGCCGGAAAGGCCATAAGGGGCGCCGAGCGCTATCTCGGGGCCAATGCCAAGCTTCTCCTCACCAGCTCACCGGCCTTTGTCGAGAACTATTTTGAGCAACTCTCTGGGCTCGACCTGCCAACGATGCTGCTTGAAAACAAGGTCATAGCGCTGGATGGAATTGCCGACGAGGCGACCAACGCGCCGCGCGCACCACTTGCCGGAGAGCCCTGGAAAATCGGCTGGTTCGGCGCGCTTCGTTGCAGCAAATCCTTGAGTTTGTTGGCAGAGTTTTCCCGCAGGATGGACGGTCGCTTCGAGATCGTATTGCGCGGCAGGCCGGCTGCGTCAGCCTTCGACGATTTCGACGGTTTCGTGAAGAACGAGCCGTTCATCCATTTCCATGGCCCCTACAAAAACCCGGAACATCTTCCCTCGATCTACAACGAGGTCCAATTCTCCTGGGCCATCGATTTTTTCGAGGAAGGCCAGAACTCCAATTGGCTGTTGCCCAACAGGCTTTACGAGGGCTGCCTCCACGGCGCGGTGCCGATTGCGATGGCCGGCACGGAAACGTCCCGTTTCCTAGTTGACCGGAAGATCGGCCTTACACTTCATAGTGCTGATCTTGATCACCTTGCGGCGCTCCTCGGCGATATGAGCGATCAAGCCTATCTCGATGCCCACTCAGCTGTTGTCGCGCATGACCGCAGCCACTGGATCATCGACCGCGCAGACTGCCAGATCCTGGTCGAGCGCCTTGCCTCGCTGACACGGCCGAGCCGGCCCGTTCTCCACCCACAGAACCTTACCCAACCACACCGCAACGAAGGTGGACTGCTATGAATACCGATATTCATTCAGATATGCGCAGCCTCATCATTATCCCCTGCCTGAACGAGGCACGGCATATCGAGGCGCTGATCGAAAAACTCGGCCGCGCGATCGACGAGCTCGACGCCCGGATCGTCGTGGCCGATGGCGGCAGCACGGATGGAACTCAGGAGATTGTTAGACGCCTTGCCGGTGCCGACCCCCGCATCCTCCTGATCGACAATCCGAAACGGCTGCAGAGCGCTGCTCTTAATCTCGCGGTCAAGGAGCTCGGTTTCGAATATGACTACCTCATCCGTATCGATGCTCATGGCGACTATCCTCTTGATTACTGCCAAAAGCTTGTCGAGGAAGCAATCGATACCGAAGCCGACTCGGTCGTCGTGGCGATGCGCACCATGGGTTTCAGCGCCTTTCAGAAGGCAACGGCCGTCGCGCAGAATTCCAAGCTCGGCAATGGCGGCTCCAAGCACCGCGAGGGTGCCAAGGGACACTGGGCGGACCACGGTCACCACGCACTGATGCGGATTGCCGCGTTCCAGGCGGTCGGCGGTTACGACGAGACATTCAGCCATAACGAAGATGCGGAACTCGATTACCGTCTGAAGAAGGCCGGATTCAGCATCTGGCTTACCGACAAGACGGCGATGACCTACTATCCAAGATCAAGCGTCAGCACGCTCTTCCGCCAGTATCTCGGCTATGGCCGCGGCCGTGCGCGCAACATCATGAAGCACGGCAGCATGCCGAGCCTGCGCCAGATGCTGCCCTTGGCGGTCGTTCCTATTTTCGTCGGCGCATTCCTTGCGATCCTCAACTGGATCGCCGTCATTCCGGTTGGGCTTTGGGCATTCGCCTGCGTCGGCTACGGATTCTGGATCGCGCTTGGCCAGAAGAACCCCTATGGGCCGCTTGCCGCGATCTCCGCCATGGTGATGCATTTTGCCTGGTCGGCGGGCTTCTGGCTGGAAATCCTTCGTTTCCGTGGCCGAAGGGTGGCTTCATGAGCCAAGCGCCAGACCGGAATGCCATTGAAGTCGATATCGCCGTCTGCACCTATCGCCGAGTGGAGCTCGATCGGACACTGCGTTCGCTCGCAGCTCTCAACATTCCCGTCGGCACCCGCATCCGCATCATCGTCGCCGACAACGATGTCACGCCAAGCGCAAGGACACGCGTCGATGCCATGCGCTCCGCCGTCCCCTTCGACATCACCTATGCGCATTGCCCGGCCTCGAATATCTCGATCGCCCGCAATACCTGCCTCGATCACGCCAGCGGCGATTTTCTCGCCTTCATCGATGACGACGAGACCGCCAGCCCTGGCTGGCTTGCGGCATTGCTGACAACAGCCGAGGCGACAGGCGCAGATGCCGTTCTCGGGCCAGCACGCGCGATCTATATGGAATCGGCACCCGCCTGGATGAAGAGGGGCGACTTTCATTCGACGCTGCCGGTCCGGGTACGCGGCAGGATCGAGACGGGCTACACCTGTAATGTGCTTTTGCGCCGCCGTGCCACATCTCTGACAAACGGGCGGTTCAATCTGGCGCTTGGGCGGACCGGCGGTGAGGACACCGAATTCTTCACCCATATGACCAGAGGCGGCGGTACCATAGCGTTTGCTCCTGAAGCATGGGTAGACGACCCGGTGCCCGAAAATCGCGCGTCGCTTTCCTGGCTTGCCAAGCGCCGCTTCCGTTTTGGCCAGACCCATGGCCGGCTCATGCAGGAAAGTTCGAAAGGAGCTGGCTTGGTCAGGAAGATTGCGGTTGCCGGCGCCAAAGCCGGTTATTGCTTTGCAGCAGCTGCGGCAAGCTCGGTCATGCCGATCCCGCGATATCGATATGCGCTTCGCGGCATCATGCACGCCGGAGTGGTCAGCGGGCTTCTGGGCATCCGCGAAATCGAGCAGTACGGCGCGTTGGAGAGCACATCGCAATGACGACCGAATTTACGCCCGACGTCAGCTTCATCATCCCCGCCTATAATGCGGCAACCACGCTTGAGCGCGCAATCGACAGCGCGCTGGCGCAAGGTGCCGTCAGCATGGAAGTGATCGTCGTCGATGATTGCTCCAAGGACGGCACCCGCGCGCTCGTCGAAAATCACACGGACCCGCGCGTCCGGCTTGTCGCGCTTGCCGTCAACGGCGGGCCTGGCGTTGCCCGCAACTGCGGCATCGAGGCGGCTCGTGGCCGGTGGATCGCAGTACTGGATTCGGACGACACCATTCGCCCGGACCGCCTGGCGCGGATGATCGCCAAGGCTGAGAAGGCCGGGGCGAACATTGTCGTCGACAATCTCGATGTCGTAACCTCGGAAGGGCAGCACAAGGATACCATGTTCCATGCGGACAGGCTCGCGCGCATGCCGGAGCTGACGCTTGCCGACTTCATCGCCTCCAATGTGCTGTTTCGCAACGAGCACAATTTTGGCTACATGAAGCCCGTCTTCGAGCGCAGCTTTCTTTTGGATAACGGCGTGCGTTTCGATCCTACGCTGAGGATCGGCGAGGACTATATTTTCCTGGCATCGGCCTTGGCAAAAGGCGCTCTCTGCGTCGTCGATCCGACACCGGGATATGTCTACTACATCAACGAAGGCTCGATTTCGCGCGTGCTGGAGCTGAAGCATGTCGAGGCGATGATGGCCGCAGACGCCAGGTTCCTGGCCGGCCATCAACTCGATGCCGCAGCGTCTGCGGCCCAGCGGCGACGCACCCGAAATCTCAACCGGGCCCATTCGTTCCTGACACTCGTCCAGAACATCAAGGACAAATCTTTGCGCGCAACATTGATGACCGCGATCCGCTCTCCGCAGGCGGTGTGGCTGCTCAAGTGGCCCATCATGGTGCGCCTCGAACGATTGATCACGCTTTTCCGGCGTGGTCATCATGTTGCTGCCGCTGAGGCAGCAAAGCTCCCCGCCCTCGGCGGTGGCCCTCACTCTACGAACAAAGGATAGAGCCATGGACCGCATCAAGAAGGTCAGAAAAGCAGTCATCCCCGTTGCCGGCAACGGAACCCGTTTCCTGCCCGCAACAAAGGCAATGCCGAAGGAGATGCTGACGATCGTCGACCGTCCCGTCGTACAATATGCCGTCGACGAGGCGATCGAAGCAGGGATCGAGCATATCGTTTTCGTGACCAGCCGGAACAAGGCGGTGATCGAGGATCATTTCGACGACCATCCCGAGCTTATTTCCTCGCTCAATCGCGCCGGAAAGACAGTCCAGGTTTCGGAGCTTCAGAGCCTGTTGCCGGCAGCCGGTTCGATCTCGTTTACGCGCCAGCAATCACCGCTGGGCCTCGGCCACGCGGTCTGGTGCGCTCGCGACGTGATAGGCGACGAGCCCTTTGCACTGCTTTTGCCAGACATGGTCTGCTACGGCGCGCGCGGCTGCATGTCCGGTCTCATGTCGCTCTACCAGGAGGTTGGCGGCAATATCGTTGCGGTCGAGGAATGCGACCCGCAGGAGACATCTAAATTCGGCATCGTCGGCCAAGGCGCAGCGGTCAGTCACGGCTTTGTCGTCACCCAGATGATCGAAAAGCCGCAACCATCAGAGGCTCCTTCGAACTTCTACCTCAACGGCCGCTATATCCTGCAGCCCGAGATATTCGATATCCTGGCGCGGCAGGAACGCGGTGCCGGCAACGAGATCCAATTGACCGACGGTATGCGCCGCCTTTCGGAGACGCAGACATTCCACGGCCAGGCCTATGACGGCCGGACCTTCGATTGCGGCTCGAAGCAAGGCTTCATCGAGGCCAACGTCGCCTTCGCATTGGCGCGCGCCGATATCGGAGACCTCGTCTACGAGTCGATCCGAAACATGATTCTGTCGCACGAAACGCAGGTGAAAGCGGCATAGGGTCTGCTTCTCAGGGTCGGCGGCGTCTTGTCTTCCGCCGACCCTAAGATACGGACCCGAGGTCAGATTACTCCCCGATAAGGCGGCTGCCATGAACCAGAACAATTTCACCTTTCACAGTGCTCTTCCCAAAGCGGAGGACACCGACAGTTTCATCGACCTCGAGAAGCTGCTGGCAATCGTGACGCGTCGCGGCCGCACGATCGGCGCCTGTGTTGGGGTATTGATCGCCCTTGCAGTTGTCTATCTGCTGTTTGCAACGCCAGTCTACACCTCGATGACGCAGATACTGCTCGACGAGAGCCTGTCGAAATATTCCTCGGACACGGTGTCGCCGGCGGCCAGCAGCCAACAGGCCGACATGGAAATCTCAAGCGCCGTCGAAATCCTGAAATCCAATGAAATGGCGCTGCGCGTCGTAGACACCGCCGGGCTGAGCGACAACGAAACAATCCTCCATCAGCCAATGTCGCCAATGAGCCTGATCAAATCGGGCGCGAAGCTCGTGGCAAGCATGGTCACGTTAGGTGGCCCGGCGATGTCGGAGGACGAGGCACGCGAGGCGAGACGCCAGACTGCTGCGGCGCTGCTGCAGGAAAATGTCACGGTAGAGCGGGTAATGCGCAGTTCGGTGATCGCGCTGTCGTTCCGCTCCACCGACCCTCAGCTTGCGGCCAAGATCACCGCCGCCTATGCCGACGCCTATCTGACCGATCAGCTAAACGCCAATTTCGACGCGACGGAGCGAGCATCCGTCTGGCTGCAGGAGCGGTTGAACGACCTTCGCCAGCGGGCGCAGCAGGCCTCTCTCGAAGTCGAGAAATACAAGGCCGACAACGGTCTGACCTCGACGGGCGGCGAACTGATGTCCGAGCAACAGCTTGCCGACCTCAACAAGCAGTTGATCATCGCCCAGGCTGATACGGCGAGCGCATCCGCCCGGTTCAACCAGTTCAAATCGATCATCGACCAGGGACCGGACGGTGCCGTCAAGAATGCAACGATCTCGTCCGCATCCGGCCAGGTGAATAATACCAGCCTGCAGGATCTGAAGAACCGGTATCTGACGGTTCAAAAGCGTGAACAGGAGATCATTCAGGATTTCGGCGCCCAGCATCCCCAGGCCGTTGCTCTGAAGACAGAACGGGAAGATATCACCCGCCAGATTTTCCAGGAATTGCAGCAGCTGACGGCGAGCTACAGCAATGAATACGACGTCGCCCGCTCACGCGAGGCCTCGCTTCGCGAAAACATCCAGGGCGTGGTCGGCAAGAACTCCGAAGCCAACAAGTCCGTCGTTCATCTGAACGAACTCGACCAGAAGGCCAAGGCACTGAAAACGCTTTACGAGTCCTATCTCGGGCGCTTCGAGGAAGCTTCGCAGCAGCGCTCATTTCCGATCGCCAAGGCCCGCGTGATCTCGCAGGCCGGCGTTCCGACCGCGCCATCCAGCCCGAAAAAGACGATGGTAATGGCCCTGTCGGCGGTTCTCGGCCTCATGATCGGCTGCGGATTTGCCGGCTTCCAGGAGTTCCGCGAACGGTTCTTCCGCGTAGAGGCGGATGTCAGGACCAATCTCGGGCTTAAGTTCCTGGGTTACCTGCCGCTGCTTGGTCGGGCGGCGCGGCCCAAGACACGCTTCTGGTACCAGAAGCCTGATCAAAAAGTCCTTGTCCCGCCGCGCGAGACCGAGGGGAATGTCGGCTTCGATCGGATGATGCGCGTTGCCGTAGACTCGCCGCGCTCGATCTTCGCCGAGACGCTGCGAAACGCCAAGCTTGCAAGCGACGTCATGCTGCAGGGCCGGACCGACCGCGTCATCGGCGTGGTGTCTGCTCTTCCGGGAGAAGGAAAGTCGACGACAGCGGCCAATTTCGCGGCCTTGCTGGCTTCCAGTGGCAAGCGCACCCTGTTGATCGATGCCGACTTGCGCAATCCAGGACTGACCCGCATGTTGAAAACGGTGCCGAAGACCGGCTTGATCGAAGCGGCCCTCGGCGAGGTGCCGTGGGCAAGTGCCGTCAGGGTCGATCCGCGGACCAAGCTGGCCATCCTGCCCGTCGTCCTTCGCGACCACCTTCTTCACACCAGCGAACTTCTGTCTTCGCCCGGCATGATGAACCTGATGGATGCCGCGCGAAAGATGTTTGACTATGTGGTTGTCGACCTTGCGCCGCTTGCACCCGTGATCGACGCGAAGGCCTTCGCGCCACAGGTGGATGCCTTCATCTACGTTGCCGAATGGGGCGCGACCCCGACGAGCATGGTCAAGAACCTGCTGGAACAGGAGCCACAGATCAACGCGAAGATCCTCGGCGTCATCCTCAACAAGACGGACATGTCCGAGCTTACCCGCTACAGCGAATTTGGCGGCACCGAGCGCTACCGCCAGAAATATGTCAGCTATTACACCGAAGAAGAGACGACCAAGGTCGAAGAAAAGGCCTGACGGACATGAAATGGCGCGCCCGGTGTTTCATCGCCCCTGGCGCGCCAGCCTGTTTTCGCGCCATACGGTGAATATCCCCGCACCCACCACGATGATCGCCCCAATCACCATGTTGAAATTCAGTACCTCGCCGAACACGAGGGCACCGATCGCAGACGAAAAGACGAGCTGGAGATAGGTCAGGGGCTGGACGACAACGGCATCCAGCAGATCGTAGGCGCGAATGAGGAAATAGTGGCTCGACATGCCAGTCAGGCACAGCAGCCCCATCCATATCCAGTCATGCGGTGCAAGTGGCGTCCAGAAAAACGGCCCAACGCAGGTCATCGCAACGGCACCGACGACAGCGGTATAAAAGAAGCTCGTAATCGCCGGATCCTCGCGGCTCGCGAGCCGGGTGGCGATCACATACAGCGAAAACAGCAATGCCCCGACGATCGGCACCAGCACCTTCACATCAAACCCGCCGGCCTGTGGCTTTAGGATGAACAGCACGCCGACAAAGCCGACCGCAATCGCGGTCCAGCGCCGCCAACCGACCTTCTCGCCGAGGATGGGAACCGAAAGCAGGGCCACCATCAACGGTCCCGACGAAAAGATCGCCTGCGAATGGGCCAGTCCGACCCAGACAAAGGACGTGATCGCGATGACGATCTGCGTCGAAAGCAGAAGCCCGCGCAGGATCTGGAGCCAAGGCCGCTTGGTGCGCACCACCGTCTTGAGGCCGCCGTTCGACCTTGCCGCCAGGGCGACCGCGAACAGCATGAAGGCCCAATAGCGGATCATCGCCACGAGCAGTGGCGGATAGGCACTGACAAGATGTTTTGAAATCCCGTCCTGGACGGCAAATATGCTGATCGCCAGCAAGGTGAAGAGATAGCCGCTCTTGTTGGATTTCATGGCTGTTTTTAGGGACATTTAAGCTGGGGGTATCCTGAAGCGGTCGTGCACTCACTAACGGCGCGCGATCGTCAATAAGCGATGCTTCACATTATGCATAGAGGTGCGGGATACCCAGCACGGCGCTTTTGCCGAAATCGGCCGCTACCTGCCTTGGCGGCTTGCGACAAAACTCGCGAAACCATCGATAAAGGCGGCGAGATTGCGGCTGACCTTCTCGTCCGTAATCCGGCCATCGGCGTCGAAGACCATGCCGGCGCGTGAAACCATCAGCCGGCCACCGAACCAGGGGTCTGTCCCCAATGTTCGAAGCACTGGAAGCCACGCGCTCTGGCTGAGGATAGTCCCGAAATTGCCCGGCGAAGCACCGAGAACTGCAACGGGTCTCGCGCCGAAAATACGGGCAATGTCGGCGGAGGGTCGCGTCATCCAGTCGATGGCGTTCTTGAACACACCGGGTATGGAATTGTTGTACTCCGGCGTGAAAAGTATCAACCCATCTGCTCCGGCAACCAGTTCCTTCAACTCCTGCACCTTTGCCGGTATGCCATCGGCCGTTTCAACATCGGCGTCGTAGAGCGGAACGCCGTGGATCGTCGCAGCGATCAGATCCACGCCTTCGGGCGCAAGTCCAACCGCGGCATGGAGCAATGCGGTGTTGAAGGATCCCTTGCGGAGGCTTCCGGATATCCCAACCAATTTCATCCCGATCTCCCGTCGCCCTTCGGTTACCCGGGGAACAGATTGACTACCGGTCGGCCGTCGTCAAGCCTTGTCGGCCACAGTATCGAGATGATCGAGGAATGCCTTGAGTTCGGCGGCGTCGATGGCGACATGATGCGGTTTTGCAGGATAGCTGCCCGATGTCACATCTGCGACGAATTCCGAAAAAGCCGCTATTCGCTCCTGCTGCAGGCGGTCGTATTCGGCGGCGAAATTGCGGTAGACCTTGGCGTGGCGTGGATAGTGACCTCGGTTGGCGCCAAGCACGTCTTCGGAAAACAGATACTGGGCGTCACAACCGGCACCGGCGCCCATCGATAGCATCAGCATTGACGTGCGGGCGCTGATGGCCCCGGCCACCTCCCCCGGTACGACCTCGATCTCGGCAGCAAAGGCGCCGGCGGCCTCCAGCGCTTTTGTCTGGCGCCAGATTTCCACAGCGCTTGTGACCGACTTCCCGACAGCGCGAAAGCCTCCGGTCCAGGTGGCTTTGGATGGCACAAGACCGACATGGCCGCAGACCGGAATTCCCTCATCCCGCATGCGCCGGACAGTCTGCAGGCTGGCAGCGCAATAGACGGCATCGCCGCCGGCTCTCAATGCCGCGAACGCACCACGCAGATAGTCCACCGTGGTGACGAACTCGCCATATTCGAGGCCGGGAAAGGCAAAACAGGTGGGCGCGGCATCGCGGAAGGCAGGCGTCAGCAGCCCCGGTGGCACCGAGAGCAAATCGACGCCGGCCCTTTCTGCGGCCTCGGCTTCCTCGAGCGTCTCGACGCGCAGCATTGTCAGCTGCCGCGTGCCCTTCATCGACAGGAGATCGGCGACGGTCGGCCTCAAATGCTTCCTCATGGAATTTCCTTGTCATGCGGTCAGATGGATGGACTTGGCAGCGATTGGCTCAAGCGGCCAACAGAGACTTCAATTTCACATGGCTGGCTGTGAGCGCTGCCGGATCCGGATGGGCGCGGACGGCAATCAGCATTTCGGCAAGCCGGATATCCCGGGCGATCACATTGCCACGGCCGACACCGCTCGCAGCAAGCAAGCGTCCTGCATCGTCCAGATGGAACAGCAGAAAGGCACTGTCACCAAGTTCGCGACGCAGAATGATTGTGGCGCCTTCGGCCAATCCGGTAATCTGCAAAGTGAGATCATATTGATCCGACCAGAACCACGGCACCGCCAAAATCGGTTCATTGGCGCCCATCATGTTGGCCGCGGCTAACGCTCCCTGCTCCTGGGCATTGCGCCAGGACTCCAAACGCACGCGCCGGCCGTCATAAAGTGCCAGCGGAAATGAGCAGCAATCGCCAGCGGCATAGATGTCCGGCGCCGAGGTCTGCAGCCGATCGTTGACGGCGATACCGTTGTCGATCGCGAGCCCCGATGCTTCCGCCAGGGCGATATTCGGAAGAGCCCCGATGCCGACAAGTATGATATCAGCAGCAATGACCCCGCCATCCGCAAGCCGAATTCTGGCCGCCTCATTGTCTTCCTCCAGTGAAGAAATCGCCTCGCCGCAACGAATGACGACACCCTCGCCGCGATGCCGTTCGACGATGACATCGGCTATTTCTTCAGGCACGCCGCGCTTCAACACACGCGTCAGACCTTCGACAACGGTCACATTGGCGCCCAGTTTGCGAGCCGTGGCTGCAAGTTCGAGGCCGATGAAGCCGCCGCCGATAACAGCAATATGTTTGCCCGGCATCATGGCGTCGCAAAGCGCCAGCGCATCGGCATGCGTTCGCAGCGACTTGACCCGACCCGCCGAATTCAAAGTGCCAGGAAATGGGCGCGCGTCGGCACCGGTTGCCAGCAGCAGCTTGTCAAAGCCGATTAAGCGGCCATCCGACAGAGTGACGGATTTTCCCACGGCATCGATATCCAAGGCCGTAACGCCGATCAGCAAATCGATACCGGCTTCGGCGTAGCGCGAGGGCGGCGCCACGTATTTTGGCGCGTGCGAATGCGCCAGCGTTTCCTTTGAAAGCGGCGGCCGCTCATAGGGCGCAATTGGCTCGGTTCCAATCAGCGTGATCGCCCCGTCGAAGCCCTTTTCCCGAAGCGCGAAGGCAGCGCGGGCGCCGCATTCCCCTGCCCCGACGATGACGAAATGCGACATCGCGGGCACCTCAGATGGAAATGAAGACGGCGCCGTCTTCAACCTTTACCGGATAAGTCGCAAGGTTGATGCATACCGGCGCGCCCTTTGCCTCTCCCGTCCTGTAGTCGAAGCGACCATTGTGCTTCGGACATTCGATGATCTCATCCATGACGAGGCCGTCGGCCAGATGCACCTTTTCGTGGGTACAAAGGCCGTCGGTCGCGAAATACTCGTCATCAGGGCTCCGGTAGACAGCAAAAGTCCGGCCGGCATGGTCGAAGCGGATGACATCCTCTTCGTCGATCTCATCGGCAGCACAGACTTCGACCCAATTTCCGCTCATGTCTTCCTCCCTTGGGGCATTCTTCTTGTGGTACGGATTCCGCAGCGCTATTGGGCAGCAGCCGGCGTGAGCTCCGCATGGAACTCTTCGCGGTAAGGCCTTGCCATCGCCGGCAATTCGCGCCTCAGATAATAGTCCTCGTTGCGCAGCTGGCGCACGAAGGCCGGCACCATCTCGCGATAGCCCTCGATCATCGAGCGGTTCGGGGCCGGCAGGTCATGCTTGATCAGCGCATGCAGCCGCGGCAGCGCGTGATAGGGCACCATCGGAAACATGTGGTGCTCGACGTGGTAGTTCATGTTCCAATAGATGAAGCGGCTGATCGGGTTCATGTAGACCGTGCGGCTGTTCAGCCGGTGGTCAACGACATTGTCGGCCAGCCCGCCATGCTGCAGCAGGCCGGTCAGGACGTGATGCCATGCGCCATAGAGGCGCGGCAGACCGACGAGCACGAGGGGTAGCCACGAGCCCATCGCGATGGCGGCGGCGATTGTGAGCACATAGATCGCCGACCAGATGCGGGCGATCGTGACGGCTCTCTGCCGCTCCTGTTCGGGGATAAAAGTCTGTTCCGCTGCACTGATGTTGCCGGAGGCGTTGCGCACCATGTCCATCATCGCGTAGCCGACATCGAGAATGCCGAAAAAATTGAGCATCAGCCGCAGCAGATCCGGTGGCCGCATCACGGCAATCTCCGGATCGCGGCCGACGATGACCGTATCGGTATGATGGCGCGTGTGGCTCCAGCGCCAGGTGACCGGATTGCGCATGATCATAAAGCAGGCAATCTGATAGACGACGTCGTTCATCCAACGCGTTTTGAAGGCGGTGCCATGACCGCATTCATGCCAGCGACTGTCCGATGCCGAGCCATAGAGGACACCATAGGCGAGGAAGAACGGCACGCACCACCAGCTGCCCCAGAAATAGATGCCCAGTCCGGCAAAGACCAGCATCGAGCCTATCCAAATGACCGTATCGCGGATCGCGGCCGCGTCGGAACGCTGCATCAGCGCCTTCATTTCCTTGCGCGGGATGTCTGTGTGATACCATTGCGCTGCCGCCAGCCCCGTTTCGACCGCAGTGCGGCCGCTTTGGCCAAGCAGGTCGTAATCACGCTTCGTCATCTGGTTCGTCATGGTCGCCTCCGGGGATGGCACCGCCGCTCCCATATCGTCGCGACGAAGGATAGGTTGACTTTCCGCTTGCCTCAATGCTGCAATGATGGAATCTATCAAAACACATCATTATCGCGTATCATAGATGATGGAAGCCATCAGGAGCCAGCATGCGCCGTCCTACGATTACAGACCTTGCCAAAGCGTCAGGCGTCAGCGTTGCAACGGTCGACCGAGTGTTGAACGGGCGCCACCGGGTACGGGAGGAGACGGCACGGCGGGTCTATGACGCCGCGCAGTCGATCGGCTACCACGCCGTCGGCCTGCTGCGGCAACGGGTTTTTGAAGATCTGCCGCAATATCGGTTCGGCGTCGTGCTTCAAAAGCCAAATCAATCCTTCTACCAAGCCTTCGCCAAAGAATTGGAGACGGCGGCGCACGCCGTCACGAACGCGCGCATCCACATGCAGATCGAATTTTCGGCAGCATCGACACCGGCGGCGATCATCGAAAAACTAAAGGCGGTCTCATCCAGGTGCCGGGCAGTGGCGCTGGTGGGTCCCGACTATCCCGCCGTGAGCACTGTCGTAGAGGAGTTGAAGGAGCGCGGCATACCCGTGTTCTCGCTACTCTCCGATCTGGCGACCGGCGTCCGCAATGCCTATATTGGGCTCAACAACCGCAAGGCCGGGCGCACCGCCGCCTGGATGATTGCCAGATCGGCACGCAAACCGGGGAAAGTCGCCTGTTTTGTCGGGAGCCATCGCTTTCACGGGCATGAGCTGCGTGAGATTGGCTTGCGATCCTACTTCCGTGAGAATGCGCCCGACTTCGAGGTTCTCGACACACAGGTAAATCTCGAAACCGAGGAAATCACCCATGAGGCGACGCTGAACCTGGTGCAGAAGCACCCGGACCTGGTCGGCCTCTATATCTGCGGCGGTGGGATGGAGGGCGCGATCTCGGCAATTCGCGAGGAGGGCCTTGCCGGCAAACTCATTACCGTCGTCAGCGAGCTGACGCCCGATTCAAAGGCTGCACTTGCCGACGATGTCGTGACAATGGCGATCGGGACGCCACTGCCCACACTGTGCAAGGAACTCATGGCGCTGATGGTTGACGCGGTGGAGCGAGGCGATACCGCCGTGCCTGGCCAGTTCTTTCTGCCATTCGACATATTCATATCAGAGAATATCTGAGGGTACGCCCCGGAATATGAGAGAATTCCATCAACGAGACCCAATTTCTATCATCGATGAGGGATGGGACGGAGGTTCGTACATGGATTGCCGCTGATATATTCAGTAGGCATTGATAGAGAGCTACGGTTCCATCGATCGGAGCCGGCTCAAGGAGAGGAACGACAAATATGAATTCCATTCGTTTTGCGCTGAACCATATGTGCGCGCCATCGATGCCGATCGACGATTTCTTTGCTATGGCGAAATTGCTGGATGTGCATTCCGTGGAAATCCGCAACGACCTTGCCGGCAATGCAATTCTTAACGGAACCCCGGCAGCTGTGATCAAGGCTTCGGCTGCCGTCTGCGGGATGACGATCATCTCGATCAATGCCCTGCAACGGTTCAACGAGTGGAATGACACACGCGCAGAAGAAGCTCGGGCTTTGATCGACTATGCCAGCGATTGCGGCGCCAAGGCCCTCGTTCTGGTTCCGATCAACGACGGCAGCGGCAGGCAGGACGGCATCCGCCAGGCCAATCTCCTAACTGCGCTTCAGGCGTTGAAACCGATGCTGGATGCGGCGGGGATCATTGGCCTGGTCGAGCCGCTCGGCTTTGCGATCTGCTCGCTAAGCTCCAAGCGCGAAGCCGCCGCCGCAATCGACCATCTCGGCGCCCAGTCGACATTCAAGCTTGTGCACGACACATTTCATCATCATCTTGCCGGCGAGAATGCGATCTTTCCGGCGATGACCGGATTGGTGCACCTATCCGGGGTCAGCGATCCTGACGTAACGATCGCTGATATGCGCGATCCCCATCGCGTCCTCGTCGATGAGAACGATCGTCTGGACAATGTCGGACAGATAAAGGCCCTGAGGGAAGCCGGGTATATCGGCCCGTTCTCCTTCGAGCCCTTCGCGTCCGATGTCCATGCGCTGGAAAAGCCGGCTGTCGCCCTGAAGGCCAGCATGGAATATCTGGCCTCCGGCGTTTAGCAAGATCGGCACTACGCCCGATCAGTGGATCGGGCGCAACAGGCGCAACGCATTCATCGTGACCAGGACAGTCGCACCGGTGTCGGCAAGAATGGCGGGCCACAACCCGGTGATGCCGGCAATGGTCGTGACCAGGAACACCGCTTTCAATCCGAGCGCAATGGTGATGTTCTGGCGGATGTTGCCCATCGTGCGCTTCGATAGCCCGATCATCTTTGCGATGTCGCCGATCCTGCTGTGAAGGATGGCGGCATCGGCCGTTTCCAGGGCGACGTCCGTTCCACCGCCCATCGCTATGCCGACATCGGCGGCGGCAAGCGCCGGCGCGTCGTTAATGCCGTCCCCGACCTTGGCGACGACCAGGCCCTGGGCCTTCAGCTCGCCGACGATCCGCTGCTTGTCCTGCGGCATCAGCTCGGCGCGAACCTCGATGGCCAGCTGCTTGCCGATCGCCTGTGCGGTCCTGTCGTTGTCGCCGGTCAGCATGATGATCCTGACGCCGCTGTCTGCAAGAGCGTTCAACCCCGCTTCTGCATCAGGACGAGCCTCATCGCGCATGGCGATGGCGCCAGCAAGAATTCCGCCAACGACGAGGACGGAAACCGTCTTGCCGTCGTCGTTGAGCGCGCTCACCCGTTGCTTCTGTTCGATCGAAACAGGCGCGTAGTCTTCAACCGCCTGCGGCGAGCCGAAGAAGACGGCGACCCCGTCAACCGTCGCTGTTAGGCCCTTTCCGCCAATAGCCTTGGCGTCAGCTGCAGCTGGGATCTTCAGCTCGTCGGCGACAGCCTTGGCAACCACGGCTGCGGCAAGCGGATGACTGGACCCCCTCTCCAGCGCCGCCGCATATCTAAGAATATCGGCCTCGTCAGAACCGAACGAGATGACATCGGTCACCCTTGGTTTGCCCTCGGTCAGCGTTCCTGTCTTGTCGAATGCCACGACATTGATCTTGCCGAGAGCTTCGAGGACGGCCCCGCCTTTCAGCAGCAGACCGCGCCGCGCACCAGCCGAAAGAGAGGCGGCAATTGCCGCGGGCGTCGAGATGACCAGGGCGCAGGGGCAGCCGATCAGCAGAATTGCTAGACCCTTATAGATCCATTCGCTCCAGAGCCCGCCGAAGAGCATTGGCGGCACGATCGCGACTAGAGCGGCAACGGCAACGACGCCTGGCGTATAATAGCGCGAGAAGCGATCGATGAAGCGCTCCATCGGAGCCCTGGATTCCTGGGCTTCTTCAACCAGTCGCACGACGCGTGCGATCGTGTTGTCAAAAGCCGCTGCGGTTACAAGAACACGCAGCGCGGCCTCGCCGTTGACCGTGCCGGCAAAGACCTTTGCGTCGATACCTTTGCGAACGGGCGTGCTTTCGCCCGTGACTGGCGCCTCGTCGAGGCTGCTTTCGCCCGAGAGTATAACGCCGTCGGCCGGAACCCGATCGCCGGGGCGAACCAGGATGACGTTTCCAACTTCGAGGCCTTCTGCTGGGACCTCGTCTATCTCGCCGTGTTCCTCAAGAAATGCCGTCTTTGGCACGAGTGTCGTCAGGGATTGAATGCTTGCGCGCGCCTTCCCGGCAGCGACCCCCTCCAGCAGCTCGCCGACGAGAAACAGGAACACGACGGTTGCTGCCTCCTCGCCGGCATTGATAATGACCGCGCCGACGGCCGCGATCGTCATCAGCATCTCGATGGAGAACGGTGTACCGGCAAATGCCGCCATAAATGCGCGGCGGGCGATCGGCAGCAGACCGATCAGCATTGCGGCAATGAAGATATAGGGTTCTATCGCCGGAGCGAAGCGACTGCCGACGTAGGCGACAACGAGCGCCACGCCCGAGGCAATTGCCATGCGCGCCTTATTGCTCTGCCACCAGGGTCCGGTTGGTGGTGCATTGTCGTGAGCGTGAAGGACTTCGACTTTGGCTGCGGCTCGACCGTGTTTGCCGTGCGCTGAATGGTCATGGCCCGCGTGATCGTGGCCGGCATGATCGTGATCGGCCTGTCCACAACCGGGATGATCATCGATGTCGTATTCATGGGCATGCGTGGGCTTGGCACCCTTTGCGGCCAGGGGATGGACGGTGTAGCCAAGGCCGGTCACTTTTTTCTCGAGTGCATTGAGATCGCTGCCATTGCCATGGCGAACCGTCATCGTCCCAGCTGTCACCGAAATCGAGACATCCTCGACGCCTGGAATCCGCCGCACCGCCGTGTCGATCTTGGTGGCGCAGGAGGCGCAATCCATGCCACCCACTCTGTACCGCGTCTGCGTTGCCTCAGTCATGATCCGCTTCCTTGTCAAACAGAAGCAACCTTCCTACATCCTCTAGTCACTAGAGGTGCAAGAGCAAAATGATAAAAAAAATCACAATAGGCGAAGCGGCCCGCCAAAGCGGCGTGAAAGTGTCGACCATCCGCTACTATGAAGGTATCGACCTGCTTGTGCGTCCAGACCGGACAGAAGGCAATCAACGCTGCTTTGAGAGATCGGATATCCGCCGCCTCATTTTCATTCGTCACGCGCGCGAACTTGGTTTCGATATCGACGCCATTCGCACCCTTTTGACACTTCAGGACGACCCCCATCAATCCTGCGCATCGGCTGACGGTATTGCCAAGGCGCGGCTCATCGAGGTCGAACAACGAATTCGCAGCCTCGCCGCGCTGAAGGCGGAGCTCGAATTGATGATCGATGGATGCGGACATGGTCGCGTCGATCAATGCAGGGTTATCGAAGTCCTCGCCGACCATAGCCAATGCGCCCATGTTCATCACTGACAGACGTTGCCCCTGCCTAAGATCGACGGTATCGAAATGCCGGGGCTGCTTGGAAAGCCCGGATTTGCTGCTATAGCCTGCCACCTGGATGGCCGCCTTGACGGCGCCGAACCGGCGATCCCAGATGCTTGGCAAGGGCCCGCGATGTCGCCGCTTGCCTCGGATTGGTTCAGCTCTTTACCGACCCGGCCGCCATGCCAGCGAGGAAGTAGCGTTGGGCAATCAGATACAGGAGCAAAAGCGGGAGCGATCCCAGCACGCTCATCGCCATCATCTCGTTCCATTCGAACGCATGTTGGCCCATCAGCAACTCGATACCAATGGGAACTGTCCGCATGTCCATCGACTTCGTCAAAGTCAGGGCAAAGAGGAATTCGTTCCATGCCAACAGGAACGTATAGACGGCGGTTGCGACGATGCCAGGCACCGACAGCGGAATGATCACACGCCACAGCGCCGTCCAACTTGACCCGCCATCAACGAGCACTGCCTCATCAAGCTCCCTTGGCAGGGTGTTGAGATAGCCGGTCATCAGAAGGATCGCATAGGGCAGGGTGAAGACCATGTAAGTCAAAATCAGCGCAAAATAGGTGTTGAAAATGCCAAAGGCGACGACCATGCCAAAATAGGGGATCAAAAGCGTGATGGGCGGCACGGTCTGCGTGCTGATGATGAACACGTTCAGCGTATTCTTGAGCCGGAATGAATACCGACTAAAGCCATAGGCCGTCAGGATGGCGATCAGCAACGTTAGAAACGTTACTACTCCCGCGACGAGATAGCTGTTGAGAAAGAAGCGAACCTTCGTTGGGTCGTTGAAGATCGAAAGATAGGCCACGTTGGTGAAATGGTCGGGCAGCAGCCTTGGCGGCAGGGCAAAGATTTCGGTGTTTGACTTCAAGGATGTGAAAAACATCCACAGGATCGGAAAGCCCGCAAAGACCAGACCAACCGCAAGCCCGAGATATGTCAGGATGGTCGGCAGTACGGTGCGACTGAGAGAACGCTTTGCCATTGCTCGTCACCTGGCCTTTTGATGTTTGATGTAGAAATATGTGGCGCCCATCGAGATGATCAGAATGAAGATTGCGCTGGCCGAAGCGCGGGAAAATTCGTAGCTCGAAAAGGCAAGTTTGTAGGTGTAGGTGCTCAGCACCTCGGTCGAGTAGATCGGACCACCCCCCGTCGTCATCCACACCAGGGGGAAGACCTGCATGGTCCAGATGAAGTCCAGCAAGGCAATGCTGATGATGATCGGCATCAACTGCGGGATCGTGATGTAGCGGAATTTCTGGAACTCATTGGCGCCGTCAATGCCGGCAGCCTCGTAGAGATCCTTGGGGATGCCCTGAAGGCCAGCGAGAAGGCTGACCATATAGAGCGGGTACCCCGCCCAGATGTTCGCAAATGTCAAAGCATGCAGCGCGGTTTTCGTTGAAGAGAACCACTCGACTTTGAAGTTTACAATATGGAGCGTCATCAAGATGCTGTTGATCACGCCGTTCGGATCGAGAAGCAGCCGCCAGATGATGGCGATGATCACCGCTGTAAACAGCCACGGGAGAATATAGAGAACCCGCAGGATACTCCTGATCAGCGGATCTATCCGCTGGGAGTTCAACAAAAGGGCAAAGGCCAACCCAATCAGAAAGTGGAAAATGACACTCATCACCGTGAAGTAGAGTGTCTGTGCGACCGACTGCCAGAAGATCGGATCTTGGAAGATCGTCACATAGTTCAGCAATCCTATGAAATGCGCATCCTTTTTCATGATCGCGCCATCCATCAGCGAATAGCGCAGAACGGTTATCATCGGAAACAGCATCAGCAGACAAAACAGAAACGTGGCCGGGGCAACGTAGAAGTAGGGAACAAGCCTCTTTCTTGTCCTGTAGGAAAGCATGCCAGGCTTGCGCCTTTTCGCTTGCGTCCGGATCAGAGTTTCTGTGGCAAGGCTCATGAGATGTGATTCCGCTTGATCGTGAAACGTAGCCGTCCGTCCCGATGCAGCGGCAGCGCGATAGATCCAGTCGCGCTGCCTTAAATCTTTAAAGGTTGCCTACTTGGCGAATTCGGCCAACCACTGCTTTTGCGTATTGGCAGCCGCCTCCTTTGCCGTTTGCTGACCGTCGAACATCTTTTGCACTTCGACGTTCATCTGCCGCATCAGATCTTCGGCGACCGGCAGACCGACAAACTCATTGGCAAGACGGCCGCTCTGGAAGATCTTGAAGGCTTCTTCAAACAGCGGGTCCGACTTGGAAAAATCGGGCTTGGCATGCACATTGCCGGGGAAGGCATTGGCGACCGATACCAAGCGGCTGTTCACTTCCGGGCTCATTAGATATTCAACAAGCTTCCAGGCTTCCGCCTTGTGCTTGCTGCTGTCGCTGATACCGATGCCCCAGGAAGCATAGGGCAGCCCGCGCTTGCCGGTATAGCCGTCGACAGCTGGAAGGGCCGAGATGCCGAACTTCAGATCGGGGTTTCGCTTGCGGATGAGATTGATGTGCGCCAACGAGTCGATCATCATTCCGACGCGCCCGTTGACAAACTCTTCGACCTTGTCCTGTTCCTTCTTGGCAAAAATACCGGGCGAGATGACGCCGGCGTCCTGCAGCGACTTGATGTATTCAAGTGTGCCGACGACAGAGGCGTTTTCCAGATCAGGCTTGCCATCCTTCAGCATGGATGCTCCCGATGCCCAGACCCAGGACATCACGTCATTCTGGATGCCGCCGGGATTTTGCAACGAAAGCGGTAGCACCCAGCCGTACTGGTTCTTGTCCGCACTGGTCATCTTCTTGGCGGCGGCGGCGAATTCCGTGCGGTTTGTCGGCATCTTGTCGACACCGGCGGCCTTTGCGAGATCGAGGTTGACGAAGACCGGGTAGACGAACGAGGCAAGCGGAAACATGACGCTTTGTCCGTTGACCTTGATGATGTCCGCGATTTGGCTCTTATCATACTTGGCGTCAGCCATCAGGCTGTCCATCGAGGCGATTGCGCCCTGCTTTGCCAAGCCGTTGACCCACGCTCCGTCGAGACCGACGACATCGCTGAGCGTACCCGACGCGGCACCGACAACAATCTGATCATGGGTTGCAGAATAGGGGCCGCTGACGAGTGTGACCTTGATGCCGGGGTTTGCAGCCTCGAAACCGTCCATGATGCTTCGCAAAGCACCGGCGGGCATTTCGGGCTCCCACCATTGAATGAACTCAAGGTTGGTCTCAGCAAAGGCGCAGGTGGCACACAGTGCCCAGACAGCCACAGCGGACGTAGCCGCCGTGATATATCTTCTGACGTTCATGTTTCCCTCCCATAGGAACGATATTTTGCTCGATCCTCCCGATCGCCATCAAAGTAGGTTCCTTTCGAGGTCTGTCTGTCAACGAAGAACTGCAGCAGGGAAAAGAAACCAGGCTGAATGGCGCGATAAAATTGACGTAACCAATTGATTAATTAAGATTTTATCCAAGGATTTCGTGATCCTTTTTTCTATCCCGCACGTTGCTCGTGTCGCTTTTTTTCTTTACTTTCGTAAACAAATGAAAGCGATGCCACACAAAAGAAAACAAATGAAAGGCGGCTTGATCGGGGGAAAGTGGGGTTTGGCGGGTCGTGTGCGTGTCGACATCACAACTTGCAAGCTGCCAACCAACGGATGGCTTGGGGCTCAGCTTATTAGCGGCCTCCGACAGGACTCGACCTCCGGCTGCAAAGTCTCGGGGGTCCGAGACGACTGACGCCTCCCGCTCTCGATGGAAGCAAAAGTTGGGCGTCCGATCTTACCAACCAGATCCGCTATCGCGGACCATGGGAGATTGCCAGATGCGTTTGTGGGTCGAAGAAGTGTAACTTGGCCGTATCCAGGCCCAGATTAATTCTTGTGCCCGGCTGGACCACGCTTATGGCTTCGAACTTCGCGACCGCGTTTGCCGCCCCGCTCAAGTCCTCGACAGCATCGGGGTCACCGGAATCGATGCGCACTGCTTCGACATTCAAATGAACGATCAGTTCGGAGCCCAGTTCCTCGATCGATCTTACAGCGGCCGGTATGGTCGGGTAGCGTGATCCCGATTCCAGACTGCTGTCGTAAAGGTCTTCGGGGCGAATGCCGAAGATGACCGTCTGGCCCTCGAATGCTGCCAAACGGGGAGAGTGCTCGAATGCGGTCGTCGATAACGGTATGGAAAAGGTCGGCAGATTGATCCTGCCGTTTTGTAAACGACCTTCGAACAGGTTCATTGACGGCGAGCCGATGAAACCTGCGACGAAGGCATTGACTGGCCGACTATACAACGTCTTTGGCGTGTCGACCTGCTGAAGGACCCCGCCCTTCAAGACCGCGACCCGGTCGCCCATGGTCAAGGCTTCGGTCTGATCGTGTGTTACATAGATCGTCGTTACACCCAGCTGTCTTTGCAGGCTGACGATTTCCGCACGCATTTGCACCCGCAGCTTGGCATCGAGGTTTGACAGGGGCTCGTCCATGAGAAATGCCGCCGGTTCGCGCACCATTGCGCGCCCCATGGCGACCCGCTGCCGTTGGCCGCCCGATAGCGCCGCGGGTTTGCTGTCGAGCAGCGTATGCAACTGAAGGATTTTTGCTATTTCATTGACCCGCTTCGTGCGTTCGGCCTTACTCTTGCCTGCAAGCTTCATCGAAAAGGCAATGTTGTCGAACACTGTCATATGCGGATACAGGGCATAGCTTTGAAAGACCATCGCTATATCCCGATCCTTTGGCGAGAGATCCTCGACATTCTCTCCACCGATGCTCAGGGTTCCGCTGCTGATCTCCTCCAGCCCCGCAATCATGCGCAATGCCGTCGATTTTCCGCATCCCGAAGGGCCGACGAGAATGAGGAACTCGCCGTCATTTATCGTCAGGCTTAGATCCTTGATTGCGTGGAATTTCGTTCCAAAGGTCTTGCAAATCTTGTCCAATACAACAACAGCCACGGCACTTCCTCCCTACGATCATCGCCACCTGGTCCTCCGGACAACCCCTCCCCGGCACTGATCGAAGGCACCGACGTGATGAACTCTCAGTCTGGCGGCGCAATCGGTCTAGGCACGGACGCATTTTCCCCCGCCATCCATGCCAGACATGCGCTTTGATCTGGCAGAGCCATACGACCACCCGGGCCTGTCACCGAGATCGCCGCTGCCGCAGTTGCGTAAACGGCGCAGGCGACAGGCTGCTTTCCCTGTATAAGAGCAAAGGCATAGGCACCGTGAAAGCAATCACCGGCGCCGGTCGTATCGACCGCTTTGACCTTGTAGGCCGGAACATGCCACAAAACGACGTCCCCTGTCTGCCGGACGTAGGATCCGCGCTCTCCGTCGGTTAGAACGACGGCAGCACGGTCGTCCGACCAAAGCTTGCGAAGGATCAAGGTTGGATCTGTTTCGCAGCAATAGGCCTGCGCAAATTTCAATGGCAATACGAGATGGTTGGACAGGCTTATCAATCGTTCGGTTGCAGGCCCGATCGTCCATTCAATGTCTGCCACCACTGAAAGCCCCAGCCTGCGGGCGCGCTCAACGATCATATCGGTGTGAGTTGCATAGCCGTCGATCAACAGCACCTGGGCTTGCGCAAGCGTGCTATCGCTGAGCGCCTCGCAGGTTCCGTGCGGCACATCATCGTCATAGGCAATAAATCTGTCGCCTTCAGGTCCGACCGTGATAACCGAACGTATCGGCCTGGCATCGGGACGGCGCGGCGCAAAGGATATATCAACCCCGTGCCGTTCAAGCTCGCGGGCGCTGACATCGCCGAGAGGCTGATCACTTAGCCAGCCGATGAAGCCGGCCCGCCCCCCCAGCTTTGCGACCGCAACAAGGGCCGTTGCTACATTGCCGCCATGGTCCTGGGTGCGATTTGTCACTTTCCCCTTGCCGGCGCTCAAGGGTCGGTCGACATAAATGATATCGTCGATCGCCAAGGCCCCAAAGCCTAAAACCTGAAGGTCTTGTGTCACCTGTCAACCGCCCGCGGCAGCGAGCGCCTCTTGCGGTGCCATACCGTCATGAATGACAAGCTTGAAGGCACGTGCCGCCATCGTGGTGTCGCCATGCCCCCAAAGATTTCGTCCCACCACCGCACCCTTGGCCCCAGCGCGCAATGCATCGGCTGTCTGCGTCAGAGCACCGAGCAGATTGTCCGCCTTCGGACCGCCCGCGATGACGATAGGAACCGGGCAAGTGGCGACAGTTTCCTGGAATGAGTCGAAATCCCCGGTGTATCCGACCTTGATCACGTCAACGCCGGTTTCAAATCCGATCCGCACGGCATAGGCGATTTCGTCGGGAGTGAAAACGATCTTGCCACCGTTCGAATAGTCACGGGGATAGACATGCGCAATGATCGGCATTTCAAAGCGGGCAGCGGCGTTGACGGTATCGGTCAGCCAACGAATGTATTCGCCCTCCGTATTGCCGCGCACCGGAATGGCAACAGCCAGCGCATCAGCACCGTAGCGCACCGCATCCTCAGGCGTCGCGATCAACTGACGGATTCGGTCGTCCGGCGTAAAGCAGCCTGCCTGAATGACCAGTGCCGCCTTGCCGGCATAGGCGGACCACAAGTGACGCGCAGCCCCGGGCTGAATGCTGATATAATCCGGCTGCCCGGCCATCACCCGCTTCAGAGCGCCCGGCAGATCCGCCAGGCCACCCTCACGGACATTGCCGTAGCCAACGAAGTGGTCGACGGCACCGCCGAACAAATGCCCAGACGGATGTGAAAACAGCCGCGACAGGCGAATTTTGGTTCCAAGGCCCATATCGATGCTGCCCCCTCTACAAGGTTTGAATTTACACTGAGGGACCCTAACTCGAAAACAAACGAATATTCAATATTTCGATTTCTTTCGTTTTGATTTATGTTTACGATTGCGGCGGCCGGCGCATCTAGATGTCGCCTTTTTTACGCGTTTTTGACCACAGCGGTTGACCATGCATTTTCGTATTTCGAAAGCTCGGCAACCGCGACCTGTTCGAAGGGCAATTCGGGATCACACATGCTTGCGGAACAACGGCGACATCAGATTGTGCTGGAACTTCAGCGGACAGGCCAGGCGCGCACCAGCCAGCTGGCGGAAAACTTCGGCGTCTCTGAGGTGACCATCAGGTCCGACCTGGAAATCCTGGATGCCAAGAAGCAGCTGATCAAGACACATGGCGGCGCGATCGCTTTGCCGGCCAGTTCGCCCGCGGCAGCCTTCGAAGAGCGGATGAACCGCAACTTCGACGCCAAACGACGTATCGCACAGATGGCGGCACGCCAGATCATCGATAACCAGTCCGTGGTGTTTGACAGCGGCTCGACGTTGCTGCAGGTCGCCATGCAGATGCCGCCGGTCAACAATGTCGTGGTGGCCACAACGGCCATGAATATTGCCCAGCATCTGATGTATCGGCCGGGGCTGGACGTGCATATGATTGGCGGTCGCGTCTTTCCCAGCACCGTCAGCACAATCGTGTCGGATTCCGACAAGGCCGTGGGCGGTCTTGTGGCCCATCAGGCCTTCCTCAGCGCCCATGCAATCGACCACTCATTCGACGTCGTTGATGTCTCGGAAGACATTGCCCGCACCAAACGCAATCTGGTGCGAATGGCCAGGCGCGTGATCCTCGTGGCGGATTCCAGTAAATGGGATATCGGCGCCTCGTCGAAGGCATTCTCGCTGTCACGGGTCGATTTGATCATCACCGACACGGGCATGCCGCACGGCATTCGCAGTCGATTGGACAAACTGGGCGTCGAAGTGCGCTATGTGTAGGTGAGTTCCGCATTTGCGGCATTGGTTAGCCTGCAATTTGTGCTTTATGTCACAAGAAATTTTGCGCATGCGATATTGTCAGGCTACAAGCGTCGTTCAAAAGCCTTTTCACTACTGACCGCCTTTGCGACATCAGCTGATGCAGACTTGCCTTGGCGCAGTGCAACCAGAATTGCCAATGGATAAGATGACGATCAAAACCATGGACGACTTCGCACGGTCCTGCGGCGTTTCTCGTCCAACGCTTTCGAGATATTTCGATAGCCCGAGCAGCGTAAAGCCGGCAACGCGCAAACGCATCGAGGACGCGCTGTCGCAATCAGATTACCGCCCAAATCTCTATGCCCGTAACCTCAACCGCAAGAGGACGCGGAACATCGGCATTCTCGTGCCGGTGATCACAGATCCCTTCTACGCCGAAATGGTCAATCGCCTGGAGTTGCTCGTCCGCGGTGAGGGTTACTGGCCAATCGTCATTTCGTCCCACGGTTTGCCCGATCTTGAAGCCGAGGCGGTGAACACAATTTTGTCCTTGAAGGCTGCTGGCGCGATCATCGCGCCTTTAGGTCTTAGGTCCGAGCCTGGCATCTTCGAGAAGCTGCGAGACAGCATTCCCATGGTGTATTTCGATACGTTCATCGAAGGCAGTACACCCTTCATTGGCAACAACAACGCCCAAAGCGTTGCGACGATTGTCGACTATCTTTGTCGATCTGGCGAGCCGCCTGCATATTTCGACATTCCGCATGTCAACCACAATTCCGGCGAGCGGCTGGCAAGCTATATTGCCACAATGGAGACGCTCGGGTTTGAACCGGTCGTGGTTGGCGACAGCGAGAGTTACGGCTGGGATTTCGAACGTATGGGATATGAACAGATCGACGCAATGATCACCGCTGGTACGCTCCCAGGCAAGACAATTCTCTGCGCGAACGATCGCCTTGCCTTCGGCGCGATGGCAGCCGCCCATTCGCGTGGCCATCGCGTCGGCCGCACGAAAGACAGTGATCTTCGCATCGCCGCCCATGACGACCACCCCCTTAGCCGCTACACTTGTCCGCCATTGACGACAATGGCACAGGACTTCACGGCCATGGCGCGCGGCAGCGTTGACACCCTGCTTTCGATGTTGGACGAATCCGATGATTCCGCACAGGTCATCGCACGAAAAATCACACTCGACGGTACCTTGGTGATGCGTCAGTCGGCGTGATTTACAAAGCTGCGCCATCCGGCAACCGCCTCCTCTACCGCACGCCTCGCCGCCGGAATATGCCGCCCCATCGAAACGAAGCCATGGATCTGATCCGGCCAACACCGCAGGATTAGAGGGATACCCGCCTCGGCAAGCCGGCGAGCATAGGCCTCGCCTTCATCTGTGAGGATGTCATGGCCCGCGATCGCAACGAAGGCTGGTGGCACACCCTTGATATTCTCGACGACCAGGGGTGAGACGCGCCAATCACCAATATCAGCTGCATTGCGGACATAGTGATCTCGGAACCAACGCATGGTCGAGGCAGTCAAACCGTATCCTTGCGAAAACCTGACATAGCTGTCGGCCGTCTGTCCCGCATCGGTGTTGGGATAGAGCAGGAGTTGGGCCGAGATTTTCGCCGCAACGCCGTCTCGCGAAAGAAGTGATAAGACAGCGGCCAGATTGCCGCCGGCACTATCGCCGGCGACCGCGACCCGATCTGGATCAATGCCAAGCGCGCTTGCCTGCTCGACCACGTAGGCCAGAGCCGATACGCAGTCTTCCAATCCAGCCGGGAACTTGTGCTCGGGGGCCAGTCGATAGTCGGGGCAAAATACGATACAGGCACCGACATTGGCAAACCACCTGCAGATCTCGTCATGGGATTCAAGCGTGCCGACGACCCAGCCGCCGCCGTGGAGATAGAGAAGTGCGGGCGCATCCGCGTTCGGAGCGCCGACGCCGCGATAGATCCTGAGCGGGATCGGGCCACCCCTCCCGGCAATTGTTCTGTCCTCGATGGCCGCCACCGGCTCGCGATCACCCTGCAATGTCGGACAACCCTCATCATAGGCAGCGCGCGCCTCGCTCACTGTCCCGAGTTCAAAGGGCGCCTGGTTGGCGGCGCGACCGAGCGCCAGGACGTGGGCGGCGCCAGGATCCAATCGATGCTTCATCGCTTCACCTCAGCTAAGCAGACTGCGAGCTTCATCTTCGCCGAGCAACGGCGGTTGCGCGACGGTACCCGCAATCGTAGCCGCGCTCCGGCTCTCGCTGGATGCGAGTGTCGCTTCCATGATCTCGAGAACATGAAGCGCCAAATCGCCGGAGGCACGCGGCGCCCTGCCCTCGCCAAGAGCGCGGACGAGATCGGCAACGCCCAGCATGCGATAGTTGGCGCGATCCGGCGCGCTATAGGGCCAGTTCAGGGCGCCATACAGCTCGCTCTCGCTTGCGAAATTCTTCCATTCGGCACCGCGCTTTGACAACGAGACTGTTCCGCCGAACGTATCAGGATCTGGCAAGCGCAACGAACCCTCAGTGCCGTGCAACTCGATCGGATGATTGGAGTGTCGAAAGACATCCCACGATGCGCCGAAATTCACCGTCGCGCCCGACTGAAACTCCAAAAGCGAGAGCACATTGGTCGGCGTTCCGACCTTGAACCTGGTGTTCTTGAAGGGGCCGTCAGCCGTAATCAGTCGCTCTTCCTGGCCTTTGGTCGCCATCGCCACGACGCTTTTCACCGGGCCGAGCAGATTGACGAGCATCGTCAGATAATAGGGGCCCATGTCAAAGAGCGGGCCACCGCCAGGTTGATAATAGAATTGCGGATTGGGATGCCAATGCTCCATGCCGCGGCCGAACATGAATGCAGTGCCTGTGACCGGGCGGCCGATTGCACCTTGATCCATCAGGCTTCGTGCACGGCGGCCGGCAGCGCCAAGGAATGTATCGGGAGCGGAACCCAACAGAAGATTCCGACTTCTGGCTTCCGCCACAAGCTTACGGCCCTCGGCTGCCGACGTCGCGAGCGGCTTTTCGGTGAAGACGTGCTTGCCCGCGGAAAGCGCCGACATCGTCACGTCGAAATGCACGGCCGGGATCGTCAGGTTGAGAACAAGGTCGACTTCGGGGTCGGCCAGAAGCGCATCGACCTCCATTGCCCGGATGCCGTATTCCTTCGCCCTCAACGCCGACATGTCGGATGAGATGTCGGCACATGCCCGCAATTCGAGCCCGCGAAATAGGGCCGCGTTGCGCAGATAGGTCATCGAGATATTGCCGCATCCGATAATGCCGACGCCCAGTCTGGTTCCCATAAATGGCCTCCCGCCCAATTTCAGATATTTCGACCTCTACCAGCGGACATGGCTCCGCGACCATCGCCTTTAGTACATTTTATTTCTTGACGCGCGATAATTTTTTATAAAGCATGCGGAAATGGTGCTCTGGCGAGAGTTTCTCCCCACCTTACCATCATGCCAATAGCGTCGATCATCCCGGTCCAGCGGCATATCATCGAAGGCCTGGCGCAGGGCGACATTAAGGAAATAGGGCATGAGTATCAAAGACCTGAAAGTTGGCTGCCAGACATTCACCTGGGAAATGCTCGGGAAAAACTGGAACGGCGGTCCGGACGATCTGCTGAAGGCGATTGCGGAGGGTGGCTACGCGGGCATCGAGATCACCGACACGATGATCGGCCACTACGCAGATACTCCCAATGATTTCGCCGCGTCCCTGAAGAAACATGGCCTGACGCTCGTGTCTTTCGCGATGGGCTCGAAAAGCGGCTTCACAATCAAAGAGGAGATTGCAAACGACCTTGAGGTTGCGCGGCGCTGGATCGATTTCGCGGCAAACTTTTCCGGCGCCCTCGTTTCGATCGGCTCGGCGACGGTGGTTTCCGAAGGGCCGCGGGAGGCGAAATTCGAAATCGCTGCGGAATTCTACAATCTGGCCGGCGAACTGGGCAAAGCTTCGGGCGTGGATATCGCCGTGCACCCCAGCTCGCACCACAATACCTTGCTGTTCGACCGCGGCGATTATGACAGGATCTTCTCGCTTATCGACAGGAACCTCGTTGGCTGGGTGCCGGATACCGGCCATATCCTGCGCGGCCACGAAGATATTTTCGATACGCTGCGGACCTATCAGGACCGTATCCGCTATCTGCATCTCAAGGACGTCGATGCAAACGGCAAATGGGCCATGCTTGGCAAGGGGGTCTGCGATACGCCTGCCGTGATCGACATCGTCGCTGCCGCGCCGCGCTTCAATGGCTGGCTGGTCCTGGAAGAGGAGTCAAGCATCGCCGCTACCGACCCTGCAGCTGCCGTAAAGCTGAACCGCGAAACGATGCGCAGCCACGGCACCTGAAGAAAGAGTGACGATCCGAAAGGGAGGCCCGCGGCTGCGGCCCTGCTCGGCTCGGCAGATCGCTCAGTTCGCCTATCTCAAATCCTACGTGAAGGCCAGGAATGGCAACCTTTGCGCAATCCGTGTCGTTCGTCGACTGGCTCCTTCGACACTACACGCTTCCTGTTTCCGTGAACTTTTTCCGGCTTCTAGCGTATGGCCTTCGTCAAAACCAAGCTTCTGCGAAAGCTCCGCGACACCGATGTCGAGAAGTACGGACAATGCGGCCGCACTCTGCTGAGCGGCCTTCGGCTTGTCGATATCGAACGGATCGACCGTGTTGTTGGCCTTGGCGGCATCAGCATTGAGGCCCGAGAGATCCTGCTGCTGGTTCGCCAGGGTCCAGTTACCGGGCGTGATAGTTGCCAGCGTTTGACCATGATCGTCCTGCTTGGCTGGTTGCCCGATGACGGGGACCGGAATGCCGGGGCCAAGTCGGCCTTAATTCATTGTAAATTTCAGGTAACCGTCGCAAACCATATTTCGTTTGGGTCAGTTGCGACATCTGAAATTTCGCCCAATATTTTCTCGTCGGACCATCCGTTTGGAAACTCACTCTTCCCCAGATTTCCCGTCCCCGAGCGATGTCCGCCACCCTCTTCATCTCCATCCAACACATGTGTCTCAGCGTCAGGATCGAGGAGGCTGGGCTGCTCATTTGTAGTGTTGGTGCTACTGCTTTGCTGATTATACCCCACCTGCAGACCGCTGGCGCTGGCGAGCTGCTTGGCCATATCGTCGAGCGTCGCCGCCGACATAGAAGCGCCCGCGAAAGACCCGGAGACCAGCGCGTAACCATTGTCGTTGAGCGTCAGCACGAGCGAAACGGTCTGGCCGTTCGGCAGCGTGATCTCCGCCCGGCGGGTCAATTCATCACCGACGCCAGTCAGATACATGACCGTACCGTCGGCAAGTGTCTGGGTCTGATCGATCTGATCGCCCAGTGAGACCGTCGATTCGCTCAGCCCCCGCTGGCTTGTTCAACGAGGGGTGTGGTATACTCGCCCCATGACGAAATTACTTGAACATGCGGTTGATACCGTCCGCGCCCTGCCCCCTGCGATGAAGGACGATCTTGCACGGCTGTTGCTGCAACTCGCTGGCGAGGAGCAACCCGTCATTCAACTTACCGCGGAAGAAGCCGCTTCGTTCGCGGAATCTCGCGCCCAAGCTTCGCGTCGTGAATTTGCGACCGACGACCAGGTACGCGCTGTTTGGGCAAAGCACAGCCTTTGAATCTCCGCTACACCCCGAAGGCACTTGCCGAGCTGGACGCTATTCTTGGCTACATTGCCGAGCGATCACCACAAGGCGCGCGTAACGTTCAGGCGCGCATTCAGGCAATCACCACGCTTTTAGTGCAACATCCCTACTCCGGCCAGCTCACCAGCGAAAGCGGCTTGCGCCGGATCGTGACGCCGCCCTACCCCTATTTGATCTTCTAGGAAGTGACGGCCGAGGATGTTGTGATTATCGGCGTTCGCCATGCGGCACGGGAGCCAGAGCAGCCGAACGGCTGATGCGCAAAATTCAAGAATTATGACGAAACCGCTTGCTCCCGATTCCAGGCGCTTAACCCTCGCAACAGCTGAGCGGGTACTGCCTAGTTGATGCTACGACTTGATAGCCTTCGAACTCCCAAGCAAAGAAACTGCTTAGCGCCTTGTCGCGCTTTATGGATGAGCTAGTGGGGGTCATTTGAACATTACGACGCTCAATCACAAGCATCGAATGCCTTAAGCAAAGCGGGGCCGAGCGCTCGGCCGAAAACGTAAGCGCGTAGGCTACCTCACGTATCTTTCGGACTGCTGATCGGCGATTTTCTGCATGAGTCATGCGGAGAATCCTATGAGCGGCAGTGTGAATCACCCTTGAACCTTCGAGGTTTTGACGGCAGAACCCGTCCGGCGTCGCCGCAAGCCGCGGGACTGGTCAGTTGACGAAAAGGCGCGGATCGTTGCCGCGACGCTGCAGCCTGGGGCCAATGTCTCGGCGGTTGCACGGTCTGAAGGCTTGGATCCCTCGCAGCTTTATGGGTGGCGTCGCAAGGCACTGGCATCGGGAGTTGTTGCGCCCCTGACGGAGGAAACGGGCAAGCAGATCAAGTTCGCGCGCGTTGAAGCTTCTGGTCAGATTTTGCGGGTTCGAAGGAATACAAGGCCTACGAAGTCGACGCCAACATTGATCTGTTACTTCGAGTCTGAATGACGAGGCCGGCGGGCCCTCGCTCGCCGCCGGGCTTGCGCTACTTCTTGGTCAGCAGCCAGGCTTTCACCTGACGCGTGAAGGAGTTTGACAACCGTTGCGCCATGACATCGGGCGCCCCGGACGTCGTCGCCGCGTTGATAGCGACAGCGATGAACACGCCGTAGCCGTTGCCTCGCATGGAGAGGTCCTCACCATGAATGTTCTGCGCCTCGGCAATCAGCTGGCCTGTTTTTGCGTCTTCAAGCCGGACAGTTCCGTCGATGAGGCTGTCATGGCCGCCGATGATCCTGGCCTTCTTGGTGCTGACGTCGAAGACATGCAGGGTGACAACCAGCCGGCCGCGGGTGGGGCCGCCAGGCAAGCCGATCAGATCCTTCTCCATCGTGCTCTTCAGCGTGCGGATCGCATCCGCCTGCTGCTGGACTGCCAGCTTATCGTCGATGAAGCCCGCGGTCCGCACATCGGGCGCTGTTTCGACGCGGATCTCGCGCACTGAGGTCCGTTGAAGTGCCGCAACCAGCCGTGGATCGGTTGTGACACAGGAAGCCAGCGCGCCGGCCAAAACCAGTGCCAGACAGACGCGAATGCTCTGCCTCAGTCGTTTGAAGAGATCGCTCGTTGCAAAAATCATAACGTTACCCCTTGTATTACCGCCGCCCCGATGTGCTTTCGAAAAGTAGTCCGGCATCGTCCTAGTCGACCGTGTCGGCCAGCACGCCGGAATAGCCGATGTCGAGATTGAAATGGCCGCCGGCTTCCGCCGAGGAGCCGCTGATATCGACGTTGCCATCGGCGGCAATGGTGAGATTGCTGCCGACGGTGACGTCTACACAAATCAGCCCCGTGGCTTCTGTGTCGATGTGTCCGCCTTTCCATCCATGTGCTTGTAGAGCTCGATCAGCTGCGATTTCGGGGCTGAACATTTCTTTGATCTGGCGATCTCGGTCAGCACGTTATTGCGGTTGCGCAGCGCATCGATCTCGACCTTCTCAGGTGACTTCGGGTCCATGAAGAACAGAGCGGGGAAGAACAAGATCGCGCCCGTTGCCCCCAAGATGATGTTCTTGCCTTGCGCCTGGGATCGCTCCTTGACGGTTGCAAGGATCTGCCGTTCGTTCGCCTCGAACTCCCGCTGGACCGCTGCGCAGTCGAGCGAACTATCGGTAACGGTGGTCGCTGCGATCGGATGTGCCTCCCGCCCGCCGCAGCCGGAAAGTGCCACCGAACAGCAAAGAAGAGCTGCGAATGAAAAGGAACTCGCCGCCGTTCTTACGTCTCGTAGCTTGCCTGGAATAGTCATGCTGGTCTTACCCTTTGTGTTACCACCGCACCGATGTGCTTGCGAAAAGTAGTCCGGCATCGTGCTGGTCGACCGTGCCGGCCAGCACGTCGGAATAGCCGATGTCGAGATTGAAATGGCCGCCGGCGAGCTTGGTGCCGATCGTCCAGCCGAGCATGTCACCGCCATTGATGTTGAGTCGCGCCTGCGAGGCGACGCGGCCGTAGTCGAGCCCGACATAGGGCCGCAACTCGCCGAGCGCCTTGACCAGGGCTTCATTCCCGGCCCAGGGCGCGGTGCGCCAGATCAGGTCGTTGCGCGAGAAGAAACCGTTGTTGCCGTAGAGCATGGTCTCGCGCGTGCCGCGGACGTTGGAATAGCTGCCGACCGAGATCTGCTCGGCGCCGAGCAGATTGTCGGGCGTATATTGGCCGGTCAGGATCGAGCTCAGTTCGAGATGCTGACCGCCGACATCCAGCGGTCGTGTCACGGTGATCGTGCCGGTGAACTTCGAAAAACGCGGGTCGGCATTGCCGGCCCCGACATCACCGGCATCGACGGCGTCAAACAGGTTCAGGCCGCGGTCATAGGACAGGTCGAAGACCCAGACGCCGCCAAGCATATGCCGCGAATGCGATATGCCGAGATTGCCGACAGTATATCTGCGGCTGCCGACTTCGATTTTGTTGCCGAGAAGGAAATTGTTGGTCTTCTTGTAGGTTAGGCCGCTGTTCAGCGTGGTGATGGAATTCTTGTCGCGGAAGACGACACGATCGGCACCGAGGCCGAATTGGCTCGAATTGCCCGATGTCTCGAGTGTCCCGAAATTCCCCGGCACCTCGCTGTCATAGTCGTACCAGGAACCGTTGGCAGACAATGTCCAATAGCCATAGGGAACACTGACGCTGCCGGAATAGTTGTCGCTCTTGCCATTTCCGTCGCCCCTCCGGGGATAGTCCGGCCCGGAATGCCCGTAGGAAAAATTGAGCTGGTCGTTAAGACCGAACAGATCGTCGTAGCCGAATGTCAGCGAACTATTTGAATAACCGGTCTGCTGCTGGCCGAGATTGTTGTTGCCGGCGGAAACATGCCAGGGATGGTCCGGTTTGTTCTCGATGTTGAGGATCGACGTGCCTTCGATCTTGCCCGGCAGCATCGCCGTCTTTGCCTTGTTTACGGATAGCCGGTTGATCTGGTCGAGCCCCTGCTCGATGTCACGCAGATTGGCGATATGGTCCTTCATGCCGGGAAAGGCGGTTGCCAGCACACCGGAGGATGGCGCCGGCTGGCCGTTGATATAGATGTCGGCAAGCCTGCCCTCGATGGCGACGAGCTTGAGCACCTTGGTTGCGGCAATATCCTGGGCCGGCACGTAGACGCGCGAGGTGACGTAGCCCTTGTCGAGGTAGATATAGGTGAGATCGCGCATCAGCGTGTTGATCTCGGCGACGCCGACACATTTGTCGCGATAGGGCGCAAGCACCGTGTCGATGACTGCGGCCGTAAATTGCGTCACGCCGCTGACTTCGACATGGGTGATGCGAACGCACGCCCCGCCCGTCGGCGTCGGCATGGACGGTTTTTGATCGACCGTCGCTGGATTGGGCGTGATCGTCTTTAAGTCGTTTAGGCGCTGCTGCTCGCTTTGCTCGGCCTGCCGGCGCGCAAAATCGTCGGCCGGCGACTGGATGGCAAGCGCCGGGGTTTCCGGCGCCAGCGACAGAAGCAAGACGATCAAGGCAGACCTGTGCCAGTTGCAGAAAAGCATGACTGCTGGACCGACCCTATTTCGAGGCCGGCTTGTTCAGCGCCTCAAGCGCTGACGACAACCCTTTGAGCGAGAACTTGATATTGACCTTCTGGCCATTCATCAGTTGCACATGGCCGATGCCGTCGCTGTTTTTCTGCAGTGTCGCCACTGCCTTGGCATCGAGCTTTTGCTGGGCCCAGCATCCGGACTGGTTGCAGTTGCGATAGGCAAGCTGCACCACCGGCTTGTCGCCGGCGTCGATCCCAAGGCCTGCCGGCAAATACATGTTGAGCGGCACCAGCGCTGTCAGAAGAACATCGGACGCGGCAGATTTTCCGCTCTTTTGCGTTGCTGCCGACGCAGACGGTGGCGCCGCGACGAAGGCGAGCGTCAGCACGTTGACGTCCTGCTCGCCCTGCTTGACGGTGGCGATCTGCGCCACCTCGCAGCTCGAAACCGGCGCACCATCTGCCGCCTTGCCGTCGAAGCAACGGTAGTACCAGCTGTCGAACTTCGTTGCATGAACCTGGGGCTGTGCCGGCTGTCCGCCCTGCGGAGCTGACGTGGACGCATCCTGTCGCGCCGGGGCCGGATCTGCGGCCGGCTTGGCGGGCAGAACGGCCTGAGCAGTATCTTCGGCGAAACCGGGAGAGCCATGCACCACACACGACACGAGGATTGCAGCTGCGACACGTCTTGCCAAAACGGTGTCGATCAAGAACTTCGGCGTCATTCCGTACGTCTCCAATGACTTTGATCGGTTCATGATGTTGGATGAACCGACGAGTGCTCGTTGCAGACCGTCGTGGCCGAACCATCGAGTGAAAGTCATTGGGAGGTTGACATTCGCATCGGGTGCACGGCGACCAGTGTCTGCGTCATTGATGCGAGAATGCGTATGCCACGGGGAATTCTTCCAACCGTGAGCAAACGGCTTGCCATCATAAGATCGTGCGTTGGTTGCGCCGAAGAACAATGGATGCCAGCTCATCTGGCGTCAATCCGGGTCCAAAATTTCAGGCTCCGGCCGTCGCTATCCAGCTAAAGCACTCATTTCTGGGTGAATAACAGGATGTGCCTTACGATTATGCTGCTTTGCCAAGCGCGTCAATGCGCTCCCACTAATACAACTTATAGACAATTAATTATCGTCAACGGCTCTTTATTCAAGATTGAGTTGTTTATTGGGAATGCCTGCCTCTCGCGTGGCAACGCGACTGCCAGATATTCCTGGACGCAGCTCGAGGCGTTTCCTTCGCCTGCTGCCTGTCGACATCAGCAGCGATCCCCTACTAATCACTCAAAGGATTGAATCACGCGGGCCGGGCAGATGCAATAATGCGTTTTTCAACGGTGCCGCCCACTTGTGGATGACGGCTGCTCCGTATGGCAGCGGTGGCGGTCATCGCGTGATTGGGGCACGATGTCTTCCTTCAGCATGGAGCGACGGCCGCTTGCGCGATTGCATTCCGACAAGACAAACTTTTTAATAGGCTCGATCAAAAGACACGACATTCAGGGCTGGCGTATGGAATCAACGCATTTATTCGAGTTGGTGATCGTCATGTTTGTAGCGATCATCGCACTTCACTACGCCGCTCACAGGTTCGCAATGCCACCATCCGTGGCGCTGCTGGCCGGTGGCGGCGCGCTTGCCTTCTTGCCGGGCTTGCCGACTATCGAAATTGATCCAGCCTTGGTGCTGGTCATCTTCCTGCCGCCTCTGCTTTTCGACGGCGCCTGGTCCATCGCTTTTGGTCGCTTGCGCCGCCATATGATCGGGATCGCTTCGCTGGCCATCGGCGCGGTTTTCTTCACTTGCGCCATCGTGGCCGTGGTGACCCACCTGTTATTCCCGTCGCTTCCCTGGGCAGCTTGCGTGGCACTTGGAGCGATCGTTTCGCCACCTGACGCCGTTTCCGCTCGGGCGGTGCTCGAGCGCGTCAAGCTGCCCCGACGTCTTCAAATCCTGCTGGAGGGCGAAAGCCTGCTCAATGACGCAAGCGGTCTGGTGCTCTTCCGCTTCGCCATCGCCGCTGGAGTAACTGGCGCCTTCAGCACCGTGGATGCGGTGGAAAGCTTCTTCCTGCTGGCATTCGGCGGTGCCGTCGTCGGCATCGCCGTCGGTACAGCATGGGTCCTGTTCGTGCGTCGGCTAGGTGACGAATATCTGATCATCGCTGCCACCACTCTCCTGGCATGGATTTCCTATCTGCTCGGCGAACGGATCCATGTTTCGGGTGTCATCGCTGCCGTAACCACCGGTCTGATCATGAGCTGGCACCAGCATACCGTCCTGTCAGCTTCAATACGCATGCGCGGTTCGTCATTCTGGACCGTCATCGTATTTCTGATGGAAGCCACGGTTTTCATATTGATTGGCTTGTCCTTGCGAGGGGTCGTTGAACGCGGAGGCGGCATCGACGTTGTCCTCGCAACGATGGGATTGCCGATACTCATGATCCTGATCGCGCTCACTCTGGCGCGCTTTGCCTGGGCGTTCGGATCTGACTTCGTCATCAGGCTATGCAATCTCATCGGGCTTGATCGATACACGCCGCTTGGATTGCGCGGCGCAACCGTGCTGAGTTGGGCGGGTGTGCGCGGCGTGGTCACGCTTGCGTTGGCGCTAAGCGTGCCTGAAAGCTTCCCTGGCCGCGACTTCATCCTGGTGACTTCGTTTGCCATCATTCTTGGAACCGTGCTTTTGCAAGGTACCACGCTGGGCCGCTTGATTGGGTGGGCGCGGTTGACTGAGCCAGAAGCGGGCAAGGCGCGCTTCACCATGAGCCAGGCCGAAGCCGCCATGGCCCAGGCGCAATGGGCGACCATTCAAACGCTGGCCTACGACAGCGACGGTAATCTTGTTCACCCACAATTGCTGAACCGTTATCAGGTCAGAGCCGAGAAGATTGCCGATTATGCCGAGCGCACGGACCACTACACGCCGATGCTCCACGCCCATTTCGATGTTGTTTTGGAGGCGGTCGCGACTGGTCGCCGTGAACTCATACGGCTTCACCGCGCTGGCGATATTGACGACGAAACGCTGCACGAACTGGAACGAGACCTTGATCTCGAAGAGCTGAGCGCGATTTCTGCAAAATCCTGATGGCTTTCAAGCCGTCACCTGGCGGCAGAAACGCTTCTCGGGGTATGAGCTCGAATATTCGTTCTATTCGCAGCTCACCCCGTCCGATCGTCCGTCTGTTTCAACTGAAGGAACTCAAGTTGCCGTTTGGTGAGATCGCCAGGCAACTCGGTCGGCATCTCTAGACGATCTTTCGCAAACTGAAGCGCAACCAGATCTGAATGCCGCCGGAGGCGGTTTCAATCCGTCAATGTTGAGCCTGACGTGCCAGCTGTGTGGCGCACCTCCGGCAGGCGCCGCCGCCTTGGCCGCAAGCTCGCCCGATCGTTCAAGCAATTAAGAGGCGTCGCGCCAAATCACCCCGAATTTCCGCTGTTGGCGGCAGAAGCTGATGGCGCACCCTTGACAATTCGCGGCAACGGGATTTTGATATCAAAATCCGCTATTAAAGACACGTGTCCATTATAACGGATTAATCGGCAAAAATCCGAGCCATCAGGGGAACGTCATGACAATCAATCTCTTCAAGGCGGCGCTCGCCGCTTCCTTCGCCCTCTCTCTGTTCGCCTTGCCGGCGGCAGCCCAAACTCCAAGCAAACTTGACGAAGTGCTCGCTCGCGGCCATCTGGTTCTTGGCACCGGCAGCACCAATGCGCCCTGGCACTTCAAAAGTGCCGACGACAAGCTTCAGGGCTTCGATATCGACATGGGACACATCATTGCCAAGGCACTGTTCGGTGACCCCGACAAGATCGAATTCGTCAACCAGTCTTCCGATGCGCGCATTCCGAACATCACCACCAACAAGGTGGATATCACCTGCCAGTTCATGACCGTGACCGGCGAACGTGCGCAGCAGATTGCCTTCACGATCCCCTATTATCGCGAGGGCGTGGGATTGATGCTGAAGGCCGACGGCCAATATGCCGATTACGCAGCGCTCAAGGCTGCCGGCTCCGCCGTGACGATTTCGGTGCTGCAGAACGTCTATGCCGAAACCATGGTGCATGCCGCCCTGCCAGAGGCGAAGGTCGACCAGTATGATTCCGTCGACCTGATTTACCAGGCGCTCGAATCCGGCCGTTCCGCTGCTGCCGCCACAGACCAGTCGTCGCTTGCCTGGTACATGACGCAGAACCCCGGCCGCTACAAGGATGCCGGCTATGGCTGGAACCCCCAGACCTATGCATGCGGCGTCAAGCGCGGCGATCAGGACTGGCTGAATTTCGTCAACACGGCTCTTCACGAGGCCATGACCGGCGTCGAGTTCGACTTCTATGCCAAGTCCTACAAAACATGGTTCGGCAAGGATCTCGCACCACCGCAGATCGGCTTCCCGGTCGAATATAAGTAAGTCTCCGCACAATGGTCCGGGTTTGCCCCGGACCATTCGCGCCTCATCTGACGGACGGCTTATATGGGCTATGCATTGAACTTCTCTGCGGTCTGGCGCAGTTTCGACCTTCTTCTGGAAGGTCTGGCACTGAGCCTCGGACTTGCGCTTGCGGCGATCCTCGCCGGCTGTATCATTGGCCTTTTCGCGGCCTTCGCTTTGGTCTCGAAGGCTGCCTTGCTTCGCAGCCCGGCGCAGATTTATGTGACGATCATCCGGAACACGCCAATCCTGGTCCTGGTGCTCTTCACATTTTTCGCCATGCCGCAACTCGGTCTTCGCCTTGGCAAAATCGAAAGCTTCATCGTGACGCTCGCCGTCTATTCCGGCGCCTATCTGGCCGAAGTCTTTCGTGGCGGGCTTCTCTCCGTGGCGCCGGGCCTGCGCGAGGCGGGTCTCGCCATTGGGCTGACAGAGGCGCAGATACGCACCTCGATCACCATGCCGATCATGATCCGCAATGTGCTTCCGTCGCTGAGCTCGACCTTTATCTCGCTCTTCAAGGACACCTCGCTTGCCGCCGCCATCGCAGTACCGGAACTGACCTTCGAAGCGCGCAAGATCAATGTCGAAACCTTCCGCGTCATCGAGACCTGGATGGTCACGAGCGGCCTTTACGTTGTCACCTGTTCCCTGCTCGCCGCGCTGTTGCGTCTTGCCGAGCGGCGCCTATCGATACCGAGGTGAGCGCCATGGAAATCTCCCATTTTCTCGACCAGGCCTGGCTTGCACGTATCCCGCTATTGAAGGGCCTCGGCGCCACGATTTCCATCTCGTTTCTGTCGATCGTCATCGGCACGTTTTTGGGGGTATTCGTCGGATTGGCGCTGACCTATGGCGGGGCAGTCTTGCGATTGTTCGTCCGCGCCTACACGGATTTCATCCGCGGCACGCCGGTTCTGGTTCTGGTCCTTGCCAGTTACTATGTCCTGAGCACAATCGGCATCGACCTCGGCCCATTCCAGGCAGGCGTTCTTGCGCTGTCGGTCTTTTGCAGCTCGCATGTCGGCGAACTTGTGCGCGGAGCGCTTCAGGCGATACCCCAAGGGCAGACGGAAGCGGCCAAGGCAATCGGCCTTACCTTTCCGCAGACCTTTGCCTACGTGCTTGGCCCCCAGGCGCTTCGCCATGCCTTGCCCGCCTGGGTCAATACCGCGGCCGAGATGGTCAAGGCTTCAACGCTGCTGTCGATCATCGGCGTCGCGGAACTGCTGCTTAGAACACAGGAAGTCATATCTCGCAGCTTCCTCAGCCTCGAATTCTACTTCTTCGCGGGCTTCCTCTATTTTGTCATCAATTATGGCATCGAACGCTTCGGCCGCTACGTCGAGCGCAAGACCGCCATTTCATCGTGAGGCTCACAGCGATGCCCAACGCACTCCTTGAAATACGCGATCTCCACAAGAGCTTCGGCCCCGTCGAAGTCCTCAAAGGCGTCGATTGCAGCATGCGCCAGGGCGAGGTGATCAGCATCATCGGCTCGAGCGGTTCCGGCAAGACGACGATGCTGCGATGCATCAATATGCTGGAGGAATTCCAGGGCGGATCGATCAGCATCGACGGCGAACCGATCGGCTATGAGACCATCGGCGGGGTTCGCCGCCGCAAGAAGGAAAAGGATATCGCTCGCCAGCGGGCCATGACCGGCATGGCCTTCCAGCAGTTCAACCTCTTTCCGCACATGACGGCAGCCAACAACGTCATGCTCGGCCTGATGAAGGTCAAGAAGATGGAGCGCGCCGAGGCACGATCGGTCGCCGAGAAATGGCTGGACCGGGTCGGTCTTTCCGCCCGGATGGACCATTTCCCCGGCCAGCTGTCCGGCGGCCAGCAGCAGCGCGTGGCCATTGCCCGAGCGATCGCGATGAACCCGAAGTTGATGCTGTTCGACGAAGTCACGTCGGCCCTCGATCCGGAGCTCGTCAACGAGGTGCTCCAGGTGATCAAGAACCTTGCGCAGGATGGAATGAGCATGCTGCTCGTCACCCATGAGATGCGCTTTGCCTATGAGGTGTCCACCCGCGTCATCTTCATGAACCAGGGGCGCATTGGCGAACAGGGTGATCCGAAGGTCATGTTCGTCAAGCCCCAGACGGAGCGGCTTGCAGAATTTCTCAAGACCTCAACCTTCAACTAGAAATCGGGAGTGATACTTTGACAATCAAGCGCTACGGCACGGGAGAAACGGGCGCCGGCAGGCAAGCATTGCCGTTTGCACGCGCGGTCGAGGCCAATGGCTGGCTTTACGTTTCGGGCCAGATTGCCATGGAAACCGGCGAGGTCGTTGGTGGTGGCATCGTGGCCGAAAGCCGCAAGGCAATTGAAAATCTGATCGCGATCCTGCATGAGGCTGGTTACGGTCTCGAAGATGTCGTCCGCGTCGGGGTCTGGCTCGACGACCCGCGCGACTTCTGGAGTTTCAATGGTGTCTACGCCGAGTACTTCGGTGCAAATCCTCCGGCACGCGCTTGCGTGCAGTCGCGGATGATGGTCGATTGCAAGGTGGAAGTGGACTGTATCGCCTACAAGGAAAGGTGACGCCTCACGCATTGTTGCGTGATGCTCGAGAAATGGAAACGCATGGATGAAGCCCTCGACACGATAAGCCGGAGAGCGCGCGGTCTCGACCGAGCCTTTGAGATACTCGAATTTCTCCGGCATCGGCGTCAGCCCATGCGGCCGAACGAGATCGCCCAGCATATTGGCGCGCCGCGTTCTTCGGTCTATGAACTCGTCAACCTGCTGATCCGGCAAGGCGTGCTCGAATATCGCGGCGACGACGGCCGGGTCTTTCTCGGTCGCAAGCTCTATTTTCTCGGCGCGGCCTATGCCGAGCAATTCGATCTCATGCGGGAATGCGACCGGCTGCTTGCAAGGATTGCCGAGGAGACCCGCGAGACCGCGCAGATGTGCCTGCTTGAAGGCGACAAATATCTCGTCGCCTTGATGAAGGAGGGGATGCGTCCGTTCCGGATCTCGACAAATGTCGGTGAACCGGTGGCAATTCCGTGGACGGCGTCCGGTCGTCTGCTGGTGACGCATATGAGCGACCAGGAAATCATCGATTTGATACCGCCTGAGGACTTTGCGCTTCCGGACGGTTCGGTACTTGCACCTGCCGAATTCATCCGGCAGGTGCGACAGGCGGACAAGGATGGCTTCTTCACCTTCAACAGCATCGTCGACAGTTTCACCCATTGCCTGGCAGTACCGATCTTCGGGCCGGGTCCTGTGTGCATCGCCACCCTATGCCTGGTAACGCCGAAGGAAGACGGGATCAAAAATCGGGACGGTTATCTCAGCCGTTTGCTGGAAGCAGCGTCCGAGCTTTCAGAAAAGCTCGGATACACCGCTGGCTCGAATACCCCTGCGGTACGATTGATGCAGCGATCCGAAATGTAATGCCACGATTTCAAAGTCATAAGGGCGCCCGGCGCGGCATATCCGCCCTACGGCTCCTTCGTGGCTGTGTTATTTTAGTTCTGCAAGAAGCGCATCGGCTCGCTTGTCTATTGCGATCTTGGAGACCTTCAAGGCCGAGACCAGCCCGATGAACGGGTGGTGTCAGTAGTGCCTAATGATCTGCCACTGACCTTTCATCCGGCTGCGTTTGAGGCTTTTCGGTTTCGAACCGCCCCCAAACGTTGGTAGCGGCCGACGAGCGCGTCCTCAATGTTGTTTTTGGCGCGGCGGTAACGCCTCTCTCCCAGCTGCAGGCTTGGCAGGCTTCCTGACGGGCGATCTGATCGCCTGTGTTTGTTTGCCTTGACGATATTTTTCTGGTTCATATGAATCCTGACGAACGCAAATTATCTTGTTTAGGCAATGACGTGAGATCATTTTTTATCGGCCAATACCCGTCCGGTCGCAAGCGGAGACCGAGGCATTGAGTTCATTGGCCTCGTTCCAGCCACTCTATTCCCTGTCTGGATTGGTCGTCGGTATGCTGGTCGGAATTACCGGCGTCGGAGGCGGCTCGCTGATGACGCCGCTGCTGGTGCTGCTCTTCGGCGTCCATCCGGTGACGGCAGTTGGAACCGACCTGCTCTATGCGGCAATCACCAAGACGGCGGGCACGGCTGTCCACGGGAGGCACGGCCGCGTCAACTGGAAGATCGTCGCTACGCTCGCAGCCGGCAGCGTTCCTGCAGCGCTTCTAATGCTGTGGATCATGGCTGGCGTCGATCGCAGCAGCGTCTCGGTCGCCCACGCAATCACGCTGTCGCTCGGCTGTTTGCTGCTATTGACTGCGACGATGCTGGTTTTTCGCGGCCAGCTGCTGGTTGTGTTGGCCGCAGCGCGTCGGCGACGCGGCGACCGTGACGCAATGAGCCCGCGCACCGTCGGCGGCCTGACGCTGCTGCTCGGGCTCGTCCTTGGCGTCCTGGTCACCATGACCTCGGTCGGCGCTGGCGCGCTCGGCGTCACGGTGCTGCTGGTGCTCTATCCACGCCTCGACGTTCGCGAGATCGTCGGCTCCGATATCGCCCACGCCGTGCCGCTGACACTAATCGGCGGCATGGGTTATTGGGCAATCGGCAGCATCGACTGGATGATGCTCTTTGCCCTGCTTGTCGGCTCGATCCCCGGCATCGTCGTCGGCTGTCTCTTGGCGCCGCGACTGCACGAGCGCGTCATCCGGATGGTCCTTGCCGCCATCCTCGTCATCGTCGGCTGGAAGCTCATCTCCGGCTAATGGTGACCGCAAGCGCTATCTATTGTCCCAAGACATTCTTGGAATAGGAGGGCGCGACGGCCGAGTTGAGGCGCCCCTCCCCGTGAGCTTGCGAAGACCTAGCTCCTGAACAATCCGGCGTGCGGACTTGGGCGCGATCGACAGCGCCTTGGCGATCGTCTCGCCTAAGGGCAGCGTCTGCAGAGCAGCCCGCCGGTGGGTCATTGCTCGATTTCCGATGCGCCGTTGGTGGCAAATTCCGCATAGACGGATGATCGGGGTTTTTCCGCCCGCCATCCCAGCCGGGGCGCAGGCCTGTCTCGAATAAACAACTCAGTCTTGACTAGAGATCCGACAGGCGGCGCTCAGAACTCTTCCCAGCTTTCGGCAGCGGCGGAGGTTGCAGCTGAGCGCCGGGACATCGCGACCGGAGTTCGCACTTGCGAGTGCACGGGTGCAGCCGGCGCCCGCAGGCGGGTTGCCGTCTGACGCAGGCTCGAGGCCTGATGAGTTCCAAGTCGAAAGTTGCCGAGCAGGCTTTCGAGACTAACGCTCTCCTGCGCAAGACCGGCACCTGACGCGTTCATTTCTTCCACCATCGCCGCATTCTGCTGCGTCGCCTGGTCCATGTGATTAACGGCGGTATTGACCTCCGCAAGCCCGGCTGACTGCTCCTGGGCTGCGGTCGCAATCGCGTCCATATGCACGTTCACCGTCTGGACAAGGCCTTCGATTTCGCCAAGTCCCTCGCCGGTTTCGCTGACCAGTTTGACACCTTCGCCGACGGCTGCCGCAGAATTGCCGATCAGCGTTTTGATTTCCTTTGCCGCACTCGCAGACCGCTGAGCAAGTTCGCGTACCTCCTGAGCGACGACAGCAAAACCCTTGCCTGCTTCGCCCGCTCTTGCGGCTTCGACACCGGCATTGAGTGCGAGAAGATTGGTCTGGAACGCAATCTCGTCGATGGCTCCAATGATCTGGCCGATCTGGCGCGAAGACTGTTCGATGCGCTCCATGGCCGTCACCGCGTTGCGCACGACAGCGCCAGAGCGATCAGCGCGGACGCGCGCCTCACGCACAACGTCGCGCGCCTCGGCGGTGCGCTTGGACGTGGAAACGACATTGGCGGTGATCTCTTCCAGGGCAGCTGCGGTTTCTTCGAGCGAGGCTGCCTGTTGCTCCGTGCGGCGCGACAGATGGTCGGAAGCAGCAGAAATCTCGCGTGCACCACTGCTGACTGTCGACACCGATCCCTCGACGCTCTGCAGCGCCTCGCGCAACTGGCGTACGGATACATTGAAATCATGGCGCAGTGTCTCGAACTGCGGCGCAAGTGGCGCTTCGATCTCGCACAGCATATCTCCGGACGCCAAGCGCTTCAGGCCGGCCGCAAGCGAGGCAGTCGCCTGTGATAGCCGCGCGTCGGCCTCCGCTTCTGCCCGTCGCTGCGTGTCGATCCGCTCCCGCTCAGCGGCAACGCGGTTCTCCTGCGCATCTGTTTCCAGCTCTTTGTTGCGAATCGCCGCCTGACGGAAGACCTCAAGCGAAATAGCCATATCGCCCACTTCGTCGTTGCGTTCGACAAAGGGAATGACCAGATCACAATCGCCTTGCGCCAGCTTCTGCATGGAAAGCGTGAGGGATCCAATCGGACCGACGACGCGGCGAACCACTATAACCAACCCAGCCAACCCCATCACCAATGCTCCGATCAGGAGTGCGCTATAGGCAATAACTCCCTGCAAAGCGGCCGATGCCAGATCATTAGCCGTGTCGTTCAAAACCACCATTGCCAGCAATGCGACGTCGGCAATGCTCGCCTGACCCTTTGTACTTCCGACTTGCCAATCGTCCAGACTAACGCCGGCCACGCCGCCGCCCGACACGCTCTTGACGATCGCATCGCGCATGTCGGCAAACGCACCGGTGAAATAGGTCGCCTCGGCATTTGCAAACGCTGCCTTCAATGCGTCGGCAGTCTTTGGATGATTGACTAGGGTCTTGACCTGGGACCATGCAAATGCTGAGCGGCCCAAACTGGACGTCATCTCCAGGATCTCTGCTTGCGACAGCGGCTTACCAATGGCAGTCGCCTTGTTGATGACGAGGGCCGCAGCGCCGACCGAAGCCCGGGTCGCCCAAGCATTGGCACGGATTTGAACGAGGTCCATCAGGGAGTTGTCGAGCGAGCGAATGCCAGCCTCAGTGACATTCGAGGCCGCTTCAAGATCGCCAAGAAAGCCGCCGCCGAACGACATCAGCCTGTCGCTGACCGCCTTGTCGCGCGCCTCAAGTGGCAATCCCAACTGGCGGTCAACCTCCTGGCGCAGCGCCATATTGCTATCGTAAGTGCTTTTGATCTTATCCAGCAGCGGTGAAAGCTGCGAATCGTCAACGAATGCGGTCGCGGCAATGAGATCGGCGACGCCAACATCCACCTTGGTGCGATCCACTGGAACCATCTCAAGCGTGCTCTTTGCAGTGTCTGCCGCAGCAGTCAGGACCGTAACGCTGTGGCCCCGCTCCAATCGGTAGTTCAGGAGAATGGTAAACAGCGCCTTGTCCACGGCTGTGCGGTTCGACACTTCTTTGAACGTCCTGTAGCCGACGTAGGACTGGTAGAGGGATTTGCTAACAACGGCGCTGAGCGCCAAGCTGATCAGCACGAATACCGTGACGAGAACGTTACGAATTGAAAGCATCGATTTTTCACCAAAAGAGCCGATATTGGAATGCACCCTAAAAATACCGAACGTCGCATAATAACTGCTTAATGATATTGCTCTTGTCGCGCACGGGGAGAAAAAGCCTGCAAGACGACGATGTGAAAAGGTTGCCATTGCGTGACTAAAACGAGAATGACCCAGCGTCTCCTTTGTAAGCGGACAGTCGTTGCTCGCCAGGAAAAGTAAGTTTTTGCAAATCCGTGATTTCCCGGGGGCACGCAAATGGCCGCAACACGGGTACCACCCCACTATCGCGGCAAGTGCTCCGGCATCGCGTCGGCCATGCGGCTCACGCAGCGTGCCTGGTCCAAGGGTCTGCCCAGATCCTCATAGCGGGCAGCGGCCTCTGAGAAGGCTGCCAAAGCCCGAATACTGTTTGCCTGAGCCTGCCTCTGTACCCCGCGTGCCTCCCATAGAGCAGCGGCCCATGGTCCGCCCTGCCACATACCGGCAATGCGTTCGGCATCGTTGAGGCGTCGATCGACCTGCTCCAGATTTCCGGCCTGCGCCAGCGCGACTGCGGATGCAGTGCGAAGCGCCATCGAGCAGGGTTGGCAGGCTCCAGGTGTTAGCAGCCGATCGCCTGCCAGAATGGCCTCTGCGATCTTGTCCTTGGTCGTGGCCGCCCTCACGGCCAATGCCTGCAGCCTCGACAACAGGTGGCTTGATAGCCACGACCGGGTGGCATCGGCAAATGCTCTTTGAATCAGCCGGCCAGCGCGCCATTTCTGGCCCCGCGCCAATGCAATCTCCGCCAGCCGCTCCAGAACAAGAACGCGCCCCGACAACGCATTGACTTCGGTGTGCAGATGTTCTGCCTGCGTTAGCAACGTCTCCGCCTCATCGAGCTTTCCCGCACATCGGGCAATCTCACCAAGGATCAAGCACGCCAATCCTCTGCCGGCCACAGACTGCGCATCCTCAGCGACGACCAGCAATTCTTGTGCAGACAGGGCGATTGCGCCGTGGCCCTTGGCGTCACACAGACAAAACTCCGCAAGGCATAGATGCCCGTCGAAAACGGCCGGAACGAAACTGCCCCCACTGCGCGCCCACTCCGTAAATTCGCTGCGGAACAGCTCCGGCCAGCGGCCCTGCATGTGCGCAGTCAGTCCCAGGATGGCACCGGCCTCACCGACTTCACGTCCCAAACCAGCATCGAGCGCTTGCGAACGCGTCTCGCGGGCGAGCTCAGCGGCCTTGTCGAATTCGCCGCTTTGCAAATGCACCAATGCCCAGGCCAGGGAGGCGCGAATGCGCTCGGCCGGTGCTGCGGGCTCGACACCTGAGAGGGAAAGCGCGCGCTCGTAGAGTTCGATGGCGGCTTTGCTCGGCCCAACCCCGAGTTCGGCATGGAGTCGCTCGCGGAGTTGATCGAATTGCCGGATGGCTTCGGTTCGATTGCCTGCATCCAGCGCGGCCTGCATCAAAGCACATTGGGCCTCCTCATCCGTCGGGTCGAGTGCGATCAGATGCCGCCAAAGCTTGCCCGTTCGCAGCACGTCGGTAAACAAACGTTGAAGTCGGGATCGCGGCGCGTCAAGCCATTCCAGAAAACGGTCATCTGGCAATAGAGCGCCACCATATATCTCGGCGGCCTTTTCGCATTCAGCAAGATCTTTGCTTCGAAGTGCGAGCTTGGCCGCCGCTTCGAATTGTTGCACATCTGTCTCGAATTCGATGTGCGAAGAAAAGCCGACAATCTCCTTATCAACCATGATAATATCGTGCATATCCACCGCGCGTCGCGCAAAGTGGATTGCCTTGCGAAGATTTGCACCCGCCGGTTCTATCTCAAGATCCGGCCAAAAGGCTTCCATGGCTTTTTCGCGGTGAATCCTGTGCTCCGGCGATATTGCAAGAAATTTGACAATCGCTGCGGCACGATCCCGCTTCCATGCCGCCGCGGGAATTTCGCGACCATCGATTTGGACGGTAAAGTGTCCGAGAAGCTGAATGTGTATCTTCAAAACAAGCTCCTACCGAAACATCAAGTTCCCCCGGGCAACCGGCTCGCCACAACAAAAGACTTGTCGGGGAACGCTCGCGGAACGGTGAACTCGTATTGTGTCTCCATAGTTGCACTCAACAAGGAAGGGATCAATCATGTCACTGAGAATTAACGACGTCGCCCCCGATTTCATGGCCCAGACCACCGAAGGACCGGTTTCGTTCCACGAGTGGCTGGGCAAGTCCTGGGGCATTCTGTTCTCGCACCCCAAGGACTATACCCCTGTGTGCACCACGGAACTGGGCTATATGGCGCGCCTGAAGCCCGAATTCGATAAACGCGGTGTCAAGATTATCGGCCTGTCTGTTGATCCGGTCGACAAGCACGCAGGCTGGGCCAAGGACATTGCTGAAACCCAGGGCTTCGCGCCGAACTTCCCCATGATCGGCGATCCGACACTTGCCGTGTCTAAGCTCTACGACATGCTACCGGCCGCCACCGGTGATAGTTCCGAAGGTCGCACGGCCGCAGACAACCAGACCGTCCGCAACGTCTATGTCATTGGGCCGGACAAGAAGATCAAGCTCGTGATCTCCTATCCCATGACCACTGGTCGGAACTTCGACGAGGTGCTCAGGGTTATCGATTCTCTTCAACTGACCGCCAAGCATCGCCTTGCCACGCCGGTCAACTGGAAACCGGGCGATGACGTCATCATTGCCGGCTCCGTCTCGAACGACGAAGCCAAGCAGCTCTACCCCCAGGGTTGGAAGGAACCCAAGCCCTATATCCGTATCGTGCCACAGCCCATTTTGACCTGAAAGGCTAACCGGGTGGGGACAGACAGTCTGTCCCCACCCGATCTCCAGACGCGATGGCTGCTGTCGCTTTCGTGGGCGCTCGGCCGGAGCAAATTGGTAGACGAAGGAGCAAACGATGATCTTCCGACAGTTGTTCGATAGTGTCTCAGGCACCTACACCTATCTCCTCGCCAGCCGGACCGGCGGTGAGGCATTGATCATCGACCCGGTCCTCGAAAAGGTCGACCGCTACCTGCAGCTCATCCGCGAGTTGGACCTGAAACTGGTCAAGGCAGTCGACACCCATCTCCACGCCGATCATATCACTGGTCTTGGCGCGCTGCGTGACCACACACACTGCATAACAGTCATGGGCGAACAGACCAAGGCGGATGTCGTCGCCATGCGGGTCTCGGAGGGCGATCGCGTTACGATCGAGGGCCTAAGCCTTGATGTGCTTTACACGCCCGGCCACACCGACGATTCCTATTCATACCTGATGGGCGGTCGCATCTTCACCGGCGACACGCTGCTGATCCGCGGAACCGGGCGCACGGATTTCCAGAACGGCGATCCTCGAGCGCAATATGATTCAATATTCAACAAGCTGATGCGCCTGCCCGACGAGACGCTGCTCTACCCTGCGCATGACTACAAGGGCGACACCGTCTCCACCATCGGCGAAGAGAAGCGTTTCAACCCGCGTTTGCAGGTGAAGTCGATCGACGAATATGTCGACCTGATGAACAATCTGCACCTGCCCAACCCGAAAATGATGGACGTGGCTGTGCCAGCCAATGTGCACATCGGCCTTCACCAAGATGAAATCGCCGGCAAGGGGTGGGCGGTATCGGCAAGGCAGGCGCTCTTCCTGCAGGGGCGCACCGACGTGACGCTTGTCGACTTACGCGAGAAAAGCGAGCGCGAGCGGCACGGCATCATTCCAGGTTCGCTCCATGCACCCTATCCCGCCCTTCAGGAGAATCTTGACGCCGGCGGCATTCTGCACGCATTGGCCGTCGCTGCTGGCAAACAGATCATTTTCTATTGCGCTTTTGGCGAACGCTCGGCAATGGCGGTGCAAGCCGCGCAGGATGCCGGTTTGAAGACCTCCGGACACATCGAAGGTGGGATCGACGCCTGGAAGAAAGCCGGCGGTCCGGTGGAACAGCAGGTCAGCTCTTGATCAGCACCCTTGCCTGCACCTGTTGTTCTATGCCCTTGAGCATAAGCGGACGCAATTCGGTTCCGGCCGTAAGGCTTGGAGCCTGAGCGGCCGTCTCGGCCGATACGAGAATCTCGCCAGCCGCCGCCTGGGATTCGAGCCGCGCAGCCAGATTGACCACACCGCCGATTGCCGTGAAATCGCTGCGAAAGCTGGAAAACTCACCGATCTGGACATCGCCGGTATGGATGCCGACACCGACGCCGAGCATGCGGTCCGGCAATCCGTCGATATCGGCATTCAACCCGTTCAGCGCGGCGGTACAGGCCCGCTGTATGTCCAGCGCGGCCATGATCGCCGCACCGGCGTGATCCTTTCTAACGATCGGAAAATTGAAGATTGCCATCAGGCCATCGCCCATTTGTTTATTGACAATGCCGTCGTGAGCCCAGATCGCCTGTGCGCAGCTATCCTGGAACAGACTGACGATCCTACTCAATTTGACCGCCTCGATGCGCTCGGACAGGTCCGTGAAACCCCTGATGTCGGCAAACAGAATGGTTGCGACGGCGGTGACTTGACGCTGCTTTTTGACGTAGTGGAAGGCACGTTCGCAAATTGTGCAGATATCCGGATTCATCTTGCTGCGGGTGATGCCGAATACGCGAAACGGCAGGGCGAGCGGGCCACGGATCGGGATGGGCATGCGCATCTGATCCCAACAACCCCGACAGATCGTCGAACTGCTGTGATTGTCGGGCACAATGGGTGAGGCAGTTTTCATGTTCCGCAATCTGTATCGGCCGATCAGACCCTATCGCCGCATAGAAACGAGCTTCCGATATTCTTCTGCCTTTGGCAACTCGCGAAATATTCCATGCGCTGATGGCGAAGCGGCCTGTTCTATCACATCTCTACCGCCGCCTCGACCAGGCGACTTTGCAGTCGCGTTGCGGCGTCGCTGAAGCGCTTTGGGGTATTGGAGGCTGCGGCGTTGCGGGCAGCTAACCCAAGCGCCCTCGCCCCAGAGGAAGCAAGACACGCATTGGTGAGCATGTCCGCAATGAGCGAACCCGCGACCACGAGAGGCGGCCAAAATGCGCCAAACCTAGAGCGTCCGGTGCGAGGCGTCGAAGGCCAGGGTGCATCAGTTCCGCATATCGATTTGTCGCTTGTCGACAACGGTGGCCTGGCGTCCGAAATCGACGCCCCACCAAGCTATTCGGGCAATCCCAGCATGCGTGCGCCTTCTGAAAGCCTGTCGGCCACTGCTCGCGCCATACCAACTTCGAAGAATAAGCGGAGCCGAAATCCTGGTTCGAGTTCCAGTAGCTGTTGCGCAATCGACAGCGCCTCTTCCTGGCGTCCGGCAAGCGCCAGCGAAGCAGCCTGAAAGAAATAAAGTGTGCTGAAGCGGGGATTCGCCTGAACAGCCTTGGCAAAGTGCGATGCCGCCTCGTCATAGCGCATCTCCTGGACGGCGGCCGACCCAAGTGACGCATGGGCTACATAAGCCATTGGATCGAACGGGCTCAATCGCAGCGCACGATTGGCGTTGGAGACCGCTGCGGCGGGTTGGCCGGCGAAAGCGTAGATGATCGCGCCGAAATACAGCGCCGTGGCGCACGAGGCGTTAAGCGACAGGGCGCGCTCGACAGCGCCTAATGCTGCCTCGTGATCCTTGCTCAGCATGGTCATCGCAAACGCAGCGATTGCCAACGCCGTCGCGTCATCGGTGCCGCTTGCAATCACTGCACGCGCGTGCTCGACCCCGGCGACTTTGTCGGCTGCATTGCATCCCGCGCGCGTGAAGAAAATCTCATGGCACCAGGCAAGCCGCGCATGGGCCGCGGCGTAGTTCGGCTCAAGCCTCAGCGCATCCTCGAGAAGCTCGGCTGCGATCTTGGCGTCTGCCGGCATTACGGTTGCCATATGAGGAACCGCGCGCAGGTACAGGTCGTAGGCGTCGAGATTTTCCGGACGCTTTCGTCGCGAGCGCTCGATCTCCGACCGCTGCAAACTTGGCTCGACGATACCGACCACCTTGTCGGTAATTTGGTCCTGCAGATCGAAAACATCCTCCAACGCGCCATCATATCTGTCGGCCCACAGGTGCGCCCCTGTCTCTGCCTCGATGAGCTGGGCGGTGATGCGCAACCGATTGCCCGCCTTGCGCACGCCACCCTCCAAAACGTAGCGCACGCCGAGTTCCTGACCGACTTGGCGGATATCCACGGCCTTTCCCTTATAAACGAAGCTGGAATTGCGCGCGATCACGAACAGCCATTTGATCCGCGACAGCCCGGTGATGATGTCCTCGACGATGCCGTCGGCGAAATACTCCTGCTCAGCTTCGCCGCTCATATTCTGGAACGGCAAGACTGCTATCGAAGGCTTGTTGGGCAGCGCAAGCCGCATCGAAGGATTGTCCGGTGCACCAGGTTGCGCCGGTGCCGCCGGCTTCGCACGGGCGGGGACGCCGACCTGCAGCGAATAGACCCGGACCGGATCGGCGATGTTCTTGAGTTGCACTGCGCCGCGATCGTTGATCGCAAGATCGAGCCTTGCCTTGACCTGCCAGTAGGCCTGCTCTGAGAGACAGATACTGCCAGGTTCGCAAATCCCTTCGAGGCGTGCAGCGATATTGACGCCGTCGCCCATCAGGTCGCCGTCGGTCTCCTCGACCACGTCGCCAAGATGGATGCCGACGCGGAACTCGATGCGGCGTTCGGGCGGCAGGCCGGCATTGCGCTCGACCATGCCGTTCTGCACTTCGATGGCGCAGCGCACGGCATCCACGACACTGCGGAACTCGATGAGGCTTCCGTCTCCGGTGCGCTTGACCACGCGACCGTTGTGCACGGCAATGGTCGGATCGATCAGATCGCTGCGCAGCGTCCGCAGTCGCGCCAAGATGCGATCCTCGTCCGCGCCGGCGAGACGGCTGTAGCCAACCACATCCGCGACCAGGATCGCCGCAATTTTCCGCGTCTCGCTCATGCCGTCCTCCCTTGGTACAGCCCGAGGAGCGCCCCGCCTTGAACCGGTGCGGTCATATCGGGCCCTGAATGGACCTAACAGGCGCCGCCGCGACGTTACACTTTGTGTGTGAACCAGACCGTCGGTGTCCCGACCACTCCTCCGCTTTGCATCGCCTTGCCCAACTCTTCCAATCTGGTGAAGGCCTGAGCCGCCTCCAGCGTGGCGAATTCGTGGGTCACGGTGACGTCGTTGGGGTTATCGACGGCTTGATACACTGCCTCTGCCGTTACCCCGTTCGCCTTCTGGATCGCAGAAAACGAGTTGTAGACCTTACGCCAGCTGTTGTAGTCCGAGACAGCGTGTCTCACGAATAAAGTTGTCATCTCATCCTCCCTTGTAGCGTTTCCAATTGCCATGCTGACGTTTGGTGCGAGATGGATCAGGCTCTTGCCATCGACGGGCGGCAGCCGAAGCCTGGTAACAAGCCGGACCCAATTCGATGGCCACGCAGACCACCCTCTTCGACGCTCGCTCCTCGTCAGTATGGCAGGGCATGAAAGGGACTTCCGCTCAAACGCCAGTTGTTGAACTTGTCCGTTGACGGCTCCTCCAAGCCCATGGGGGACTATATCACGAAAGCCACTTGGCAACGTGGCGAATTACGTTGCGTAGATCATAGTTCATCAAGCTCGCGACGAACCACTTGGTTCGGCAACCGCGTAGACATGGGCCAGACCCAATGGCTTTGCGGCCACCACAGGTAGGACGACTATCACCTCGGCAAGCAGCGGCGGACTTGGCCGGAAATCGATGCTTCGAACTTGAACGCGGCGGATATCCCGGTCAGCGTCGTATCGGTTCGCCGACATGATTGCCTTGAGTGAGCTCGAAGCCGAGCAATTTTATTGGGCAAGGCGAAGAATCGGAACGGACGCTGAACATGAACTTCAGGTCTTGCGCGTTTCATAGATCTTCGGTTCGACGCGCGAGTTCCTTACCATTGCGATCGTCGCAAGCGACCACCATGACGCCTTGGAGGAATTCGATCTCATCGCGCCGTAACCTGGCCAGACGCAAGCGCCCGTCCCGAATGGGCAGGAACGTGCGGCTCCGGCACACGACGACATTCGCGAACAGCTCCCCCGGATCCTGACCAGTCCCGGGTTGGTTTTATGGCCAAATTCAGATCAGATCGTTAAAAGCTTATGCGCTTGCGTAAACGCTTGCAAACGCTGTTGCCAAGTCTTTGCTTTTGATCAAGACTCGATCATCTGCCAGTGAAAAAACGCTCTCCAACAGGAGAGCGTTCATGACCGGCGACACCCATGTCTTTGCCATCGGCGATGTCCACGGAAGAGAAGACTTGCTCGTTGCTTTGGTTGCCAATTGCATGGTCCGAAGCACCCACCAAGGTTTCGATGCAAGGTTTGTCTTTCTGGGGGACATCTTCGACAAAGGCCCCACGAGCCGCGGCGCGTTGGACTTCATCCTCAGCATGATGGCCAAGTATCGCAATACTGAACTCATCCTTGGCAACCACGACGAATTCATTTTGCGAATTCTGGATGAACCCGACGAAATAAATCAGATGCTGCTGCTAAACTCCTGGATGATGAGGGCTGGTGGCCTCGCGACGATAAGGTCCTACAAAATTCCGCTCGATGAGTACATTTTGACGTCCCTGCGCGACAAGATTGACAAAACTCACCTGACCGCGTTGCGAAACGCGAGGAAGTACGTGGAAGTCGGCCCCTACATTCTCGTTCACGCCGGACTTCGTCCAGGCGTCGCGCTCGAAGATCAAAATCCGCGCGATCTGACATGGATCAGAGATGAATTTCTCTATTCCGATTACGATTTCGGAAAGGTCGTCATCCACGGCCACTCCGTGACAGATTCGTACAAGCCGGAGGTATATCCCAACCGAATTGCCATCGACACCGGCGCATACGAATCCGGGCGCTTGACAGCAGCTCACATTCGCCCGAACGGTGACATTTCGTTCATTGCAACCGCTCAGGGCAAAAGAGGCATCGACGTGCAGGAAATCCTACCATTGCGCTTTGGTCCTTGGTCAGAGGCAGAAACACTTGGCCTTTTTAGATAGGCGCTGTCGGTGCCAATACACCAGTCCTGGCGCGCACCCAAAGTCACGACCTCAAGAAACAGCTTGTCGAGAGTGATCTGCAGCTCTCCTATGAGACTGCCGGTGGCCTTGTAGGCGTTTGCGATGACTGCTCCTACCCCTGCGATGCCGCCCCTGCGAGCCGCGACGACTTCGGCAAAAGCCACATGTCGGGGGTTAACTCTTTGTAAGGATTGACGGGCGCAACCACAAGATTTAGGTATTATGACGGTTCACCTTGCCCTAGCGGGCCATAGACCAGGTGCCGGCGTTCCCCCAAACGACAAATGCACCTGGTCTTTTTTCCCGCCGAGGATGAGCCTCGTTCGCCGCCAACCTCTTGCGGTGAGCCCTGCCATTAGGGGAGTTCGTGGACCGGATCCAACTCACGGCGAATGCATGCTTGAGCACGATGCACCAAACTGGCTCTTCTGATCCCGTCTCATCAACCGTTACGCCATGTTATCCTTTGTCCGTCTTACACCCACAGTGGAAATAGCCGCCCTCGAAAATGGCCGACAAGGCCAAGCGCCTTGACGAGGTCGTCTTTTGTCATCTCAATCTCCACTCGCTCGATCGGAGGCTTCCGAACCTGTGTCTATCGCCTCCCGACACTGCTTCTCCCATGTCGTGAGCAAGTCCATGATCTCCAGTGAATCCGAAAGGCGTGGCGAGGGCCTTGGCGCTTGCGTGAAGCCTTGTCTAAGGCATTCTTCGACGCGCATGACCTGGTGGCGAAAGGCATCATGAGGAGAAGTGACAACGATGGTCTGCCGCTCACGACCATATTGCTCAAGGTCGAGCAGGTTTTCACCAGCGACCGGAAGCCACGGATTGGTCGCCAAGCGCAACACACCGCGATCGCCGTAGACGGCAAAATCGAAGCTCATGCCGTAACTGTCTGTGGATTGCAAAGTGGCAAGGACGCCGTTGGAAAAGCGAACGGTGAGTGCGGCGTCGCAGATATTACCGTCATGGCTGGATAAATTGCCGATGCCGCTTGCAACGCGACGGGCAAAGGCGTCGGGACCGCACGCCGTTTGAACGACATATTGGAGGAGCGACACAGGATAACAGCCGAGATTGAAGATCGTGCCGTTGCCGAGCGGATTGGCCAGCTGCCAGATGTCGGCAGCATAAGAGCCGGTCACGGATTGGACCTTCCCAAGGCATCCGGAGCGCAGAATGTCGCCAACCTTGTCGATCAATGGGTGGCTGAGATACATCAGGCCTTCCAGGAAAAACACGCCAGCTGAACGAACAGCGTCAGCCAGCACCTCGGCGTCCTTCATCGTTGTGGTCAGCGATTTCTCCGACAGGATCGCCTTGCCCTTCGCAGCAGCCTTTACGACGGCCTCGCGATGGGCATTGTTGGGCAAGCCAATGTAGACGACGTCGATATCCGGATCGCTCAAGAGGCGATCGTAGTCGGTATAGCGTTTGGAAATGCGATGGCGGTCGACAAAATCGGAAAGCCGGCCGGAATCTCGCCCGAAAGCAGCTTCGATCCGCGAACCTTCGCTTGCAGCAATCGCCGTCGCCATCGTATCGGAAATGAACCCTGTCCCAATGATTGCCCAGCGCAGCATCGGGTTGCCTCCTCACTATCGATTGAGGTTGAGATAAGCAGAGGCCACCATGGCATCGATATCCCCAGGCACTGGGACCACACACATCGATGCGTCGAGTTTGCCTGACGCTACCCGTTCCAAGCATCGGGCCTGCAGGGTAAAGCCGAGGTCCATCGATTCCACAGAATTGCCAAGAGGCCGCGGACCGGCCAAATTGGCCATGTGCCCGCCGCCTAGAATGTGAATGCGACGCCCGTCGGACAGATGGACTGTGTCGATCCCGTCACCGGCGTAAGTGTCAATCTGGGCCGCCGCCGCACGCAGGGCCTCGACATCGATCTCACGTGGGAAATGCCCGCCATTGATGAGAATGACGCCGTCCTTGAGAAGCCCGAAATCCGGCGCGTTCAAGATGGCCGGGAAGCCCGTCACAGTGACAATGACATCGGCCGAGCGGATTGCTTCATCACGAAGGGGTGTCGAAAAACCGTCGAGATGGGCTTCGAGCGTCGCCACCGGGTCGATGTCGACGACGCTGACCGTGCTGTAGGCACTTCTAAAGCAGGCCGCCGTGCCCTTGCCGCAGGCACCATAGCCGAAAACAGTCACTCGCTTGCCGTTGGTCGAACGATTGGTGAAACGCATGTAGCTCTCAAATAGGCTTTGCCCGACCGCGTGGCGGTTCTCTGCAAATTGCTTGATCGGGCTGTCATTGATGACGAGGATCGGAAGTGCGATCCTGCCGCGCAATGGCGCCAGACGCGTGCGGCCCGATGTCGTCTCCTCGGTGCCGCCAAGCAGGCCGTTGTATGGCCGTTCTGCCACACGCGCAAAAAGATCGCCGCCATTGTCAAGAAGCAGATCGGGTTTCCGGTCCAGCAACGCGTCAATGAAATCGCCGTGCGTCGTCTCATCCGTGGTCTGTCCCCCGATGACCTCCATGTCGTGAAAGCGAAGATAGGCCACGGTCTCGAGCTGGGTGCTGTTGAGGTTGCCGGTCGCGACGAGCCGTGCCCCTCCTGCCTTCAATGCCATCAATAGTGCCGCAGTTTTCGGCTCAAGATGAATTGCCGTGCCGATAGTCAACCCCTCAAACGGGCGAGTTCTGGCAAAGTCACCGGCGGTCTCGCGCAACAGACTGCAGCTGTTTGAAACCCAGTCGATGCGGGAGTGCGAAGGCGAGATCGTCATGGCAAGCTGGTCCTGATTGCTTCGAGGTCTAACAAGCCATGCTAATCAGAAAGGTGCTTGCCGGCACAGGGACATTAAACTGACTGTACGGGTAGTTTTTCTTCCATATCAGCCGGCGTCTTGCCCTCGTCGATCAGCCAGTTGCGCAAGGCGACAATGGGCCGACGATCCTTGTCGGCGACCCGACAACAAAGCCGGTAGCCTGCCGGTCGCGTGACAAAGCCGAACGGTGCTATCAGCAAGCCGGATACCAGTTCTTCCTCTATGGATGCGCGCGGCGCGATGGTCACACCAAGCCCTGCCTTGGCGGCACTGATCGCCAGTGTCAGGTCTTCAACCTCGATGCGCTTGTTAAACCGTGCTGGAGCGTGTCCGCCCTCGCGAAACCAGTCGTCCCACAGATAGGGGACGTTGCGCGCAATCAGTGCATTCATGCTTTCAAGCATCGCTGGAGGCAAAGTCAGGTCGACACGACCCCACGTCTGAGGTGCCGCCACCGGACCGAACTCATCCTTCATGAACGTGATTGCAGCGATATCGGGCAACGGCTTGTACTCGCCACCGACGATGATCGCGTCAATGTCAGGCATATCTGACAGGGACTGCGTCACCGACACCGGTAGGACGTCGATTTCAAGCGTTGGTGATCGATGGTGCATCTGCGGCAATCGAGGGATGAACCAGGCGGTAGCCATGGGCATGGGAACACCCAGCCGAAGACGGACGACCTGGCTGTTTGACGAGATCTCCTCAGCGGCGCGCGAAACGATAGCAAATGCGATGCCCACAGCGTCGGCTAGTCGTTGTCCGGCCGGGTTGAGCGTGATGCGGCCGGCCTGCTTGCTCAAAAGCAGAAAACCGAAATAGTCTTCGAGGCTTGCGAGTTGCTGGCGCACGGCTCCCGGCACAACGCCGAGATCGCTTGCAGCTGCGCGCAAACTTCCACGCCGGGCAAACGCATCGAAGGCTCGCAGCGCGTTGAGCGGCGGCAGAGATTTGGCTTGGGCCGATTGAAGCTCGCCTTTTCTTAACAATGCTGTCGAATTCCCGAAATTGCAGCGAAAAGAGGTGATCGCATGAGACGCACGCCAGCCCCCCCCAAGACCAGCCTGCCTATTGAACCCGCCACCGTCAATATCGAGAAAGAAGCATACGCATTTCGACGCGTCCGGTAATCGGCTCGACAAATGAAGCCGCGTCAATGGGCTGGTGGTGGAGCAAAATCGAAAGCAACTTCAATGAAACTCTGACGCGACACCGCGACTGAAAGGCGGCGGCTGCCACCGCCGAGGCCACTGGCCTTACCTGCAGCATTCCATCATGTGTCAGGACCATGCTCGCATATCGGCAATGCCTCACGATGGAGCTTCGCCTTTCCTCGCCAGAACGAAATCGTGCTCCACGTCCCAGAAATCGCCTTCGAACCCGTAGTCCCTCGCCCGGACCGTATCATGGGTCCGCTTGAAATCGGCAAGCAGGCTTTCCTTGACGCCGAAGACCGCATCGGAGTTGATGTAGGGATCGTCAGGGTCGAATATATGTGTGACCAGTGCATCGAAGCCCTTGGCCTTGATGATGTAGTGCAGGTGCGCCGGCCTATAGGGATGGCGGCCAAGCTGGTTTAGCAGCTGTCCCACGGGACCATCATCGGGGATAGGGTAGTATTTCGGCTTCACAGCGCGGAACCAGTAGCGTCCATCCGGCCCGGTGCGAAAGACGCCGCGCAGATTGAAGTCCGGCTGGATTCCCTGTTGTTGGACATCATAAAACCCTTCGTCATTGGCCTGCCAGACGTCGATCACCGCCCCTTCGACGGGGGAGCCTGACGTGTCGAGAATCCGGCCGTGGATGAACATGTCCTCGCCCTTCTGGTCGAGGCAGATATTGGCGCCCATCGCCAGTTCTGGTGCTCCATCGACATGGAAGGGGCCGAGCACTGTGCTTTCCGAGGCGCCCGAGGGCTTGCGGTTGTTGATCGCATCGACCAGCATCGAAACTCCCAGGACGTCCGACAGCAGGATGAACTCCTGCCGCCATTCATTGCAGATCTGTCCCGTACGAGTGAGGAAGAGGATTGCCTCCAGCCATTCGTCCTGCGTCGGTTCGATCTCCTTTACCGCCTCATGCATCTTGCGGGTGACGACTGCCATCACCTGCTTTAGTCGATCGTTCTTCGCATTGCGGTTGCGGCCGGTCACGACCTCGACGGAATTCGCTTCTGTAAAGAAGCCTCTCTCATGCGCTTCCATGATTGCCTCATTTGTCCAATATCGATGCCATGACCCGGCGCAGTTCCCCGATCGGATCATGCGAGACGCTATCGCGCCGCCAGCTGACGTGATGGTCCGGACGCACAAGGATGATACCGCTGTCGCGGACTTCACGCGCGTTTGCCCAATCGCCGGTGAAATCCTGCCATGGTTGACGCGGGCCGATCATATGGGCTTCGATCTCGATGCCACGTTCCTTGCCGACGATGCGTGCAGCATCGATCCAGCCCTGACCTCCTATGCCGGTGAGCACGGTGAACTTGCCGTGGCCGGCAAGGTCGAGGGTCGAGACCTTTGCGCCGCTGTCGGAAAAGACCCATGTATGCGGCAACCGGGCGCCGGGCCATGTGGTTGGCTGGCAGTGAAGCTCGGCATCCCTTGCAAATGCCGGCTCGGGTTGGCCGTCGGTGATCACCGCGTCTGAGCGATAGCGCTGGTTCATTTCGACGCCGTGGCAGTCGAATTCATAGACCTTGTAGGCAATCGCCTTGCGGATCGCGGCGCGCTGTTCTTCCGCATCAGCCGTATCGTTGCATCGGGCATCCATATTCTGTTGCATCTTCACGGGGTCGATCGAGTCAAGCAGACCCAACGCCTTGAAAATCGGCCCGAACTCCTCGATCGACTTGTTGGCGCGGGTGACGATCTGCTTGGCGACAGGTGCCCGTTCGGCATCGTAGCTTTCCAGCAATCCTCGACCGGCCTTGTCTTTCAGCACCCATGCCAATTTCCACGCCAGATTGAAGGCGTCCTGGATGGAGGTGTTGGAGCCGAGCCCATTGGAGGGAGGGTGCCGATGGGTGGCATCGCCCATGCAGAACACCCGGCCATTCGACATGGTCGTGGCGTACATGTTGTTGACGGTCCAGGTGGACACCGACTTGATGGTCATCTCGAGGTCCGGCACGCCGACCAGGTCGCGGACGACCTTCTTTGCATGCGCCTCATCGACAGCCGGTGCGGGCTGGTTGATGTCGTATCCCCAGACGATCAGCCATTCGTGCCATGGGCGCACCATCCGCACGAGACCCATGCCGATGCCGCCGACGTCGGCGCCGGGTTGCAGCACCCAGTATAAAACCGACGGGCGATGCGCGACATATCGGGAGAGGTCCGCCTCGAAGAGGATGTTCATCGAGCCTGCAATACCCATCTTGCCTTCGAAGGTCAGGCCCGCGTGCTCGGCCACCTTCGAGTTGCCGCCGTCAGCGCCCACCAGGTATTTCGAGCGGATGGTGATATCCTTGTTCGTCAGCCGGTCGCGACAGATGGTCGTGACGCCGTCGGCATCTTGTTCGTGGCTCAAATATTCCGTCGACATGCGCGACTGTGTGCCGCGCGAGCAGGCGGTCTTGAAAAGCAGTGGCTCCATGAAAGTCTGCGGCAGGTCATTCATATGGCTTGGCGAGGACAGCAAATGCTCGGCTCGAGAATTGGGATGCGTGCCCCAGCTTTTCATCCGACCGATTTCCTCGCCGGCGATAGCGGTGCAGAATACGTTTTCCCCCATCAGGTCCTGACCGGTGGCGTGCATATAGCCTTCGTCCTCAACTTCCCGGCCAAGGTCGCGCAACACCTCCATCGTACGCTGGTTGGTGATATGGGCACGGGGGGTGCTCGCCAGCCAGCGGTAGCGGTTGACCACTAGGTTGTCGATGCCATAGGTCGAAAGCAGCGCGGCTGTTGCAGCGCCTGCAGGTCCCGTCCCGATGACGAGTACTTCGGTAGTCATGTCAGCCATTTGGCCCTCCCTTGTCTTTGAGATCGATTGATCCGCGTTTCAGGACACGGCGGACCGGAAAAAGCTGGATGCCAGTGCGGTCGGAGAAGAGACCCCAGAGACCGCGCGGGGCAAAAAGCATGACGACGATGCCGAGAAGACCGAGGATCAGAAGATACCAGGAGCCATAATCGGCCAGCAGATTTTGCAGCAGGAAGAAGGCGATGATTCCGACGACGGGGCCTTCGAGCGTCCCGATGCCGCCAATCACCACAATGAAAATCACATAGGCAGTCCAGTCGATCACTGAGAAGGCGGCATCCGGAGAAATCCGGGCCTTTTGCACATAGATCAGCGCACCGGCGATCCCGGTCAAGAGAGCCGCGGCGACATAGACCAGAGCCTTCGTTCGAAGAGCGTCGACGCCAACGGCACGCGCCGCCTGTTCGTTATCGCGGACGGCGGCGAGCCCAAGTCCCTGCTTGCTGCGCAGCAGGCCATAAATGAAGCCGATCGTCGCAAGGGCAAGCAACAGCGCCAACCAATATGTGATCGCATCGCCTGCTTCGGCTGCCTTCATGCCAAAGAGCTTATGCATCGCGCCGACGCCCCACATCTGGCGCGTCGCCTCCCGTGGCAGCGACGTGCCGGTGCCGCCGCCGAGTGCTTTCCATTGCGCAAAGAGCAGCCGACCGACTTCGGCGATTACCCAGGTGCCGATGGCAAAATAGGGACCGTAGAGCCGGAAGGTGAAGAAGGCGGTGGGGATCGCCAGAATTGCCGACAGCCCACCGGCGATAAAGATCGCAGCGATGGGATCGATGCCGAGAAGGATGACGCAGCCGAACATCGCATAGGCGCCGAAGCCGACGAAGACCTGCTGGCCGACTGAAATCAGACCGGCGTAGCCGGCGAGAAGATTCCAGGTTTGAGCCAGCACCAGCATGGTGAGGATGAAGAACATGTCCTGGACGACGCTGCGCGAGACCAAAAACGGTGCTCCGGCTGCGATGGCAAGAACGACGACAATGGCCACGGCAAACAGCCCCGATGCCTTGGTGCGCGTCTCGACTTGCCATGGTGTAGTTGCGATGCTCATCGATTGACCTCAGTCGACGGCGCGCGGGAAGAGCCCGCGCGGCTTGAACAGTAGGACCACGAGAAAGGCGATGTGCCCGGCGAGAAGTTGCCATTCGGGGTTGACCGCAGCGCCGACCGTCTGCGCGATACCAAGGATGATACCGCCTGCAAGCGTGCCCCACAGCGAACCGAGCCCACCGATGATGACCGCCTCAAACGCATAGATCAGCCGGGCCGGACCCGATGTCGGATCGAAATTGGCGCGCGTGCCGAGATAGAACGCGGCGATGGTAACGACGACCATGGCAAGGCCGGTTGCCATGGCGAAGATGCGTTGCGGCCGGATGCCCATCAACCCCGCCGTCACCGGATCATCGGACGTTGCCCGGAAGGCACGCCCCATGGATGTCCGATAGATCAGCTGGTTGAGGCAGACAATGACAAGGACCGCCGAGAGGAACGTCAGCAACGGCATGATACCGGCATTAACCGGCCCGAGGTTGAGGGAAGCCGTTTCCAGCGAACCGACGGAGACGCGGCGGCTATCGGCGGAAAAGCCTTCGAGCAGACCGTTCTGGATGACGATCGACAGGCCAAAGGTCACCAGCAGCGGCGGCAGGATGTCCTTGCCGAGCGTCCGATTGAGCAGGAAATATTGCAGCGCCCAGCCGGCCGCAAACATGATGGGTGCCGCGATCAGAGCCGCGACGAACGGATTGAGCCCTAGCGATGTGACAAGAACCAGAACGATGAAGGCTGCGAGCACGATCAGATCGCCATGGGCAAGATTGACCAGCCGCATGATGCCGAAGACGAGGCTGAGACCGGCTGCAAAGAGAGCGTAGAGCCCGCCAAGCAGAACACCTTGGAGGATCGTATCAAGCCAGTTCATGACCATCCGCTCCGAAATAGGCTGCGTGGATCGCCTCGCGGCTCATTTTGCCGGACAGTCCGGACAGGGTGATGCGCCCCTCCATCATGCAGTAGACCCGATCGGCGACCTTCAGCGCCTGGCCGATATCCTGCTCGACGATGACGACCGACGCCCCGGCCGCGCGAATTCTAGGAAAGGCGGCATAGATGTCCCTGACGACGATGGGTGCAAGACCGAGGCTGATCTCGTCGCAAAGCAGCACGCTAGGGTTCGACATCAGCGCCCGGCCGATCGCCACCATCTGCTGTTGGCCGCCGGAAAGCGCCGTTGACGGACTGTTGCGCCGCTCCTTCAAAATGGGGAATAGCCCATAGATGCTGTCGAGTGTCCATGGTCCGTCGATGTTGCGGCCATAGGCGCCGACCCGAAGATTTTCCTCGACGCTGAGCGATGGGAACAACCGCCGGCCCTCTGGCACCATTGCGATGCCGCGAGCGACGATATCGGGTGCCGACAAGGCACCGATCGGCTCGCCCTTGTAAAGAATGGCATTTGGCTGATTGGCGAGGACGCCGGCGATCGAGCGCAACAACGTCGTCTTGCCGGCACCGTTAGCACCGATGATGGCAATGGCCTCGCCCGCCCCGATGGCGATGTCGACGCCAAACAGCGCCTGGAAATCGCCGTAGAACGCCCTCAGCCCCATGGTCTCGAGCAGCGCCGTCATATCGCGATCCCCAGGTAGATTTCGCGCACTTGGCGCGACGCCATGATTTCCTCCGGTTTGCCGATACCGATCACTTTGCCGAAATGCAGTACCAGCAGGCGCTCCACCACCGAGTTCAGCGCATGCAGGACGTGCTCGATCCAGATGACGGCGATACCGCTTGCGTGGATTGCCCGGATGGTGGCCACCAGCGAGCGGCATTCGCCCTCGGTCAACCCGCCGGCAATCTCGTCCAGTAAAAGCAGTTTCGGCTCTGTCGCCAGTGCCCGGGCAAGCTCCAGCCGTTTGCGCTGCAGCAGAGACAGGCCCCCGGCGACAACATTGGCCTTGTCTATCAGCCCTGTAGCGACCAGGATTTCGGCACATCGATCCGAAACCTCCGCCTCGCGCTTGCGCGAGCCGAAAGCGCCTGCAACCAGCAGGTTTTCGAACACTGTCAGCTTTTCGAAGGGCTGCGGGATCTGGAATGTTCGCCCCATGCCTGAGAGGCAGCGCGCCATCGGTGGCGCACGCGTCACATCCTTGCCGAGAAATCTTATTCTGCCGCTGTCGGTGGCAATGTTGCCGGTCACCAGGTTGAACAATGTCGATTTCCCGGCGCCGTTCGGGCCGATGATGCCGAGGGCCTCCCCCTGGCCGAGCGAAAGGGAGATCTGCTCGGCAACCGTCAGCGCACCGAATTTCTTGGAAATGTCGTCAAGTTCAAGGATGGGCATGGCGATCCGCTCCGAAAAGGGGGACCGCGGATCGCGGCCCCGTCGCCATTAGGCGATCGCTTCCATCTTGCCGCCGACCGGTATGTTTGGTGCCAGCGAATTCTCGGTGATGACGAGGTTGTAGATGCCGCCATCCTTCAACCGCCATTGGCCACCGACAAGCGGGGTCTTGGCGACGTTCTTGCCGGCGAATGGCGGTAGCCCCTTGCCGTCCCATGCGATCGGGCCGACCAGGGTGTCGAGCTTTGTCGCCGCAATCGCTTCGGCCACGCTGTCGCCATCTGCCGGGTCCTTTGCGCGCTTCATCACGTCCACGGCAAGTTCAAAGAGTGCATGGGCAAAGCCGATCGGCTGGGTCCAGGGCCGGTTGGTGACCTTTGTAAAGGCGGCCGCGACTTGAGCAGACGTTTCGCCCGTGAGGGACGACTTGAACGGATGGTTGGGCGTCCACCAGACTTCGGAGGATAGATTGTGCCCGGCCTTGCCAAGAGCGCCGACGGTCTGGGGAAAGAGCAGCGCCTTTCCGATCGAGGCGATCTTCGGCGTGAAGCCCTGCTGCTTGGCCTGGTTCCAGAATGTGGTGAAGTCAGGCGGGATGACGACGCCGGTGATGATCTCGCAATTTGCCGACTTGAAGGCGTTGATCTGCGCCGAGAAATCGTCGGTCAGGTCCTGGAAGCGGCCCGAGTCCGTCAACCCATAGCCCTTGTCCTTGAGCACGGGAGGAAAACCGACCTTGCCGTCGCCCCAGGCATTGCCGTCGCCGTCGTTCGGAAACAGCCCACCGACCTTCTTGTTGGTTTCGAGCTGCGCCCACATGCCGGTATAGACGGCAATGACATCCTCAAGACCCCAGAAGAAATGATAGGCATAACTGAACGGCTTCCAGCTGGCCGGATCACCGGGATTGCCCTGCTGGCCGATGAACCAGGGCTGCCATGGCGCGACGGTAGAGATGCACGGCATCTGCTCGCCCTCGCAAATGGTGGCGACCGGGTTGGTCGTTTCCGGCGTCGAGGCGACGAGGACGAGATTGACCTTGTCGTCGACGATCAGCTGCTTGGCGACTTCGGCTGCCCGGTTCGGGTTCGACTGGCTGTCCTTGACGACCACCTGATAGTTCAAGCCCTTCGCCTTGGTCGTGGCGAGGAAATTGTCGATGACAAATTTGTCGGCCTCGCCGAATGCGGCAAGCGGCCCGGTTTGCGGACTGACATATCCGAGCTTGATTGGACTGTTCTGCGAAAGTGCCGGCATCGCCAGTCCAGATGTGACCGCAATAGCGCCGGTCGCGGCCGTCGTCTTCAAGAAATCGCGTCTCGTAAACATGTTTTCTCCTCCCATAGTCCCCTCCTCCCAGAGATTGTCGTCAGTGCGCCGGCCGTCTGCCCTCCCAGGCATTCTGCAGCAGGCCGCGGATGGATTTCCGATCGATCGGCCTCGGGTTCCAGTAGGGGTTTTCCGTGGCAAGATCAGCCGCGCGGTCGAGATCAACCTGCGTCAGACCGAGGTCGCGAAGGCTCAACGGCGCGCCGATTGCGGTGGCAAAATCATGAAGTCCGCCGCCGACGGGACCACCGAAGATCTCGGCGACCGGCGCCAGCAAGCCGGGAACCGCAACAGCGTTGTAGGCAGCTGTGTGCGGCAGCATGATCGCATGGGTTTCGGCATGCGGCGTGTCGAATGTGCCGCCCAGCGTGTGGCAGATCTTGTGGTGCAGCGCCATGCCGACCGTGCCGAGCACTGTGCCGCAGAGCCATGCGCCGTAGAGCGCTTCGCCCCGCACGGTGATATTTTCGGGCGTTTCGATAATTGCCGGCAGGCTCGTCTTAAAGGCCCGCAGGCCTTCGATCGCCATCAGCGTCGAAATCGGGTTCCTATCCTGCGCATAGAGTGCCTCGAGCGCATGCGCCATGGCATTGAGGCCGCTCGTCACGCTCATGCCGACGGGAAGACCGGTGGTCAGTGTGGCATCGTAGATGACGACCTCCGGCAGGATCCTGGCATCACGGACCGTCGTCTTGCGACCGTTCTCCGTCTGGCCGAGGATGGGGGTGACCTCCGACCCGGCATAGGTGGTCGCAATGACGATCTGTGGCAGATCGGTGCGATAGGCGATCGCCTTGCCAAGGCCCGTGGTCGAACCGCCGCCAAGCGACACGATGCAATCGGCCTTAGTTTGCCGCACCGTTTCCATCGCCCGATCGGTGACCTCGACCGGCGTGTGCATGACGGCTCCGGCAAAGACGCCGACGGACAGCTTTCCAAGCTCTGCCGACAAAGCCTGCGCGTCCGAGGCCTGCTGCGGCGTTGAAAGAACCAGCGCCCGCCCGCAGCCGAGCCTCTCAACCCATTCCGACACGGAGGCAGATTTGCCTGCGCCGAAGACGATATGCGCAGGACTTCCGTTGTAGACGAATGCGCGGCTCATGTGCGCCCCTCCTGCTTTGCCCGAACCATCACGAAAGTGAAATCGAGCTGCCATGCCGGTTCGTCGCCCGGTTTCGGCCTGAAGTCCGCCAGCAATTCCGGTTTAACGCCGAAGATCGCGTCCTCGGCCAGGTGCGGATCGTTGCGGTCATAGACATGCGTGGTGATGGTCTCGAAACCCGGCGCCTTGATCATGAAATGCAGATGCGAGGGCCGCAACATCGGGTAGCCGGCCTGTCGCAGCAGCCGTCCGACCGGACCGTCGTCGGGAACGCCATAGCCGCAGGGCCGGACGGTGCGGTAGTGAAACCTGCCGTCCGCATCGGTCTCGAAGACACCACGCAGATTGAACTCCGGTTGCAGGTCCGGCTGCTGGTTCTCATAATAGCCCTGCGAATTCGCCTGCCAGGTCATCACGATCGCGCGCGCCACCGGCAAGCCGTCGAGATCGAGGACATGGCCGCTGACGTCGAGCGGCTCGCCGATGCCATCGAGCGAGATGTCGGCGCCTGCCTTGCGGTTCGGCGCGTCGGCGCGAAAGAAGGGACCTCGCACCGTGTTTGGCGTGGCACTCTTCGGCCGGCGTGAATTGATCGCCTCGACAAGTGCCGAAGCACCGAGAAGATCGGACAGCAGCACCCATTCCTGACGTCGCTCGTCGGATGCATGGCCGACTTCGGTCAGAAATTCGATGACCTTGCGCCAATCGGCGGGCGAGGGGCCGGTCTCGCGGATAATCTGGTGCAGATGGGAGACGACGGCCGAAAGCACGCGCGACAGCGACTTGTCCTTCGAGTTCACAAGGCGCTCATCAAAAATCTCGGCTGAGTTTGTCTCGCTGAAGTTCAGCGCGATAGGGCTCGCTGCCATGCTCTCCTCCAAAATCACCGGCAAGGAGAAAATAGCATCGTTGACGCGTGCTCTTGATGATTTTATTGCGCGCTAATATAACCGATCGTTATGAAAATAGATGAACGACACCTGATTCAGCTTGCCGCGGTGATAAAGGCCGGCGGCGTGACGGAGGGGGCCGCACTACTTGGTTTGTCGCAGCCGGCGGTTTCCCGGACATTGTCCATGCTGGAAAGGCGGCTCGGCGAGCCGTTGTTCGTCAAGGGACGTCGTCCGCTTCAGCCCACACCGCTCGGCCGGGCATTGGCCGATCACGGCCAGACGATGCTGACCGCATCGCGCAAGGCATCGGACACGGTTGAAGGTTTTCGGGTTGGGCGAACGGGCGTCGTGCGGGTCGGTGGAACACCATTCTTCATGGATGCACTGATCGCCGGCATTATCGCCGAATTCCAAAATTCGCATCCAGACGTTCGCATTGACCAGACCTATGGCTATTTTTCCGACCTGCGCGCGGCCTTGAAGGCCGACCAGATCGATCTTGCCATTTGTCCGATCGATATTCTTGACGAGGGTTCTGGCCTGGAGTTCCAGGAGATCCTTCCAGGTCGCAACGTTGTCGCCTGCGGGGTGACGCATCCGCTCTTGATGAAGCGGCGGCCGCAGCCTGCCGACCTTCTGGATTTTCCGTGGGTTGCTCCACCACCAGGTAGCCCGCTGCTTGCGGATCTTCGCAGCATGCTCTTGTCCTTCGGCGCAACGGAGATCAAGATCCGCTATTCCGGCGGTTCATTGTTGAGCGTCATCAATTACATGAAGGCGGCCGACGCGCTGACAATCATGCCCCACACGGTCGTCTTTTCACTTCGAAACGAGAAGGCCATAACGGCACTGCCCATCAATATTTCGCATCCCGAGCGTGCCCTTGCGATATTGAAGCGCGTCGATGCCGCCCGCGCGCCAGCCGCCGATCAGTTTGCCAATCACGTCCGCGCTAGCTTCGAAAAATTGAGGCATCTGATCAAGCGCCATGAGCAATCGGTCGTCTGGGGCAACTGAGCGTCTGGAAAGCAGCCCGCTTCTTCCGCTCGCCGGTCGCCGTCAGCCACGATCTCGTGACCTCGCACTGGGAAAGGTTTGCTCACACCCGCTCAAGCGCGATGGCGATGCCCTGGCCGACGCCGATGCACATGGTCGACAGCGCGTAGCGGCCGCCGGTTCCCTTCAGTTCCAGCGCCGCCGTGCCGGTGATGCGAGCGCCCGACATGCCGAGCGGATGGYCGAGCGCGATGGCGCCGCCGTTGCGGTTGACCCTGATGTCATTGTCGGCGATGCCGAGTTCGCGCAGCACGGCAAGCCCCTGGCTGGCGAAGGCCTCGTTGAGTTGAGTT
>NZ_JBFRFF010000012.1:0-135183 GCF_052114685.1 Rhizobium sp. 2YAF20 | reverse complement strand
GATGTAAGCGTCTTCCAGTTCTGCGACCATCTTTTCCGGGTTGGTCACGAAGTATGGGCTGAGGTAACCGCGGTCGAACTGCATGCCTTCGACGACTTCGAGTTCGGTTTCAGCGGTCTTGGCTTCTTCGACGGTGATGACGCCTTCGTTGCCGACTTTCTGCATGGCTTCGGCGATATAAGCGCCGATTTCTTTTTCGCCGTTTGCAGAGATCGTGCCGACCTGGGCAACTTCGTCAGACGTGCTGATCTTCTTGGCCTTGCCGACGATGTCCTTGACGACTTCGGTGACAGCGAGGTCGATGCCGCGCTTCAGGTCCATCGGGTTCATGCCGGCGGCAACTGCCTTGGCGCCTTCGCGAACGATCGCCTGGGCAAGAACGGTAGCAGTCGTGGTGCCGTCGCCGGCAATGTCGTTGGTCTTCGAAGCAACTTCGCGGACCATCTGCGCGCCCATGTTTTCGAACTTGTCTTCAAGTTCGATTTCCTTGGCAACGGAAACGCCGTCCTTGGTGATGCGCGGAGCGCCGAAGGACTTGTCGATGATGACGTTGCGGCCCTTGGGGCCCAGCGTTACCTTGACGGCATCGGCGAGGATGTCGACGCCGCGCAGCATCTTTTCGCGCGCGGTACGGCCAAATTTAATCTCTTTAGCAGCCATGTGAGAAAACTCCCGGGCTCATTGCCCATTGGTTGTCATGAATTGGATGAGGTGTCCGGCTGGATCAGCCGATAACGCCCATGATGTCGGCTTCCTTCATGATGAGAAGGTCTTCGCCGTCGAGCTTGACTTCAGTGCCCGACCACTTGCCGAACAGAATGCGGTCGCCAGCCTTGACATCCAGCGGGATAACCTTGCCGCTGTCGTCGCGAACGCCGGTGCCGACAGCGACGATTTCGCCTTCCTGCGGCTTTTCCTTGGCAGTATCAGGAATGATGATGCCACCCTTGGTCTTTGCTTCAGACTCGACGCGACGGACGACGACGCGGTCGTGGAGCGGACGGAAGTTGGTGCTTGCCATTGTCTAATCCCTCGATCAAATGACATTCACGGATCGACGAGGATCCGTATGGGGTGATGTTAGCACTCAGCCTCGGCGAGTGCTAGCGGCCTGCATTTAGGGGCGGGTGTGGGCTGAGTCAAGAAATCTATCGAGGTTTTTTGTGCCGGAATTATGAAGGCCGCCGTTTTCAGCCTTTTGCGAAGGCGCACCTGCGTCCTGAGGCGGGTCAGCGGGCCCCTGAATCTGCAAAAACCTCAAGCGCGCTCTTGTATTATGGCGGCCGGTTTGCGATGTGACCGGCAACGTCTTTTGACCGGCACGGGGTATGAATGGGCAAGCGCATCGACAGTTTTCGCGAAATCGGCAAGGGCTACGATGTCGTGCTCTGCGATGTCTGGGGCGTGGTCCACAATGGCGTTTCCGCCTATCCGGAAGCCGCAACCGCGCTTGAGGCGGCCCGTGATGCCGGCCTTGCCGTCGTGCTTATCACCAATTCGCCGCGTCCTTCGCAAAGTGTCGTCGATCAGCTGCGGATGATCGGTGTTCCGGATGCCGCCTACGACCGTATCGTCACCTCGGGCGACGTCACCCGCGACCTGATCGCCGCCGGCCCAAATAAGGTGTTCCTCCTCGGACCTGACCGTGACATGACATTGTTCGAGGGCCTCGGCACGGAGCGTGTTGGTGAGGAAAATGCTGAAGTCATTGTCTGCACCGGCTTCTTCGACGACGAGACTGAAACGCCGGACGATTATCTGGAGATGCTGACAGCATTCGCCGCTCGGAATGTACCGCTGATCTGTGCCAATCCGGACCTGGTGGTCGAACGCGGCCACCGCATGATCCCTTGCGCCGGGGCCGTGGCGGCGTTGTACAATCGATTGGGCGGCCAGACCTCGGTCGCCGGCAAGCCCCACAAGCCGATCTACGACGCGGCAATCGCCAGCGCTCGCAAGCTGCACGGCGAATTCAGCCTTGACCGCGTTATCGCCATCGGCGACGGCATGCCGACCGACGTGCGCGGCGCGCTCGATTACGGGCTCGACCTGCTTTATATCAGCCATGGTATACACGCCCGCGAATATGTCGTCGACGGCAACATCGACGAGAAGGCGCTGAGCGCGTTTCTCGAGCGCGAGCAGGCGTCGCCCAGGTGGTGGATGCCACGCCTAGTCTGAGGGGATCGCCTAGAGATGACCGTTTTCCACCGCAACGAAACCCGCGAGCCGCTGCCCGCCCAACTCAAGGGCGGCGTCATTGCCATCGGCAATTTCGACGGCGTGCATCGCGGCCATCAATCCGTGCTGAAGCGGGCGCTGGAAATATCGGAAAGTCGCGGCATACCGGCCCTGGTGCTGACCTTCGAGCCGCATCCGCGCACCGTGTTCCGGCCTGACCAGCCGGTCTTCCGGCTGACGCCTGCGCCGCTCAAGGCCCGTATCCTCGAGGCCCTGGGCTTCAATGCGGTCATCGAATACCCTTTCGATCGGAGCTTCTCGGAGCGATCCGCCGACGAGTTCGTTCATTCGATCCTGATCGATTGGCTCGGCGCGTCCGAGGTCGTCACCGGCTTCGATTTCCATTTTGGCCACGGGCGCGAGGGCGGCCCGGCTTTCCTGATGAATGCCGGCAGCCACAACGGCTTCGGCGTTACCCTGATCGACGCCTATCGCGACGAGAATGCCGACGTCGTATCCTCGAGCCGCATTCGCAGCCTTCTCGTCGCCGGCGAGGTGGCCGAGGCTGCCGGTCTGCTCGGCTATCGGTATACTGTCGAAGCCGAAGTCATCGACGGCGAGAAGCTTGGCCGCTCGCTCGGCTTTCCAACCGCCAACATGCAATTGCCACCGGAGGCGGAGCTGAAGCCCGGCATCTACGCGGTGCGTTTCCGCACGGCCGACGGCCGGATCCATGACGCCGTTGCAAGCTACGGGCGCCGCCCGACCGTGACCGCGAACGGTGCGCCGCTGCTTGAGACCTACCTTTTCGACTTCAGCGGCAATCTCTACGGCCAGACCTGTTCGGTCTCCTTCTTCGGTTATCTCCGGCCCGAGTTGAAATTCGACGGCCTGGAGCCGTTGATCGCGCAGATGCGCAACGATGAGGCGGAGGCGAGGGCGCTGCTGTCGGGCGTACAGCCAATCAGCGAACTCGACCGCATCCTTTGCGCGTAATGCGGCGGTGCACAATCGAATTGTGTGGCTTACCCGCAAAAACGCTTGCACCCGGGGACCGAGGCCTTAATCCTGACGTTGAGTAAGACGCGAAACCGCTTCGCAGACACTTATCGAAAGGCATGCACACCATGGACAAACGCTTTGGAACGGCGGCTTGCTGGCTGCTGATCATTCCATATATCGGGCTCCTCTGGGTCCCCTTCTACAACAGCCGCGAACCCGCTTTGTTCGGGTTTCCATTCTTCTACTGGTACCAGCTGCTCTGGGTACCGATCACTGCAGTCCTGACCTGGATCGCTTACCGGAGCATGCGAAATGACGACTGAGATCAACGCAACGGCGCTGGCCGTCTTCATCTTCTTCTTTGCACTCGTCACCGTCATGGGCTTTTTTGCCGCGCGTTGGCGCAAGCCCGAAACGCTCGCCCATATTGACGAATGGGGCCTTGGCGGCCGCAATTTCGGCACCTGGATCACCTGGTTCCTGGTCGGCGGCGACTTCTACACCGCCTATACCGTCATCGCCGTGCCGGCATTGGTCTACGCCGTCGGCGCCTACGGCTTCTTCGCACTGCCCTATACGATCGTCGTCTATCCCTTCGTCTTCATGGTCATGCCGGTGCTCTGGAAGCGTGCCCGGGACAACGGCTATGTGACGGCCGGCGACGTCGTTCATGGGCAATATGGTTCGCGTGCCCTCGAGCTTGCCGTCGCCATCACCGGCGTCATCGCAACGATGCCCTATATTGCGCTGCAGCTCGTCGGCATGACGGTGGTACTGAAGGCGCTTGGCCTCACGGGCGAGCTGCCGCTGGCGATCGCCTTCATCATTCTTGCTGTCTACACCTATTCCTCGGGCCTTCGCGCCCCAGCCCTCATCGCCTTCGTCAAGGACATCATGATCTATATCGTCGTGATCGTCGCGGTGGCGGCCATCCCGATGAAGCTCGGCGGCTATGCCAGCGTCTTTGCGGCGGCCGATGCGGATTTCCAGGCCAAGGGCGCCGGCAATATCCTGCTCGGCGGCAACCAGTACGTCGCCTATGCAAGCCTGGCGCTCGGCTCGGCGCTGGCAGCCTTCATGTATCCGCACACTCTGACCGGCATCTTCGCCGCCAACAGCGGCAATACGATCCGCAAGAACGCCGTGCTGCTGCCGGCCTATACGCTGCTTCTCGGCCTGCTGGCTCTCCTCGGCTACATGGCGCATGCCGCCAAGCTGACGGTCACAAGCCCGAACGACGTGGTGCCGGCGCTCTTCCAGTCGCTGTTTCCGAGCTGGTTCGTCGGCTTTGCCTTCGCAGCGATCGCCATCGGCGCGCTGGTGCCGGCAGCGGTCATGAGCATCGGGGCTGCCAACCTCTTCACCCGCAATTTCTGGAAGGCCTATGTCAATCCCGCCGTCACCGATGCCGGCGAAGCCAAGGTGGCGAAGGTGACGTCGCTGATCGTCAAGATCGGCGCGCTGCTGGTCATCCTGTTCCTGCCGACGCAGTTTGCGCTCGATCTCCAGCTCTTGGGCGGCATCTGGATCCTGCAGACGCTGCCAGCGCTGGTCTTCGGCCTGTTCGTCAACTGGTTCCGTGCGCCGGGCCTGCTCGCCGGCTGGTTCGTCGGCTTCTTCGGGGGAACATATCTGGTCTGGCTCCAGGGCCTGAAGCCGCTGATCCCCATCAGCCTCGGCGGCGCACCATTCACCGTCTATATCGGGCTGTTGGCGCTGCTGGCCAATATCACCGTTGCCGTGGTGGTAAATCTGCTGGCACCGCGGCGCACCGTGGCGCGGGCTTGATGACATCGTTGGGGCGGCCGTGGCCGCCCTCGGCATCTCTACCTTAGCGAAGACGACGGTTGTCGAACGGATATCGAATTGCCTTTTCAATCGTCAGCCGTCACGCGTCCGCGTGGCGCGGATTTATCAAAATGTTCATGGCTTTCGGCACAATGGCGGATGGAACTCTGATCAGGCAGAAGCTGTTGTCTGCGAGCAACTGGCTGCCACTTTTACGTGTCAACTTGTATCGTTGAGGTCCTGTCTGCTGATCGGGACGTCAAATACGGGATATCATCGGGACAGTTTATACGCAGCAGTCGAAAGTCTTTCGGACCCTGGCTGAGCTCGATCTGCACCAGAATTTCGAGCAGCGTCGTCGACGGATAGTCGCAGCAGTAGCCAACTGGAATACCCTGATCATGCCAGCGACTGGAAGCGGGTTCGCCTCCACGCCCCGATAGAGCGGCATAGTTGGAGATGCGCCATTTGACCATGGCCTAGACGTAGATCCCATAGTCGATCCGGTTCAGCGCCTGTTCTATCAACATGCCACCTGTCTCAGATTCAAGAAGGTCGATAGGGATGACACTGTCCATGCCGCGATTGGGGCTGCGCAGCCAACTCAGCGCTTTGGCTTCTTCACCAAAGACCCGGGCCGCCATTTCGAAAGCTTTTAGTACACGAAGCGCGCTGTCATTTTCCTCGACAGCCAACGGCTCGCCCTGTAGGCGGCTTTCGATCGTATCGGGTGCGAATGCTCGCCAGTTGGGCGTTGCCACTGCGTTGGCGCCTTGTGCCATTTGCCCAAAAATATATGCAAATTGCAATTGCTGCCGCTCGGCGTGAAACCGGGCCTTCCTTTTCGCGGCAAAAACGCCTATGAACCGCCGGCAATGACCCAATTTCGGCTGTCTATAGCGATACGAATTATTGGCCCGGCCTTCTGAGCGCAGTGAGCTGCCGGAAGGTCCGGGTTTTTGGCGCTTTTGCAAAGCGCCGCTCCGCCACCGAAAATTCCCGATTGGATGCGCCCGCCTGGGCCGCAAGAGACGATTGTCAGCACAATGACCGATACCGCCGAAAAGATCGACTATTCAAAGACGCTGTACCTGCCGGAAACCGAATTCCCGATGCGCGCCGGCCTGCCGCAGAAGGAGCCGGAAACTGTTGCCCGTTGGCAGCAGATGGGCCTTTACAAGAAGCTGCGGGCCTCCGCCGCCGGTCGCGAAAAATTCGTGCTCCACGACGGCCCGCCCTATGCCAACGGCAACATCCACATCGGCCATGCGCTGAACAAGATCCTGAAGGACGTCATCACCCGCTCGTTCCAGATGCGCGGCTATGACAGCAATTACGTGCCCGGCTGGGATTGCCACGGCCTGCCGATTGAATGGAAGATCGAGGAAAAATACCGCGAGAAAGGCAAGAATAAGGACGAGGTCCCGGTCAACGAATTCCGCAAGGAATGCCGTGACTTCGCAGCCTCCTGGATCAAGATCCAGTCCGAGGAATTCAAGCGCCTCGGCATCGAGGGCGACTTCGACAATCCCTATACGACGATGGCCTTCCACGCCGAAGCGCGTATCGCCGGCGAACTCCTGAAGATCGCCAAATCGGGCCAGCTCTACCGCGGCTCCAAACCGATCATGTGGTCAGTGGTCGAACGCACGGCGCTGGCCGAAGCCGAGGTTGAGTATCATGACGTCGAGAGCGACGCGATCTGGGTGAAGTTTCCTGTGCTGGAGGGATCGGCACAGGATGCCTGCGTCGTCATCTGGACCACGACCCCCTGGACCATCCCAGGCAACCGGGCGATCGCCTACTCGTCGCGGGTGTCTTACGGCCTCTACGAAGTCAAATCGGCCGAGAATGATTTCGGCCCGCGACCCGGCGAGAAGCTGATCTTTGCGGATAGACTTGCAGAGGAATGCTTTGCCAAGGCCAAGCTCGGGTTCGAGCGACTAGGCGACGTCACCGCTGAAGAACTCGGTGCAATCACCTGCGCCCATCCGCTGGCCTCGCTCGGCTACGACTTCAAGGTTCCGCTTCTCGACGGCGATCATGTCACTGATGATGCCGGCACCGGCTTCGTGCACACGGCGCCGGGTCACGGTCGCGAGGACTTTGACGCCTGGATGTCGGAAGCCCGCAATCTCGAAGCGCGCGGCATCTCCGCTAAGATCCCGTTTACCGTCGACGACGCCGGTTTCTACACGCTCGATGCGCCGGGCTTCGGCCCTGATCGTGCCGACGGCCCCGGCCGCGTCATGGACGACAACGGTAAAAAGGGCAACGCCAACGATCTCGTCATCAAGGCACTGATCGCGACGAACACGCTCTTTGCCCGTGGCCGGCTGAAGCATTCCTATCCGCATTCCTGGCGCTCCAAGAAGCCGGTGATCTTCCGCAATACGCCGCAATGGTTCGTCTACATGGACAAAGACCTGTCCGATGGCACGACGCTGCGCAATCGCGCCCTCAGCGCCATCGACGAGACCCGCTTCGTGCCCGCCGCCGGCCAGAATCGCCTGCGGGCCATGATCGAGCAGCGTCCGGATTGGGTGCTCTCGCGCCAGCGCGCCTGGGGTGTGCCGATCGCGATCTTTGCCGACGAGCATGGCGAAGTGCTGATCGACGATGCCGTCAACCGGCGCATCCTGGATGCCTTCGAAAAGGAGGGCGCCGACGCCTGGTTTGCCGATGGCGCCAAGGAGCGCTTCCTTGGCAACGACCACGACCATTCCAAGTGGAAGCAGGTCATGGACATCCTCGACGTCTGGTTCGATTCCGGCTCGACCCATACCTTCACGCTGGAAGACCGGCCTGACCTGAAATGGCCGGCGGACGTCTACCTCGAAGGCTCGGATCAACACCGCGGCTGGTTCCACTCGTCGCTGCTCGAAAGCTGCGCGACGCGCGGCCGTGCGCCCTATAACGCCGTCGTCACCCATGGTTTCACCATGGATGAGAAGGGCGAGAAGATGTCGAAGTCGAAGGGCAACGTCGTTGCCCCGCAGGATGTCATGAAGGATGCCGGTGCCGATATCCTGAGGCTCTGGGTGATGACGACGGACTATTGGGAAGATCAGCGGCTCGGCAAGGCGATCATCCAGACCAATGTCGATGCCTATCGTAAGCTTCGCAACACCATCCGCTGGATGCTCGGCACGCTGGCCCACGACACCGGCGAGGTCTTTGCCCTTGCCGACATGCCGGAGCTGGAGCAGCTGATGCTGCATCGGCTGTCCGAGCTCGATCAGATCGTGCGCGAAGGCTACGACGCTTTCGAGTTCAAGAAGATCGCCCGCACGCTCATCGATTTTTCCAATGTCGAGCTTTCGGCATTTTATTTCGATGTGCGCAAGGATGCACTCTATTGTGATGCGCCGTCGAGCCTGCGCCGTCGGGCAAGCCTTGCCGTTATCCGCCAGATCTTCGAGTGTATGGTGACCTGGCTTGCGCCGATGCTGCCGTTCACGACGGAGGAGGCTTGGCTGTCGCGCAATCCGTCCGCCGTCTCGGTTCATCTCGAACAGTTTCCGATTGTTCCGGCAGACTGGAAGAACGACGCACTGGCCGAGAAGTGGCGGAAGATCCGCGAAGTCCGCAAGGTGGTCACCGGCGCGCTTGAAATCGAGCGCAAGGACAAGCATATCGGCTCGTCGCTCGAGGCGGCACCCGTCGTCCATATCGCCGATCCCGAGCTGCTGAAGGCCATTGAAGGCGAGGATTTCTCCGAGATCTGCATCACCTCGGGGACCACGATTGAGCCGACCGAAGGCCCGACGGAGGCATTCCGGCTGCCTGAGGTATCGCGCGTCAGTGTCGTAACGAAGCTTGCCGAAGGCACCAAATGCGCCCGCTCTTGGCGGATCACCACCGATGTCGGCTCCGACCCCGCCTATCCCGATGTTTCGGCCCGTGATGCAGCTGCGCTGCGTGAATTGGGCGGCATTCGTTGAAGAAAATTACCGGATGAATTGCGTTATATCAGTTCATCCGGTAAAAGCTGCCTGAAATTGGCCGGATTTTTGCGCCACTGGCGTTAGCACGGCGATGGGATCGAACGCACCGGCCTGGCTGGGAAGGGTTTTCATGATAGCGATGCATAAGGTTCGTGTAGGCGTCAGCTTGGCGGCGCTCGTGGCGTGCTGCGGGTTGATTTCCGGCTGCATGAGCAGCCCGACCTACGGTACCGGCAAAACGTCAGGCGAACAGCTCTTCGACGATATCACCGACATTGCCTCCGTCTCGGCCATGACGCCGAAGGACAAGGGCGTTACCTACCCTGCGCGTCCGGGTCTCGTCGTGCCGGCTGCCAACGATCGCGAAAACCTGACGCAGCCGCAGCAGTCCCTTGCCAGCAAGGACAATCCGAATTGGGTCGAATCGCCGGAAGATGCGCGCAAGCGTCTGGCTGACGAGGCCGAAGCGAACAAGCACAACGTCAACTATCGCTCGCCGCTGGCTGCAGCCGACAGTGGACGCAACCGGGTGACCGATGCGCAGCAGACCGCTGCCTACCGCGCAGCTCGCCAGGATCAGGACGGCACTTACAATGAGCGCCGCTATCTGGTCGACCCACCGCAGGCATATCGCCAGGTTTCCGATCCCGCAGCCCTCAACGATGTCGGGACGCCCGAATCGAAGAAGGAAAAGAAGCGCAAGAAGGACGCCGAGGCCGCTCAGCAGTCCAGCACCTGGTGGAAGCCTTGGCAGTAAGGCGATAGCTTCGTATCCCCTCGGTTTGCATCAGCCTTCCGTTCTTTTCATTTGAAAAAACGCCGTCAAGAGATCGCCGGCGTCCTTCTCGGCAAGTCCCGAATAGACCTCCGGCGCGTGATGGCAGGTCGGCTGGCCGAAGAACCGCACGCCGTTGTCGACCGCCCCGCCTTTTGGATCCTCGGCGCCGTAATAGAGCCGGCGAATGCGCGCAAACGAGATCGCTGCCGCGCACATCGTGCAGGGCTCCAGCGTCACGTAGAGATCGGCACCGGTAAGCCGCTCCTGCCCAAGTGCTGAACAGGCCATGCGAATCGCGGCGATTTCGGCATGGGCGGTGACATCGTTGAGTTCGCGGGTGCGATTGCCTGCCTTGCCGATGACGACATTGTCACGGACGACGACGGCGCCGATCGGCACCTCATCCCGGGTACCGGCCGCGCGCGCCTCGGCAAGCGCCAGCTCCATGAAGTGATTTGTCTTCGTCATCCAAGATTTTCCACTTAACCGCAGCGGCGTGACCTGATAGGACACGCCAAAGGCCATTTGGGTCTAAAAATTCAGGCAAACAGCAAATGACATTCAATGACAAGCCCAGACGGCCTGGGTCCAAGCCCTTTGTTGGCGGCAAGCCGGGCAAGCCGAGGGCGAAAAGCGCCGAGGCAAAGCCGGTGAGAGCCCCGTCCACCAAGCCCGCCGCCGCCTTTGCGGAAGGTGCGGAGCGCATCTCCAAGGTGATGGCGCGTGCAGGCGTCGCCTCGCGTCGCGACATCGAGCGGATGATTACCGAAGGCCGCGTCAAGCTCAACGGTGTTCTCCTCGACAGCCCCGTCGTCAACGTCATGCTGACGGACAAGATCGAAGTCGACGGCGTACCGATCCGCGGCATCGAGCGCACACGCCTCTGGCTCTACCATAAGCCGGCCGGCCTGGTGACGACGAATTCCGATCCGGAAGGCCGCGCCACGGTTTTTGACAACCTGCCGGACGACCTGCCGCGCGTCATGTCGATCGGCCGGTTGGATATCAATACCGAAGGCCTGTTGCTTTTGACCAATGACGGCGGGCTTGCCCGCGTCCTGGAATTGCCGACCACCGGCTGGTTGCGGCGCTACCGCGTTCGCGCCCACGGCGAGATCGATCAGGACGCGCTCGACAAGCTGAAGGAAGGCATCGCCGTCGACGGCGTGCTCTACGGCTCGATCGAGGCGACGCTCGACCGCACCCAGGGGTCCAACGTCTGGATCACCATGGGCCTGCGCGAAGGCAAGAACCGCGAGATCAAGAACGTGCTCGGTGCGATGGGCCTCGAAGTCAACCGCCTGATCCGCATATCCTACGGTCCGTTCCAGCTCGGCGAACTGCCGGAAAGCGACGTCATCGAAGTCCGAGGCCGCACGCTGCGCGACCAGCTCGGGCCGCGCCTCGTCGAGGATGCCAAGGCGAATTTCGACGCGCCGATTTACAATGTGCCTGCTATCTCGGTCGATGACGACGAAGACGACGTCAGGTCCGAACGCGCGCCGCAGCGCGAAGAGTGGGTCAAGCATGACAAGCCCGGCGACAAGCGCGAGCGCGCCCTTGGCCGCCTCGACACCAAGCGCGACGACAGTCGCAAGGATGGCCCCCGCAAAGACGGCCCGCGCAAGGAAGGTGGTCGCAAGGACGACGACCGGCCGAAGCGCGCCCCGCTGACGACCCCGCGCCGCAGCGCCAATGTCTGGATGGCGCCCGGCGCCCGCCCGCTCGGCGAAAAGGCAGCGATCAAAGCCGCCAAGACCCTTGAGAAGTACGGCCCCTCAAAGCGCGGCCCGCGTGACAAGCCCGGCTCCGATCGGCCCGACACCGGTCCGCGCGTTCGCGTCAATCGCATCGACGATGCCGAGGGCGAATGGATCCGCGCCAGCGACGTCTCTGAGGAAAAGGGCGCCGGCTTCGGCCGCAAACGCTCCGACGGCGACCGTCCAAGAGGCGACCGTCCGCAGGGTGATCGCCCTCCTCGGAGCGATAAGCCGTTTGGCGACCGTCCCCGCGGCGATAGGCCTGCCGGTGACCGGCCGGCTCGTTCGTTCTCCGATCGCCCACGCGGCGACCGGCCGCAAAGCGATCGTCCTCGTGGTGAAAAGCCCTATGGCGACAAACCACGCAGCCCGGGCAGGCCGCGCGCCGAGGGCGATGAACGTCCCCGCGCCAAGCCGTTCCGGGCCGACAGCCGTTCTGCCGACGCCCCTCGTGGAGAACGCGCCTTCGGTGATCGTCTCAGGAGCGACCGCCCACAGGGTGACCGTCCGCCACGTGGAGACAGGGCGCAAGGCGAACGCCCGCGCTCGGCTCGCCCGCCAGGCGATCGTAAGCCCTTCGGCGATCGTCCCCGGGGCGACAAACCGTTCGGTGGTGAGCGCAGGCCGAGAGCAGAGGGCGACGAGCGTCCGCGCGCAAGAGCTTTCGACGGCGAGCAGCGCTCCGAGCGGCCGAAAGGCGAGAAACCAGCCGGCGAGCGGTCCTATGGCGACAAGCCGACGGGCAGGCCTTCCAGCGGGCGGCCGGCTGGGAAGTCCTTTGGCGGCAAGCCTGGCGGAAAGCCGGGTGCAAGAGGCTTTTCCGGCAAGCCGCGCGGCGAGGGTGGCGGTGGCCGTCCCTCCGGCGGAGCACCGCGAGGCGGGCCAAAGGGCAAAAGGGGCTGATGCGCGGTGCGAATAGTCGGCGGTGAGTTTCGCGGGCGGTCTCTAGCCGTGCCAAAGTCCAATGACATCCGGCCGACGGCCGACCGGACACGCGAGAGCCTATTCAATATTCTGAGCCACGCCTATCCCGAAGCCATCGACGGCACACGGATGATGGACATCTTCGCCGGCACCGGCGCTGTCGGTCTTGAGGGCGCATCGCGGGGTTGCCGCCATGTGCTCTTCGTCGAAAGTAGCGTCGAGGGCCGGGGCTTGCTTTGGGAAAATATCGATACGCTCGGTCTGCATGGCCGCACGCGGATCCTCAGGCGCGATGCGACTGATCTTGGCAGCGTCGGCAATCTCGAGCCTTTCCATCTGCTCTTTGCCGACCCGCCCTATGGGCAGGGCCTGGGAGAAAGGGCATTTGCGGCGGCGGCCGGCGGCGGCTGGCTGGTGCCGGGGGCGCTGGCGATCCTTGAAGAGCGGGCCGACGTGGTCGTCGACCTGCCTCCTGTCTATCTGTTTCTCGAAGTCCGGACGTTCGGCGACAGCAAGATGCATTTCTATCGCTATCAACCGGTGTGAGCGTCAATGACCAGAGGGGATAGGATGGTCGATGAGGTGAAGCCCGCGCAAAGTCTCCAGCAGGCGGTCGCAAGTGGGCCGTCCGTGGCGGTGGCCTTCGGCGGCGGCGGAGCGCGCGGCCTGTCGCATATCCATATCATCGAGGCGCTGGACGAACTTGGCATCCGGCCTATCGCCATTGCCGGCTCATCGATCGGCGCCATCATGGGCGCCGGCATGGCCTCGGGAATGACCGGCGTTGAAATCCGCGATTACGTGCTGGCGGGCATCGGCAACAAGACCGCCGTCGCCAACAAGATCTGGAGCCTCAGGCCCGCCTCGATGCGCGGCTTCAGGCTTGGCCAGTTCAATCTCGAACGTGTGCTCCATACCTTCCTCCCGCCTGAGATTCCCGAGGAATTTTCCGGCCTGCAGATCCCACTGAAGGTGACGACAACCGACTACTACGGACAGTCGGAAGTCGTCATCGAGGACGGCGATCTCGTCGAGGCGCTCGCGGCGTCCGCGGCCATTCCGGCGGTGTTCATGCCCGTCCGGATGCACGGCCGGGTGATGATCGACGGCGGCATCAGCAATCCCGTTCCCTATGAACATCTGATGGGCCTTGCCGACATCGTCATCGGCGTCGATGTTGTCGGCGCCCCAGATGGCGACGGCACGCATATCCCAAACCGCATGGAGAGCCTGTTCGGCTCCGGCCAGTTGATGATGCAGACGGCGATTGCCTTGAAGCTCAGGCTGCAAACGCCGCATATCTTCCTCTGCCCGCCGGTCGGGCGCATCGGCGTCATGGATTTCCTGAAGGCCCGCGACATCCTGGCCATGTCCGCCGGCATCAAGGACGAACTGAAATTCGCCCTCGACGCCATCATCACGACGCGCTGTTAAACCCTAAACTCTGGCCGGCTCCTCCTGCGCGGGGGCTGAAAGTCCGTCGCTGTCGTCGAATATTTCCATCTGCCGTTTTGGCTTGACCAGCGGCTCGGGCCTGACGGGCTTCGAAAACAACATGTCGCGTCCAGCAGTGATGCCTTCCGTCGTCTGCAGCAGCAACCGCTGTTCGTCACGCCTGCGGATGTCTTCCTGAATGGCAATGGCATCGGCCTCGCCAACGCCAAGCGCCTCCAGCGTCATCCGGCCGAAAAGCAGGCCGGATTCCAGCGTTTCGCGCAGCTCGTAATCGACGCCGCGATTTCTGAGCGCGATCGAGTGGATGCGGTCGTAGCTGCGCACGAAGATGCGGGCATGTGGATAGTCGGTCTGCACCAGTTCCACTACCCGGTCGGTGATCTCTTGCTTGTGGGTGCAGACCACCACGATTTTTGCCCTATCGATGCCGGCCGATCGCAGCACGTCCTTACGGGTGCCGTCGCCGAAATAGATGCGGAAACCGAAGCCGGAAGCTTGGCGAATGCGGTCGGCGGAATAGTCGATAACGGTAACTTCCCGCCCGCCTGCGAGCAGGATCTGTGCCGCGATCTGGCCGAAGCGCGAAAAGCCCACCATCAGCACGTCGGCGCCCGCACCCTCGAAATCCTCGTCCAGCTCCTCATGGGCCTCGTCGCTGAGCAGGCGTTTGGAAAGCGCGACGCCAAGCGGGGTCAGTGCCATCGAGAGGGTGACGATGGCAATCAGCAGCGACGCGGTGCTGTCGGAGAGAAGCCCGCCGGTAGCACTAGCCGTGCTGAAGAGCACGAAGCCGAATTCCCCACCCTGGGGCAGCAGGAAGGCGATGCGGACCGCATCATTGTGCGAAGAGCCGGACATGCGGCAGATGCCGTATATGATCACCGCCTTGACGATCATGACGACAGGCACGGCAAGGATGACGAACAGGACGTTGTGATAGATAACGTCAAGCTGCAGCGACAGTCCGACCGCAATGAAGAAGATCGCCAGCAACACGCCGCGGAATGGTTCGATATCAGCCTCCAGTTCGTGGCGATAGGATGATTCCGCCAGCATGACGCCGGAAAGAAACGCGCCCATTGCCATCGATAATCCGGCCATCTGCATCAGCGTCGCCGAACCGAGCACCACGAAAAGGGCTGCCGCAATCATCGCCTCGCGGGCGCCTGTGCGGGCGATGATCTGGAAGAGCGGCGTCAATAGATAGCGGCCGGCAACGATCATTGCGGCGACCGCGGCAACGGCGACGCCCAGATCCTTGAGCGGGCTTGCCGCTTCCTTCGGCCCATCGAGCACGGTGATCAGCGCCAGCAGCGGCACGATCGCCAGGTCCTGGAAGAGCAGCATCGAAAACGAGCGTTGGCCGTAGCGGGTGTTGACGTCTCCCTGCTCCTCGAGAATCTGCATGGAGAAAGCGGTGGAAGACAGCGCCAGACCGAAGCCGGCGACGATGCTGCCGCGCCAGTCGGTCACGCCGCTGAGATAGGCAATTGCAGTCAGCGCGAGCCCGCTGAGGACCACCTGCGCCGAGCCCAGCCCGAAGATGTCGCGGCGCATCTGCCAGAGGCGCGACGGCTTCAATTCCAGTCCGATGATGAACAGCAGGAAAACGACGCCGAGTTCAGCCACGCCGAGCACGGCTTCGCCATCAGCGATGCCGTGCAGCACCGGGCCGATCATCACGCCGGCAGCGAGATAGCCGAGCACGGTGCCGAGCCCGAGCTTCTTGAAGATCGGCGCGGTGACGACCGCGCCGCCAAGCAGCAGCAGCGTTTCCGTGAAGAAGGCGTTGGGCGCTGACATCGTCTGTTTCTTTCCATGGGAAGGCAGTGCATATGGGCATAGGTCAAGAATCGACATGCTCGGCCTTGATGCTTTCGATAGTGCACAATAAATGGAACGCGAAGGAAAGGCCAAATCATGTCCTCTGAAATCGTATCCGCGACGCTTCTTTCCCGGGCTTCACAGTTGGTCGATCTAGCGCGCAAGGCAGGCGCCGATGCGGCGGACGCCGTCGTCGTTCGCTCAAGATCGCAATCGGTCAGCGTCCGCCTCGGCAAGGTCGAGGGGACGGAGTCGTCCGAGAGCGATGATTTTTCCCTCCGCGTCTTCGTTGGAAACAGGGTAGCGAGCGTGTCGGCCAATCCGGGTTTCGACCTCACGATCCTTGCCGAACGGGCCGTCGCGATGGCCAAGGTGTCCCCGGAGGATCCCTATGCCTGCCTTGCCAACGAGGCGGATCTCGCCCGCAGCTTTGCCGACCTCGATCTTTTCGACCCGACCGAGGTGTCTGCCGACCAATTGCGCGACGCCTCGCTTGCGATGGAAGAGGCAGCACTTGCCGTACCCGGCGTCAGCAATTCGTCCGGCTCAGGCGCTTCCGCCGGCATGGGCGGCCTTGTCCTCGTCACCTCGCACGGCTTCGAAGGCAGCTATATGGGATCGCGTTTCAGCCGCTCGGTCAGCGTCATATCGGGCGAAGGCACCGGCATGGAGCGCGATTATGATTTCGACAGCCGCCTCTATTTCGCCGATCTCGATGCACCGGAAGATATCGGCCGCCGGGCCGGCGAACGCGTCGTCAAGCGCGTCAATCCGCGTCAGGTCCCGACAGGCCGCGATCTGACCGTCGTCTTCGATCCGCGTGTTGCCAGAGGGTTTGCCGGTCATATCGCCGGCGCCATCAATGGCGCGTCGGTTGCCCGCAAGTCGAGCTTCCTGCGCGACAAGATGGGCCAGCAGGTGCTGAAATCCGGCCTGTCGATTACGGACGATCCGCTGATCGTCCGCGGTTCGGCCTCGCGCCCCTTCGATGGGGAAGGCGTCACCGGCAAGCGGCTGGTGATGATCGAGGACGGTGTTCTGAAGCATTGGTTCCTGTCCACCTCGACCGGTCGTGAGATCGGCATGGAAACCAACGGCCGCGGCGTGCGCGGCGGTACGACGGTAACCCCCGGCTCGACCAACCTGGCGCTCGAACCCGGCGATATCTCGCCGGAAGAGCTGATCCGCAGCGTCGGCACCGGCTTCTATGTGACCGAGGTGATCGGTCAGGGCGTCAACATGATCACCGGCGAATACTCTCGCGGCGCCACCGGCTTCTGGATCGAAAACGGCGAGCCGACCTTTGCCGTGTCGGAAGTGACGATCGCGTCCAATCTCAAAGACATGTTCATGCGCGTCACGCCGGCAAACGACATCGATCGCACCTTTGGAACGGCAGCGCCTACGCTTGCCATCGAGGGAATGACCCTGGCCGGGCTGTGATCCGGAGACTGGATTTTTTGCCATGAGCGATATCGAAGCGGCCGGCTGGCAGTGCGATCTCGACCTGATCGCCGATGCGGCAAAGCAGGCCGGAGCCGTCGCCCTGAGCTTCTTTCACCAGTCGCCGGAGGTGTGGTGGAAGAATGAGGGCCGCTCACCCGTCAGCGCGGCGGATTTTGCCGCCAACGAGACGCTCGGCTCTATACTGATGCCAGCTCGGCCGGAGTATGGCTGGCTCTCGGAAGAGACCGACGACGATCCGGTCCGGCTTGAGCGGGAGACCGTCTTCGTGGTCGACCCGATCGACGGGACCCGCGGCTTCCTTGCAGGCATGCCGACCTGGTGTGTCAGCGTCGCGGTGGTGCGCAACGGCCGGCCGGTCGCCGGCGTGCTCTATGCTCCGGCGCTCGACGAATTGTATCTCGCGCAGGTTCATGGGCCGGCGCTCAAGAACGGAGTGGAAATCTCCGTCTCCAATGCCGGCGAACACGCGATCCAGCGGCTTGCGACTGCCGAGGAGATGTTGACGGGCTTCGAGCCGGGCTTCCGCAAGACCGTCGAGCGCGTCAAGCATGTGCCGTCACTTGCCTATAGGCTCGCCATGGTGGCGGATGGTCGCCTGGAAGGAACACTGGTCAAGCGCGACAGCCATGATTGGGACCTGGCTGCTGCTGATCTCATCCTTGAACGGGCAGGCGGCGCCCTCGTCGATCTAGCCGGCGATCGCCTGATCTACAACAGGCCGAGCGTCAGCCACGGAGAGCTTTGCGGCGCTCCTGTAGCGCATATGCCGGCGTTTTTACACCAGCTCTCCTACCGACGAGACAGTTGACCTTTTGGTTAAAATCCCTCAGATGAATGACCGAGGGGGGAGACTTGAGAAAGAGACGATAATGACTGGTTCCAGCGGTAAAAAGCAGCTTTTGCACCTCGTATTCGGTGGCGAACTCGAGAGCCTCGACGAGATCGAATTTCGTGATCTGAAGGACCTCGATATTGTCGGCATCTACCCCGACTATGCGAGCGCTCACGTCGCCTGGAAGGCCAAGGCGCAGCAGACCGTTGACAATGCCCATATGCGTTACTTCATCGTACACATGCACCGCTTGCTCGACCCGGAAAATTAAATCGGCTGTAAAAGGCTGACTTTTGCCTCATTGATGTCAGAAATAGCCATTGGGACAGGCGTCACGCTTCGCCGTCCGCCCGTCCTGTTCCGTGCTGTTTCCATTGCATGCCGAACAAAGAATTCGGGCTTTCCGATAACAATAAAAACTGGGACTTGGCTTTGATGACGATCACTAAGGATCGGAGGCGTTCAATATGAGCAGCCTGAGGGCGCGCGTCGCCTTGAGTGCCTACCGATGGGCGGGCCTTGCGATCTATCCGTTGATCAGCCCCTATCTGACCTTTCGAGCCGCCAAGGGCAAGGAAGAACGCGCCCGGCGTCTAGAACGTTTCGGCTATGCCAGCGCCAATCGTCCGCAAGGACCGCTGGTCTGGATCCATGCCGCAAGCGTCGGCGAGACCATGGCAGTCATTCCGCTGATCCGCGAAATCCGCCGCCGCGATATCCATGTGCTGCTGACGACGGGAACAATCACCTCTGCCAAGTTGGCAAATGAGCGGCTCGGCGATGAAGCGATCCATCAATATGTACCTCTCGATCTCAAGCCGGCGATCAGTCGTTTCCTCGAATATTGGCAACCCGATTGCGCCATCGTCGCGGAATCGGAGATCTGGCCGATGACGATCATCGAACTCGAAGATCGGCACATCCCGCAGATCCTCGTCAACGCCCGCATGTCCGACCGGTCTTTCGCCCGCTGGCAGCGGCGGCCGTCCCTGTCCGAGGCGCTTTTCGGTAGCCTGGCCCTTGTCATCGCCCAGTCCGATCTCGACGCAGAGCGGTTCCGCGATCTTGGCGCGCTGCAGGTGATGAAGTCCGGCAATCTCAAGGTTGACACCGACGCGCCGCCTTACGACGCGGCCGTTTTTGCGCGATACATGAAGCAGATCGGCAATCGCAAGACCTGGGCTGCTGTCTCCACCTTCGATGGAGAGGAAAATGCGGCGGCAATCGTCCACCAGGCCTTGACGGAACGCACCGATCAACTGACGATCATCGTTCCGCGCCATCCAGAACGCTGCGACGAAATCGAAGCCAAGCTCGTGGCGCAAGGCCTGAAGGTGGCGCGGCGCACCCGCGAGGATGCGCTGACGCCGGATGTCGACATCTTCCTCGGCGATACGATCGGCGAGATGGGCCTCTATCTCCGAATGACGGAAGTCGCATTCGTCGGTCGTTCGCTATTTGAGAGCAAGGGCGGCCAGAACCCGCTCGAGCCGGCGATGCTTGGATGCGCTGTGCTCTCCGGCGGCCACGTGCAGAATTTCCGAGAGGCCTACCAGCGCCTGGCGCGCAGTGGCAGTGCCCGTCTAGTCCGCGACACAGATATGCTGACCAAGGGCGTCTACTATTTGCTGACAAACGACGACGTACGTCGCTCGACGATCGATGCGGGCTTTGCTGCCGTGCAAGAAATGCGCGGCGCACTGGCGGCGACGGTCAAGGGGCTGGAGCCCTACATCAACCCGCTGACGGTCAAGGCGAGGCTGCTGCCGAAAACGGTTGCCCAGGCCTGATGTCCAAAGTCTGAGAGACAGCGAAATCCGGGATACAAGGAACATGGAATGGCGGGCGACAAGCTGACGACGATCAAGGGCATCCTGTTCGACAAGGACGGCACTCTGCTCGACTATGATGCCAGCTGGCTGCCAGTGAACCGCGAACTAGCAAGCATCGCGGCACAGGGCGACAAGGCACTTGCCGACCGGCTGCTCGTCGCCTGCGGCATGGATCCCGTGACCGGTCATATCGTGCCGGACAGCCTTCTTGCGGCCGGCAACACCAGGCAGATTTCCGAAGGGCTGATCGCTGCCGGCTCGACCATGGAGATCGGCGAGCTGACGGCGCGGCTCGATGCGCTTTTCTCCCATGCCGCCGACCTTTCGGTGCCGGTCACTGATCTTGCCGCGTTCTTCAAACGACTGCACGATAGGGGCTACAAGCTCGGGGTGGCCTCCAGCGACAACGAGCGCTCGATCCGCCATATCGCCAAGCGCTTCGGTTTCATCGACTACATCGACTATGTCGCAGGCTACGACAGTGGCTTCGGCACCAAGCCGGAACCCGGCATGGTGCTCGGTTTCTGCAAGGCGACGGGGCTTCGGCCGGACGAGGTTGCCGTCGTCGGCGACAACAATCACGACCTGCATATGGGCCACAATGCCGGCGTCGGCCTGAAGGTTGCGGTGCTGACCGGAACCGGCTCGCGCGCAACACTGATGGCCGCCTCCGACCATTGCCTCAACGACATCACCGAGCTTGAAGACCTGTTGCCTTCGCTTCAACCGGCCTGACCGGCTAAACTCTTGCTTTTTCTGCCGATATGCCCTTTTGTGCGGCGCTGTTGGACTTTTCCAGGCAGGCGATCGGGCGGGAACATAACGGATGATATCGGAAGCACCGCCGTTCTGGTGGACAAGGCCCGATTGGCGCGCCTGGGGGCTCTGGCCCTTTTCCTTCGTTTACGGCCGCATCGCCGGCTACCGCATGGCCCATGCCCGCCGCGCCTCGGTGCCGGTGCCGGTGATATGCATCGGCAATTTCACTGTCGGCGGCGCCGGCAAGACCCCGACGGCCCTGACGATCGCCCGTGCTGCCAGGGAGATGGGCCTGAAGCCCGGCTTCCTCAGCCGCGGCTATGGTGGCTCCCTCGATGTCACGACAGTGGTCGATCCGGCCCATCACTATGCAACCGCGGTTGGCGACGAACCCCTGTTGCTGGCAAGGGAGGCCCTGACAGTCATTTCGCGGCGCCGCGTCGAAGGCGCTCAAAGGCTCGTCAAGGAGGGCGCCGACCTCATCATCATGGATGATGGCTTTCAAAGCGCACGGCTGGTGCTGGATTACGCGCTGGTTGTCATCGATACTGCGCGCGGCACTGGAAACGGCCACATGGTGCCGGGAGGGCCGGTTCGCGCGCCGATCCGCGAGCAGCTCCGCCAGGCCTCTGCGCTCTTGAAGGTCGGCAACGGCAATGCCGCCGATGCCATCGTCCGGCAGGCGGCAAGAGCCGGAAAGCCGTTTTTCACCTCGTCGCTGAAGGTCCGCGGGCAGGAGGATCTGGCAGGCAAAAAGATCCTCGCCTTTGCCGGCATCGCCGATCCGCAGAAATTCTTCAAAACGGTGGATGGGCTCGGCGCCACGATCGTCGTTCACCGGTCTTTCGGCGATCACCAGCATCTGAGCGAGGACGAGATCATCGATATGTTGGAAGCTGCGGACCGGGAGGGGCTCGACATCGTCACGACATCGAAGGATTTCGTCCGCCTCGTAGGGCATCACGGCCGGGCGGAGGAGCTGTTGCGCCGTTGCCGCGTTGTCGAGGTCGACATGACCTTCACCGATCATCGCGCTCCGCGCCTGATTATCGAGCGCGCCATCGTCGCCTGCCGCGAACGCCGGTTGAAGGAAAGCCGAAAGACGACTTGAAGTTCAGCGCTGCTGGTTGGGCAGGATGCCGGCGCGCTTGTCGGCTTCGAGCGACAGGATGACATCCGCATAGGCTTCCTGGCGGGCAACGCTCCAATAGCGAAGTTCGTCGAGCGGGATCTGCTTGCCCGACATGGCGCAGATCACATAGGAGCCGGGAGCGAGGATCTGGAAATCGCCGTCGAGATAGCGGACTTTCGCCTCACGGTTCCCATGTCCCTCGAAAAGATTCATCGCAGTCGCTCTCCTGACGCCAATCGCTTGGGTACTGCCGCTTAGCCGCCACGCTTGAAAAGCGAGGGGCGCTGCAGTCACCCGCCTGCCATACTCCGGCGGGCGGTATATTTCCAGTTTTTTCAGCTCCGCCCGAACAGCCGTTCGATATCGGACAGCTTCAACTCTATATAGGTCGGCCGCCCGTGATTGCACTGTCCCGAACCGGGTGTCGCCTCCATTTGTCTCAGCAGCGCGTTCATCTCCTCCGGCCTCATCCGCCGGCCGGAGCGCACCGACCCGTGGCAAGCCATCGTGGCTGCGACATGTTCGAGCTTGGCGCCAAGCCCGGACGCCGTATCCCATTCGGCGATTTCGTCAGCAAGCTGGCGGATCAGCCCCTGCGCATCGACCTCGCCGAGCATTGCCGGCGTCTCGCGTACCGCGATGGCGCCTGGACCAAAACGTTCGATCGCCAGGCCCAGATCGGAGAGCCCCTCCGCATGCATCATCAGCCGGTCGCAATCTTCCTCAGGAAGATCGATGATCTCGGGAATAAGCAGCACCTGCGACGGCATTCGCTTCGAATGCAGTGCCTTGCGCATCTCCTCGAACACCAGCCGCTCGTGCGCCGCATGCTGATCAACGATGACAAGCCCGTTTTCGGTCTGGGAGATGATGTAGTTCTCGTGGATCTGGGCGCGGGCAGCACCCAGTGGAAATTGCGCGGGCTCGGCCAGTGAGCGATGCGGCTGCTCCAGCACGGTCTCCGCCCGCGCCGTCGGCATTGCCAGGCCGTCGAATGAAGCCTGCGGCTGTTCTGCAAATCCCGCGGAGGGGGTGTTCGCCGCCTCATACCGATAGGGCCGCGACGGCGACGTTTCAGCCGTCCAGATGCCGCTTGCCGATGAAGCGCGGTAGCCTGGATGAAACCCGGCCTGGAAAGCGCGGATCATGCCATCGGCGCCGGTGGTTGCCGACCTGTCGCCCTCGCGGGCAAGCGCCTCGCGGATTGCACCGACGATCAACCCGCGGACGAGACCCGGATCGCGGAAGCGCACGTCGGATTTTGCCGGGTGGACATTGACGTCGACCAGCGCTGGATCGAGCGTGATCGAGAGGACCGCGACGGGGAAACGCCCCGAGGGTATGGTTTCGGCGTAGGCGCCGCGAATTGCCGAGAGAACCTGCTTGTCCTGCACCGGCCGGCCGTTGACGAAAGCGTATTGATGGGCCGAATTGCCCCGGTTGAAGGTCGGAACGCCGACAAAGCCGGTCAGGCGCACATCCTCGCGGACAGCGTCCAGCGCGATTGCATTGTCCTTGAAATCCTTGCCGAGCACCTGCGCCATGCGGGAAAGGTGGTCGTCGCCGGTCGAGGCGAATTCCAGCGTCGAACGATCGCTGCCCGACAGGACGAAGCGGACATGCGGAAAGGCGATCGCCATCCGTTTGACGACTTCGGTGATGGCCGCCGCCTCGGCCTTCTCGGTCTTCAGGAACTTCAGCCGCGCTGGTGTCGCGAAGAACAGGTCGCGCACTTCGACGATCGTCCCGGCATTGGCAGCAGCCGGGCGAAAATGCAGCACCTTGCCGCCGGCAACCGCGATCTCCGCGCCGCCGTCGCCATCCGCGCGCCTGCTCGCGATCGACAGCCGCGCGACAGAGCCGATCGACGGCAGCGCCTCGCCGCGAAAGCCGAGTGTGCGGATGTCGTCGAGATTATCGGATATCTTCGAGGTGCAGTGGCGCCGGACGGCAAGTTCCAGATCGGCATGGTTCATGCCGGCGCCGTTGTCGCTGACGCGCAACAACGCCTTGCCGCCGCCGGCCGTCGCGATCTCGATCCGGGTCGCACCCGCGTCGATCGCGTTTTCGATCAGTTCCTTGGCAGCGCTTGCCGGCCGCTCGATGACTTCGCCGGCAGCGATCTGGTTGATGAGTGTCTCGGAGAGCTGTCTGATGGCCATCATGCCATTTTCGAGGATTCGTGGCGGAGATGGAAGAGCAAACCGTGACGCTCCGCCGGATACCACCCGGTTATTGCAGCTTCCTCCGATTAATCTCGCCTTAAGACAAAACTGGCACCTTGCGTTGATATCTACTTGGAATGATCGCAGGCAGTGCACCCGCACGCTTACGGCCCGTGGCGGAAAGCTGGATGCCGCCATATCCACGGCCGGCATATGCCTGTTTCAAGTCTCCGTCCCAGCATGCGTCACTTGGTTCCATCCCGGGCCCATCAGCCCAGGACTTTGCGCATATACCGGATAGATGTGGTAATCCAACCTATGACCGCCGGTATTGAGGAGGCAACTCTGTCATTGGTGAATGGAGATTTGTCTCCCGACGATAATTTGCAAGCCGCTCTGTTCGATGCGGTCTGCGAAGGTCTTTCGACCGCCGTCGTCGTCTATGACAAGAACGACATCGTGCTTTTTGCCAGCCGTCAGGTTCTGAATTTCTTTCCCATTCCGCCGCAATTCCTGCGCCCTTCCACGCGCCTGCGGGACTTTCTCGGCGCCGTCTTCGACACCGGTATTCGCCATATCGACGCCCAGGCGAACGGCGGATCGGTCTCGCGCGACGATTGGGTTTCGCAGAAAATCGCCTCACACTGGCGCGAACGCTTCGATAGCAGTGAGCGATACGGAGTCGATCGCTGGGTCCGCTTCGTCAAGCGCCGGCTGCCGAGCGGCTTCGGCATCTGCATCATCTCCGATATCTCGGAGGAAAAGAAGCGCGAGGAGCAGTGGCGCATCGACCTCGAACGGGTGCAGTTGACCGAGGATATCCTCGACAACCTGCCGTTCCCGCTTTTCGTCAAGGATCGCAACATGACCTATGTCGCGGTCAACAAGGCCTTTTGCGACAAGTACCAGAAGGCGCCCGACGAAATCCTAGGGCGCAAGGGGACCGACCTCTTTTCGAGGGATGTCGCCAGCCGTTATGAGGAGAGCGATCGACACGTGATCGAGACGGGCGAAATGTCGATCTCTCGCCAACGCCAGATCGCCCGCAACGGCATCGAGCGCGACGTCGTTACACGCAAGCTTCGCATCGGCAAACCGGGCCGCTATTATCTGGTCGCCAGCATGCAGGATCTGCCGAAGGACGGCATGGATAGCGACGAATTTGCCTTGGCCTCCGAGATCAAGACATCCGGCGACCAATCCTATAAGCGCGCCTATGTTCCTGTCTCCGCCTTGCAGGCCGCGGCTCGCAAGCCGTTGCCAATGGAGACTTTCGTTCCCGAGAATTTTACCGGTCGCAAGATTTTGCTCGTGACGGCCGATCTGGCCGCTGAGTCTTCCGCCATGAAGATGCTTGCCAGATACGGCTTCGAGGCCTGTTCCGTCCGCGACGAGAACGAGGAGGCTGCCTTTCTCGATATCGCCCGTGCCAATGGCATCCACATCGACCTTGTTGTCGCCGATAACCAAATGGGCGCGCTCTGCATCGAACTCGCCGAGCGTCAGAACGTCCCCGCCTTGCTGGTCGACGGCTTCCAACTGGCCAACGAACTCGCATTCCTGATCGCCCGCCATTTCAATCGCAGCCGGCGTGGCGGCGGGGACGGGCCGGGTACAGGCCCCGGCGGCGATGCGATCGACCGACCGATCGCTGCCGAAACTGCTGCAGGCAATATCCAGGTTCTCGTCGCCGAGGACAACGACGTCAACCAGATCGTGTTTTCGCAGATACTTGAGAGTTTGGGGTATAGCTACAGGATTGCCGCTACGGGTGACGAGGCGGTGCATCTATGGACGGAATACCGCCCCGAGATCGTGCTGATGGACATCTCACTGCCAGGCATCGACGGTTTCGAGGCTGCACGGATGATCCGGCTGATAGAAGAAGATGGTCCGAGAACCCCGATCATCGGGGTTCTGAGCCACGCCTTCGAGAGCGACAGGAGCGCATGCATGGCCGCCGGGATGGACGGCGTTATCTTGAAACCGGTCAGCCCCGATATGTTGGAAACGGTCTTTCAAAAACACATGCGCGACAGCGACAACAGGCTGCGGCAACGCGCCGTTTAGCGCGTCAACCCCCTAATATTGGGGCAATATTTGAGCATTCTAACGCTCTCTCCGCTATCCCTTTTTTAAGACTTGACCGCCATTCTTTCCGCAAGGTGGGAAAATGTCGGAACTGATAATGAAATCGCCGGAAGTACCGTTTACGCCAGTCAGTCAGAACGAACTGCAGGCGATGGCTTATACCGATCCGCTGACTGGACTGGGCAACCGCTATAGGATGCGCGACAAGGTGCGGCTCCTATCTGCGGAGCGCGCCAGCGATCCGGCGCCGTTCACCATCGGTATTGCCAATCTTGACGCCTTCAAGCCGATCAACGATCTGTTTGGCGCCGATGCCGGCGACGAAATCCTCTGCCAAGTCGCCCATCGCCTCAAAGCCTGCATTCCCGACGGCGCCGTCGTCACACGTCACGAGGGCGACGAATTCGCCTTCGTGCTGCCGCTGGTTTTTGAGCGCGTCGGTGCCGAAAAATTCGGGCAGATGATCCGCGAAGTCCTGTCGGCGCCCTACGATCTCGGCGACCGGAACGTCCGGCTCTCGGCCTCCTTCGGCTTTTCGATCTATCCTTTTGCCGGCGGCGAGTTCGAGGATCTACTGAAAAACGCCGAAACCGCTCTCTATCGCTCAAAGCGCCGCGGCCGCGGCCAGATCACCGTCTATTCGAAGGAGATCGCCCAGGAAATGAAGCGCGCGACGCAGCTCGAGCAGGCGCTGCGCAACGCCATCATATCAGACGCGATCGACGTTCATTTCCAGCCGATCGTCTCGCTGGCCACCAGCATGACCCTCGGCTTCGAGGCATTGGCTCGCTGGAACGATCCCGATCTGGGCTTCGTGTCGCCGGCCGTCTTCGTCCCGCTGGCCGAGGAGCGCGGCTTCATCGACGCGCTTTCCGAAACGCTTCTGCGCAAGGCCGCCGAGGCGGCCCTGTCCTGGCCGCGCGAGCTGTTTCTCTCCTTCAACCTCTCATCGGCACAACTGATGGATCCGGGCACCAGCAGCAGCATTCTTGCCATCCTCGGTCGCGTCGGCCTTGATCCGCGTCGGCTTGATCTGGAGATCACCGAGACTGCTGTCATGAGCTCGGACGATACCGCCCATCGCATTATCGGCGACCTGCGCGCCGCCGGCGTGCGCATTTCGCTCGACGACTTCGGCACTGGTCAGTCCAGCCTTGGGCGCCTGCGCGAATTCATCTTCGACAAGGTGAAGATCGACCAGGCCTTCGTGTCGAGGATCAATTCCGACCGCACCTCGGAACATATCATCAAGGCGATCCTTGCCATGTGCGAGGGCTTGGACCTGCAGGTCGTCGCCGAAGGCATCGAGGACAGCACGCAGGCTGCCAAGCTTCGCGCGCTCGGCTGCGGCATGGGCCAGGGCTATTATTTCGGCAGGCCGGTGGACGGCTTGGCAACGCTGCGTTTTCTCCAGGAAAACTATTACGAGCACGGGGGACGCATCACCGCCTGACACAAAAAAACGGCGGCCTGGGGGCGGTCGAGTTTGCCTTCATCAAGCGTTCCGGTGCGTTATTTCGTCGTGGAGCCGGTTGACGTGGTATCGGTTGCCGGCGCCATGCCCGGGGCTCCGAAAAAAATGACGCAAAATGAAAGCGGGATTTCCGCCATTGCAATGATTCGTAAGGGGAAAATCAGGGGGTGGGCGGCGGTAGGCAAGCACCGCTCGACGGTGGCGGAATGATCATTCCCGCCACCGTCGGTGGTTGATTTCACATCGCAAAGGCAGGGTCGAACAGGCCCTTCACGGTGATCCCGAGTTCGAGCAGCGCACCGGCCTGCGGTTGCATCGAGCGGGCGCTTTCGTCAAGTCCTTCCCAGGCGGTGGTGACCACCAGGCGGTCGGCATTCCTGCCGATGAAGGCCGGGCAGGAGGGCTGCATTGCGGGCACGCGGTAGCGCTCGATGCGCAAGCCGTCGGGGCTGTAGCGATCGACGAAGCCGGAGCCCCATCGCGCGTTCCAGATATAGCCGTCGGCATCGCAGACCGACCCGTCGATGCCGCCTGCATCTTCCATGCTGTCGACCAATACGGTCGGTTCTCCGGCCGGGAGCCCCGTCGATGGGTCGACAAGCACCCGCATCAGGCGGCTGATCCTGGTATCGGTGAAATAGCCGAAAGAACCATCGGGCGAAAAGCAGATCGAGTTCGGGATACTGATCCCGTCGAAGATCTTGGTCACGCGGCCGTTGGCGACATGGTAGATGGCGCCGGCCTGCATTTCGGCACGCTTGCCCATCGTGCTGATCCAAAGCGCGCCCGATATATGGGTGCGTCCGTCGTTAGAGCGGTTCTCCGGCTTGTCGGCCTCGAGCGCCGCATAGAAGGTGAGGGCGCCTGTCGCGACATCGCGGATGAAAAGCCCTTGCTCCGTCGCCAGAAGTTGCCGTTCGGCGTCGACCCGGGCAAGCACACTTGCCATCATCGGCAGGTTGTGAACCGCCTTCTTGCCGGTTTCGAGGTTCAGCTCGTGCATTTCCTTTCCAAGGATATTGAACCACCAGACCGTGTCCGTGTCGGGATCATAGGTCGGTCCTTCACCCAGCACGGATGATGTGTTGCAAAGGATCTCCCCCTTGAAGTCATGGATATCGGTCATCTGCTTGAGGCTCCTATTGCAGCGTCATAGGCGTAAATGGTTACCTTGGCGCGCTCGGCAACCTCCAAAGCAGTCATTCCCGGCTTATAAAGGCTGGTCCCGAGACCGAAGGCGAGAATGCCGGCCTTGGTGTAGTCGGCGAAATTCTTGTCCGAAACGCCCCCGACGGCGGCAATCACCAGTTCGGGTGGCAGGACGGCGCGGATCGCGTTGATGCCGGACGCGCCGAGCGCGCTTGCGGGGAAAAACTTCAGCCCGGTGGCACCTGCGCGGGCGGCCGACAAGGCCTCGGTCGCCGTGAAAACACCCGGCATCGTCACCATGCCGAGATCACGACCACGGCTGATGACGGCAGGCTCGACGTTCGGCGTCACCAGCAGTTTTCCACCGGCCGCGTCGAGCCGATCGACGTCCTCGACGGTCAGCACCGTGCCCGCGCCGATCAGGCAATCCGCCGGCGCCATTTTGGCTGCCATCGCAATCGAGCGGAATGCTTCGGGCGAATTCAGCGGAATTTCGATCGCGGTCATGCCGCTTTCGATCAAGGCGCCGACCACGCCTTCGGTTTCCTCCGGCTTGATGCCGCGAAGGATGGCAATCAGCGGACGTTTCATCGGCGGGAAGGGAATGCGGGTCATGCGCTTCTTCTTTCGTCATTCAGCCAGATCGCCTTGGCAGCGGCGGAGAGCCCGCGGCGGACGGCGGCGTCGGCATCGATGGTCTGGTAGGGGAGGGACAATATATGGAAGGCACTTTCATAAAGCGCCTGCAGGCGGCCGGATGCGACGAGCGTGATGGCGGTACCCTTGCCAACATTCAAAATCGCGCCGGCAATCTCGGCGCCGATCAATGTTCCCGAGATGCGAGCCTGCGCGCCAACTGCAGTCAGGCCGTGCAGTAGTTGGCCGGCGCGGGCGCCGAAGATCAGGCTGGTGGCAAGCGCAGGCTGATCGAAGGCGGCCTTGACCGCGGCCTCGAGCGCATCGGCGTCCGCCGGCATTGCCTCCGCGCCGGTGACGGCATGCGAAAGAATGCTGTGCCTGGTGATGACGTCGAACAATTCGCCGGTCATGAAGGTCGAAAACCCGGTAACCACCCCGTCGACGACGCGAACCCATTTGGAATGCGTGCCGGGCATGCAGACGATCTGCTCACCATGGGCATCAGCGGCGATCGCCCCGAGGAGCTGGGTCTCCTCTCCGCGCATAACGTCGGGGGCTTGCTTCGACCGTTGCGCCAGGCCGGGAAGGATCCGAACGTCGCGCTTCTGTCCCGGCACTGAAACGGCTCCAGTCAAGATCGCTGACAATAAGGTCGGCGTGTCGAGATAGCCGGCCTCGACCCAGCCCTGCCGGGCGCCAGCCATGCCGCAGACGATAACAGGGATGCCGTCGGGAGCGAAGAGGGCGGAAAGATGCGATTCCAGCACCTCGGCAAAGCCGGTGCTCGCTGCCGTGGTCATTCCTTCGCTGCTTCTGCGTTCGCTAAGGACCGTGCCATCCTCGTCAATCAACCACAGCCGAAAACTGCTGGTGCCCCAATCCACCGCTGCATATGCGGGTCTTCCCATCAGAAAATGCCTCCATCTACGATAATCGATTGTGCCGTGATGCTGGCCGAGCAGTCGGAGGCGAGAAACAAGGCCGGGCCGACAAGGTCGTGGGCGTTCAAGACGCGCTTCAGGCATTGCCGGTCGACCGTCCTTGCGATGCTCTCGACCGTCAGCCAGAGTTCCCTTTGCCGATCGGTGACGATCATGCCGGGAAGGATGGCGTTGACGCGGATGTTCTCCGGCCCTAGCCGCCCGGCCATGCTCTTGGTCAGTCCGACAAGGCCGGCCTTGGCTGTTGCGTAGACCGAAAGGTCCGGCTTGTTCATCTTGAAGACGATCGACGACAGGTTGATGATCGAACCGCCGCCCGCCGCCCGCATCAGCGGCGCCACCGCCTGCGATACGAAGAACACCTGCTTGAGGTTGATTGCCTGGCTTTCGTCCCAATAGCTCTCCGTGACCGTGTCGAAATCGTGCCGGTCGTCCCATCCGGCATTGTTGACGAGCACGCGTACTGTGTCGAAATCGGATTCTATCGCGGCAACCGTGCTGCGAACCGAGCCGACGTCGCGCAGGTCCGTATGATAGAAAGAGACGGGATGCGCCGAGGTTTCCGACAGCCGCTTGGCAAGGGCTCGGCCTTCGAGCTCGGCGATATCGATGAAGGCAACCTTCGCGCCCTGTTGCGCGAACCCTTTGACCAGCGCCGCGCCGATGCCCGACGCGCCGCCTGTTATGAGGACGGCACGATCTTTCAAATCGGAAAACTGTGCTGAAAGCTGGGCCACGTTGATCTCCCTCTTTCGCGATCGACGATTCGATCTCGCTGTTCCATTATTTGGAACTGAATTTGACTATATGGAATTATCGGGTTAGGCTGATAGTCTGTCAAGCGCAGGGCTGGAGCATTTGAGTTGAACCCGAGGCAAGGCAAGACGGTGGCAGGCATCGCGCGAGCGCGTGAAACCGGGACGCTTGGAAAGCTGATGGCGCTGCTCGATGTTGTAGCATTGTCGGATAGTCCGATGCGATTTACCGATATATTGGCACGCTCGAACCAGCCGCGGGGGACCCTGCATCGGCAATTGACGCATCTGGCGGAGGAAGGCCTGCTCGAGATTGACCGCGATGGCCGATATCTCCCGGGCATGCGCCTTTTGCATCTTGCGTCGCACAGCTGGTCGCGCAATCAGTTTCGCACGCTCGCCGAGCCGCATTTGCGCAAATTGCAGGAGCAGACCGGCGAGACCGTACATCTCGGCGTGCTGCGAGGCGCGGAGGTGATCTACCTCGACAAGGTCGAGGGTCGTCAATCGGTGCGCATGTATTCGCAGATAGGCAACGCGTCTCCGGCCTATTGCACCGGCGTCGGCAAGGCGGCGCTATCGACCATGGACGATCTGAGCCTGCACCGCCTTGTCGATACGCTTGTTTTCCACCCCTTCACCGAACACACGCACCTGTCGGCCGCCTCGCTCCTTGCCGACATCCATGCGGCAAGGCAGTTGGGTCATACCTTCGATCGCGAAGAGCATGAGCAGGGAATATGCTGTGTCGCCGCGCCCATCCGCTCGGACGCCCATGATGTCCTTGCCGGAGTGTCCGTGACGGGGCCGGCCTATAGGTTGACGGTGGAAAAGCTCTCGGAATATGCGCCGCTCGTGCGCGCTGCGGCAGCCACCATCACTGCGGATTTACATGCGCGTCTGGGACCGCGAGGCTAGCACCTCCCGGAATTCCCCTCTGCGACAATTGAAGCCTTGCACTCGTATTTAAAGCGCTTTTGTGGATATTGCCGGTTGAGATTCTTGGACAGATAGCCATTTACGTCTAACGCTTGTCGCGAGGTTAGGCTACACCCGCTTGTATCAGGCAACGTGCAACGCGGCTTCCAATAGTCGATTGGCAAGACGAATTGAGACGGCCCGAGAGTGAAGAAAGCGGATGGCTTTATTGGATCAGGCTGCAAAGGCGTTCCCGATTGAAGATTTCATCGCGGAAATCGCCACTTTAAAAACGCAGTTCGACATCTTTCGCGTCATGAAGCGGTTGACGAAGGCCTATGGCTGCCGCGCATTCATGGTGATGAAACTGCCCCCCCGAACCTCGCTCGACTTGCAGAGCAATTCGATAATAAACAATTGGCCGACGGAACTCCTCTCGACTTACGACCAGGAAGGCCTGTTGCCGAACGATGCGGTCGTGCGGCGTATTCGCAGCTCGACGCTGCCGTTTTTTAGGGACGAAATACAAGTGGAAGTGCGTCGCGACGACGGTAAAAGCAAGTTGCTTACCGATCTGTTCCAGCGCTTTCACATGACACGCTCGGCATTCTTTCCGACACATGATGCCTCGGGTGCCCGCGGCATTGTCCTGTTTTCCGGAGATCGCGAGCCGTTTACACCACAGGAAATGAAGGATCTTTCCTATCTGGCGATCCATGTATTCGACCGGTTGGCTGAAATCCGGAACTTGGACGCCCGGGTTACCGAGACGCTCAACGATCGCGAGATCGATTGCTTGACCTGGACGGCCGCCGGCAAGACCAGCGCTGAAATCGCCGAAATTCTCGGATTGTCGGAGCACACGGTCAATCACTACCTGAACAAGGCAACGAAGAAGCTCGATACGGTCAACCGGACCCAAGCAGTCGCAAAAGCTCTGCGTGTCGGCTTGATCAAGTAGACCGCTCCGCTCAAAATATTGCCAGTTATGTGCCTTTAATTTGCGCTCTGATGAGAAATCGCGCATTGCCTTCCCGTCTGCAAACTACGGAACATCATAGCCGCAAATCAAGCGATTGAAAATGCTTGGTATTTTCGGCCTGCAGCTCAACTGGCACGCTTTCTGCATTTCTATGTCCAGAGGTCCAGAGGGAACTTAAAACAGCGCCAACTTAAATGGCGCGAAAACGCAACGCCGTCGCCGATACCGGTCGCTGTCTTCTCCCGACAAGACCATCGGCGGCGGCGATTGCGTCTTTAGCCCCCGATTTCAAAAACCTATTCAAAAAATCGCCTGGCGGGCCTTGGCAGGCGCCAACGAAGGACTATGACTGCATCGAGACAAACAGCTGGAGCCCTGAGGCGTTTGCGCGAAACGAACAGGGGTCCTTGCCGAGTAAGGGAGATTTGGCGCGATGACCGACGTCACCAAGGAACAGGTTCTGGACACATTGAAGACCGTTCGCGGGCCGGACCTGGAGCATAATATCGTCGAGCTCGGCATGGTCTCGGATGTCTTCATTTCGGATGCCAAGGTCTATTTTTCGATCACGGTCCCTGCCGAACGCGCCAAGCAGCTCGAGCCGTTGCGCCAGGCGGCCGAACGTGTGGTCAGGGAAATGCCCGGTGTCAAAGGCGCCTTAGTGACGCTGACGGCGGACAAGAAGGCCTCCGCCGGTCAGCCTGTGCCCAGTCCTGCTGCACCACGTCCCGCCGCGCAACAACCGCACTCCCATGCCCACCCGCATCCAAATGCGCCGGCGCAGCCCGCCCGTGCGGGAAAGATCGGCGTCCCCGGCATCGGTGCCATCATCGCCGTCGCTTCCGGCAAGGGCGGGGTTGGAAAGTCGACGACTGCAGTCAACCTGGCGCTCGGTATGCTTGCCAATGGTCTGAAGGTCGGCATTCTCGACGCCGATATCTATGGCCCGTCCATGCCGCGGCTGCTGAAGATCTCCGGCCGGCCGCAGCAGATCGAAGGCAAGATCATCGTACCGATGGAAAATTATGGTCTGAAGGTCATGTCGATGGGCTTCCTCGTCGATGAGGAAACCGCGATGATCTGGCGCGGTCCCATGGTTCAGTCCGCCTTGTTGCAGATGCTGCGCGAAGTCGCCTGGGGCGAGCTTGACGTGCTCGTCGTCGACATGCCTCCAGGCACCGGCGATGCGCAGTTGACCATGGCGCAGCAAGTGCCGCTTGCTGGCGCCGTCATCGTTTCGACCCCCCAGGATCTTGCGCTGATCGACGCCCGAAAGGGGTTGAACATGTTCCGCAAGGTCGAAGTGCCCGTGCTCGGCATCGTTGAGAACATGAGCTATTTCATCGCCCCGGATACGGGCGCGCGCTACGATATCTTCGGCCACGGCGGCGCCCGCGCCGAGGCGGAGCGCATTGGGGTGCCGTTTCTCGGCGAAGTGCCGCTGACGATCAACATCCGCGAGACCTCGGACGCCGGCACGCCGGTCGTGGTCTCCGATCCCGATGGCGAAGTCGCTGCGATCTATCGAGACATCGCCAGGAGGGTCTGGGACCAGATGACCGGCACACCGCAACGCGCCGCGCCGGCGATTGTCTTCGAGTAGAATAAGACTGCCGCCATCGACCAGATTGCCTTGCAGGCGCTGTGTGCTATGACTTTGCTGCATTGCAGAGCTGCGATCAAAGCGCGCATGGGAAGGCTATGGCTTGATTCTTTGCGGGCTTTGCTGCATATGCCCCGCCGGCGTTGTTTTTGGTCGGACATGCTTGATGACGGCCGTCGCTTGATGATGACTTCAGGGTGCTCTAGCACATGAGGTTGTTTTATCGGCTGGCGGATTGATATTGCAGCACAGCACAGCATGGACACGCAAGCCCGGCAAGAATAGCGGGAAGCGCCCCGGAGATTTATGAGCTTTTCTCAGTCGCTGAAATCGGGATCGCAGGCAATGGGCAGGATGCGCCATAGCTATCACCATGCATCATGCAATCTTCCGGGCACGATGGAACCGACGCGGGTGGTAAAGTGATCACCGCCTACCGTTCCAACTGCACGTCGCTCGAATTGCAGAGCATCGCGACTGCCAACGACTTGCCCTCGGATGTGGTCTGGATCGACCTGGTCGAGCCGACGCGCGAGGAGGAGGGCCACATCGAGATGCTGCTCGGCATCGACGTTCCGACCCGCGACGACCTGAAGGATATCGAGCCTTCCAGCCGCTTCTACATCGAAAAGGACGCCGTATACATGACGGCTTCACTGGTCTGGAAGGTAGCATCCGATGCGCCGTCGCTCACGGATGTCGGCCTCATCCTGGTCGGAAACCGCCTCGTCACCATCCGCTACGCCCAGCCGACATCCTTTGCGTTGTTCGTGGCAGCCTTGCACCGGATCCCGGCCGACATGCGAAGCGGCTCGGCCCTGCTGGCCAAATTGCTTGAAACGATTATCGACCGTACCGCCGAAGTCCTCGAACAGGCCGTTGCGCGTATTGATATTCTGTCGACGCACGTCTTCGGAGAGCGGGCAAAGAGGGTGCGGCGTCCGTCGAACTTTCTCGAGGAAAAGCTTCGCGACGTTGCCGGTTATCATCGTCTGATCAGCAAGGTGCGCGACAGCCTGATGTCGCTTTCGCGCCTTCTGACCTTCCTGCATGCCGTTCCGACCGTGCAGCAGGATCATGAGGCGAGGGACCTTTGCCGCAATGTCTCGCGCGATATCCAGTCGCTGTCGGAACATGCGTCCTTTATCTCCGGCAACATCACTTTCCTGCTCGACGCGTCGCTCGGCCTGATCAATATCGAGCAGAACTCGATCATCAAGATTTTCTCGATCGCATCGGTGGTCTTCCTGCCGCCGACGCTGGTCGCCTCCATCTACGGCATGAACTTCCAGTTTATGCCCGAGCTGCATGCTCCCTTTGGCTATCCCCTGTCGCTGGGCTTCATGGTGATATCGGCCGTTGTCCCCTTTTTCTTTTTTCGTTGGAAAGGCTGGCTCTGAGAGCCTAGTGATCCTGAATGTCAAATGAAACCCATCATTCTCCCCATGGGAAAATGAGCACGCGCAAGCTCTTCTACCTGGCCATCGGCTCTGTCGGCGTCGTCTATGGCGACATCGGGACGAGCCCGCTCTACGCCTTTCGCGAAGCATTGAAGCCGGTTGCCGCCGACGGGTTGACCCGCGGCGAGGTCATCAGTCTTGTTTCGCTGATGCTCTGGGCGCTGACCATCATCGTCACGCTGAAATACGTCCTCTTCCTGCTGCGCGCCGACAATGACGGCGAAGGCGGCACGCTGTCGCTGCTGGCGCTGTTGATGAAGACCGCAAACGGCCACACTGCCATACTGATGGTGTTGGGTTTGACCGGCGCGGCGCTGTTTCTCGGCGACGCCATGATCACGCCGGCCTTGTCCGTCCTGTCAGCCGTCGAGGGCCTGAAGCTCGTCACGCCGACACTGTCCACCTACATCGTCCCGATTTCGGTGGCGATCCTGGCCTTTCTATTCGCTATCCAGTCGCGTGGAACGGGGGCGGTCGCTCAGTTCTTCGGGCCGATCACAGTGCTCTGGTTTCTCGTCATCGGCTTTGCCGGCCTGATGCATATTCCTGACGACTACGGTATTCTCGTTGCCTTTAATCCTTGGTACGCGATCAACTTCCTGCTGCATGAAGGCTTCTTGGGCATCGTCGTCCTTGGCGCCGTCTTCCTGACTGTGACCGGCGCCGAAGCGCTCTACGCTGATCTAGGCCATTTCGGGCGCCGCCCGATCCAGTGGGCGTGGTTCGTGATCGTCTTCCCGTCGCTGACGCTGAATTATCTCGGCCAGGGTGCGCTTGTCCTGCGCGAACCGCTGGCAATGTCGGATCCGTTCTTCTTGATGTATCCCCATTGGGCGCTGCTGCCGGTGGTTATCCTCGCTACTGCAGCGACGATCATCGCCAGCCAGGCGGTCATAACCGGCGCCTTCTCGCTGACCCGCCAGGCAATTCACCTTGGCTTCCTGCCGCGCATGGAAATCCTGTTCACGTCGGAGACCAACACCGGGCAGATCTTCCTGCCGTCGGTCAATACGCTGCTGTTTTTCGGCGTGATCTTCCTCGTTGTCAGCTTCCGCAGCTCGGATTCGCTGGCGATCGCCTACGGTATCTCGGTCACCGGCGCCATGGTCGTGACCTCAATCATGGCCTTCGAATTTGTCCGCGTCCGCTGGAACTGGTCGATAACGGTTGCAACCACGGTGCTTTTGCCGCTGGTCCTGCTCGAGCTGATCTTCCTCGGAGCCAACCTTCTGAAGATCCGCGACGGCGGCTATATTCCCGTCATGATCGCCTCGGCCTTCATGATCGTCATGTGGACCTGGCGACGAGGCACCGGCATCCTGATGGAAAAAACCCGTCATACGGATATTCCGCTGCCGTCCTTTGTAAGCTCGATCGAGCGCAAGAGCGAGCATTCGCCGGCCGCGGTACCAGGCACCGCGATCTTCCTCACCAGCGATCCGGAATCGGCACCGGCAGCGCTGTTGCACAATCTGAAGCACAATCACGTTCTGCACGACAAGAACGTCATCCTGACGATCCGCACGATCAACAAGCCCCGCGTCGCCCATGACGACCGCTACACGGTCGAAAAGATCTCCGAGCGCTTCTCGAAGGTCGAACTGCGTTTTGGCTTCATGGAATCGCAGAATGTTTCCCAGGCGCTCGCCGCATTGCGCAAGACCGGGCTGAAGTTCGACATCATGACGACCTCCTTCTATCTCGGACGCCGCAAGCTCGTTCCCGACGCGAAATCCGGCATGCCGCACTGGCAAGACCGGCTGTTCATTGCGCTCGCCAACGCAGCAACTGACCCGTCGGACTATTTCCGCCTGCCGGCCAACCGCGTCGTCGAACTGGGCTCCCACGTCATTATCTGATGCATATCGGCCAACGTGACTGACGGGTCTGGTCCTCGGGCAGGCCTTCATGCTCGGCTTCTTGTTAAGCTCATGCGGCGGGAATTAACCATCCATCAAGGTTAATGGGAGATTATCGGCCTCCATCTTCCAGTGCCAGTGGAGTCCGGTGTTGCGTCGCTTGAAACGTTTCCCCCGCAAGCTTTCTTTGCTGCCAGAAAACTGGCTTTCGCCCGCGGTGTTCGGGCTCTGCGCTTGGCTGGTCTTCCCCACGGTATCCGCCCACGCCGATCTTGCCGGCATGCTCGCGGGACTGGACGGGGGGAGTGGCAACTGGCGTATGGTGCTGACCAATTCTCCGGCGGGCTCGATCCATCAAGCGGAACTTGCCTTCGGCAATGCCGGAAACGAAAGTGCCATGGACGGCGGCATGGTCCTTCCCGATGGCCGGCGTGTGGCATTCCCATCGAAGGAAAAGGGCAGCGATCCGAAAACGGACGAGGAGCGGATCAACCGCCACGGCAAGAAGGGCAGGATTGTCAGCGTCGAGCGGATGCAGCCGCCGAAGGATTTCACCGCCGGCTCGATCCTGCAACGCACCACCCTCATATTTCGTCCCGAATTCGACATTCCGCAATCCGATCTGACGACCAAGACCGCCTTCGTCAAGGATAGCGACGCGGCGGGCGGCGACAATCCGGTGGAAATGGCCTCTGTGTTCTCCAAGGAAAAGCCGCGGGTACCGAACGAGGGCGTTCCGCCGATCCTTGCAAGCCTCGTGACCAATGACGGGGCCGACTCGCTCGCCGCCGCCTATGCGTCGCCGGCCCCGGACTACGCGACGACCTCGCCATTTGATTCCATCCTCACCAAGGACCCTAGCGCCGGTGGCCGCTTCGTGCCGAAGATCGGGCCGAAGGACCATGCCTGGGCAGCCAACGTGCTGCCGGCCGAGGTCTTCTCTCCGGACGAGCAGCAATGTCTGGCCACCGGCATCTACTTCGAGTCGCGCGGCGAATCGTTGAGGGGCCAGGCTGCCGTCGCCCAGGTCATTCTCAATCGCGTCCGAAACCCCGCTTACCCGAAGACGATCTGCGGCGTTGTCTATCAGAACGAGGACTGGACCAACGCCTGCCAGTTTTCCTTCGCCTGCGACAAGGTCAAGGACAAGGTGAACTCGCCGTATCACTGGCAGGTAGCCCGTCAGGTGGCGATGGCGGTGACGGCTGGCAAGATCTGGCTACCGGAGGTCGGCTCGGCAACGCACTATCATGCCGTCTACGTCCGCCCCCGCTGGGCGGCCGAAATGGTGAAGGTCGGCCGCATCGGCATGCACATCTTCTATCGAACCTATGGCGGCGGCTGGAGCTGACCGCCAGAGCGGGCTGCGAAGCGCAAATGCGCGTCATTTCGGTTACTACAGGGCGGGAATGCATCCGCCTGCGGGAGATTCTCGCCGCCCGTTTTTCCCGAACCACGAGTGTTTGCGATAAGTCCATGATTTATCTCGGATAATTAATGGCTGGACATCTGACTTCTACGCCTTGACTATGCTTTTCCCGAAAACTATGTTGCGCGCGACTTCAAAACGGGCCGAAAGGTGAAAACCTGCCCTTTGTTGCGCGTTTACCGGGGTACGGGATTGCGGGCAATGTAAAGGCGAGGAGACCACCATGACGGATGACCGGGACGAAGGTCTGGAAAAGCGCCGGACGCAGCTGGGGGCCGAATTGGAAACCCTGCGTAAGGAGGTGGGAGAGGACGGACCACGCGAGGTTCGCGCCGAGGCAAGCCGCAAGGGCTATGCCGAGGCGATGAAGCTTTCGAGCGAATTCATCGCTGCCATCATCGCCGGTGCAATTTTGGGCTATCTCCTCGACCGTTTTGTCGGTACAGCGCCGTGGGGCATGATCGTTTTGCTGCTTCTCGGATTCTGCGCCGGCGTGCTGAATGTCTTGCGTTCGGCAGGGATGGTTTCGACGCCGCCAACAGCCGGCCCCGGCAAAGGCAAAGACTGACACAGGAAGCACTGTCCTAGCGGGCGATGCGACCAGAAAAATGATCGCCGTCTCCGGACGGATAAAGAAGAGAGACAAGCGGTGGCTAACGATCCGACCCATCAGTTCCTGATCCAGAAGATTGTGCCGATCGAGATTGGTGGAATTGATTTCTCGTTCACCAACGTATCGCTTTTCATGGTCGCGACCGTCGCCATTGCTTCCGCGTTCCTGTTCTTCTCGACGACCAATCGCAGCCTGATCCCTTCGCGTTCGCAGTCGATGGCCGAGATGTCCTATGAGTTCATCGCCAACATGCTGAAGGAAGGGGCGGGCAGCCAGGGAATGAAGTTCTTCCCGATGGTATTCTCGCTGTTTCTTTTCGTTCTGACGGCGAACCTGCTCGGCATGGTTCCCTATTTTTATACCGTCACCAGCCAGATCATCGTTACCTTCGCCTTGGCGCTTTTCGTCATCCTGACTGTCATTCTCTATGGTTTCGTCAGGCACGGCCTCGGCTTCCTGAAGCTGTTCGTGCCGCATGGCATTCCGATGGCACTGTTGCCGCTGGTTGTGGTCATCGAAATCATCTCCTTCCTCTCCCGGCCGATTTCGCTCTCCGTTCGTCTCTTCGCCAACATGCTGGCAGGCCATATCGCGCTCAAGGTGTTCGCAGGCTTCGTTGCCTCGCTCGGAGCCCTCGGCGCGCTTGGTATCGGTGGAGCCGTTCTTCCCCTCATCATGACCGTCGCCCTGACTGGTCTTGAGTTCCTAGTTGCCTTCCTCCAGGCTTACGTCTTTGCGGTGCTGACTTGTATGTACCTCAACGACGCAATCCATCCGGGCGGTCACTAAGGATACAGCCATTGGCGTCTCAGGGCGTCAGTCATTTGCCGCAACAACCATTCAAAGGAGTTCAACATGGACGCGGAAGCAGCAAAGTACATCGGTGCAGGCCTCGCTTGCTTTGGCATGGCCGGCACGGCTCTCGGCCTCGGCAACATCTTCGGCAGCTACCTCTCCGGCGCTCTGCGCAATCCGTCTGCCGCTGACAGCCAGTTCGGCCGTCTGATTTTCGGCTTCGCGGTTACGGAAGCCTTGGGCATCTTCTCGCTGCTCGTCGCTCTCCTTCTGCTCTTCGTTAAGTAACGACGACTTGATGGATCACGGTTTGCTTTATGCGGACCGTGATCCTTCGTATTTGCAGGACACCTGGAGGTGAGCATGTTTGTGACCCCGGCTTATGCGGAAGACGCTGCGGCGACGACCGAGACAGCTCAGGCGGCCGCGCCCGCGACAGGCGGAACGCATACGGAAACCGGTACGCACGAAGGCGCCGGCCACGTATTTCCGCCATTCGACCAGACGACCTACGCATCATCGCTGCTTTGGCTGGTGGTCACGTTTGGCCTATTTTATGTGCTCATGCAGAAGGTCCTTGCACCGCGCATCGCCGACATTCTGGGAACCCGGCATGCCCGCCTGGCACAGGATATCGACGAGGCTGCGCGGTTGAAGGCCGAGGCAGACGCTGCGGTCGAGACATATGAAGGCGAGCTAGCTGCCGCCCGCGCCAAGGCAAACGCCATCGGTGCTACTGCCCGCGACGCCGCCAAGACCAAGGCGGAAGCAGACCGCCGCGCCATAGAGGCAAGCCTTGCCGCAACGCTGAAGTCTGCCGAGGCGCGCATTGCCGAAGTCAAGACCAAGGCCTTCGCAGACGTCGGCGCCATCGCCGAGGAAACGGCGTCAGCAGTCGTCGAACAGCTCATCGGCGGAACGGTCGCCAAGGCCGACATCTCTTCGGCCGTTGCTTCTGCCAACGTAAAGCGGGAGGGTTGATCCATGGAATTCGGTTTGGACCAGACATTCTTCGCCTTCGTCGGCCTGCTGATTTTTCTCGGCATTGTCGTCTATCTGAAGGTTCCGGGCATGATGGCAAAGTCGCTCGACGACCGCGCCGATCAGATCCGCAACGAGCTTGCCGAAGCCAAGCGCCTGCGCGAGGAAGCTCAGCACCTGCTGGCTGAATATCAGCGCAAGCGTAAGGAAGCTGAAGCGGAAGCAGCGCAGATCGTTGCCACCGCCGGTCGCGAGGCCGAGATGCTGACCGCGGAAGCCAAGGCGAAGACCGACGAATTCGTCGCCAACCGCACGGCTCTCTCCGAGCAGAAGATCAAGCAGGCGGAAGCCGACGCGATCAAGGCTGTTCGTTCTGCCGCAGTCGACCTTGCAATTGCTGCCGCGGAAACAGTGCTTGCCAAGAAGGCGGACGCCAAGGTGCAATCTGACCTCTTCAAGACCGCAGTCAGCGACGTCAAGGCCCGCCTCAACTAGGCGATACCAGCGATATCGAAATACGAGGGCCGGGCATTGTCCCGGCCTTTCTTTTACACCCTCCCTTTGATGGGGAGGGTCGGCACAGAGTGCCAGGGCGGGGTGATCCTTTTGTTACATCAGATGGTCAGCCCCACCCGCGCGTTCGCGCGACCTCCCCCATCAAGGGGGAGGTAGAGAGCAGCCTCGAACCAAGTGGTTGGAACTCCCCTTCTCCCCGATGGGGAAAGGGGAGGTGCCTCACACGTCGTCCTTGCGCAGCGGCCGGAAGCTCATGCGGTGGAGGCGGCAGGGGCCGACCCGTTCGATGTTGTTGCGGTGGATTGCGGTGCCGTAGCCCGCATGCATGGCAAAACCATAGTCCGGAAACACCAGATGCGCCCGCGTCATCATCCGGTCGCGCGTCACCTTGGCGACGATCGAGGCTGCGGCGATAGAAAAAGAGCGTGCATCGCCCTTAACCACTGCCTTGCCCGGGCAGGCAAGCCCCGGGGGGACGTCGAGCCCGTCCGTCAACACGTAGCTTGCGGGGATGGCAAGCCCCAGCACCGCGCGGCGCATGGCATCGAGGCTGGCCTTGCGAATATCGGTCTCGTCGATGCGCGTGGCGCTGGACGAGGCGATGGCGACGGTCGCGGTAGCGAGGATGATCTCAAACAATGCTTCCCGTCTTGCAGCGGAGAGAAGCTTGGAATCGTTCAATCCATCCGGAATGCGATCGGGATCGAGGATGACGGCGGCGGCAACGACAGGCCCGGCCAAAGGTCCGCGCCCGGCCTCGTCGGCACCGGCCACGGGCCAATGCCCGGCCCTACGCGCCGAAAGCTCCAGCGCGAAATCGGGAACGAGCGGAGCTTCGTCGAAAAGCAGAGGAGAATCGGGTGACGTGCTACGGGCCATGCGGCTGACCCTTGCACGCCACACCGATTTCCTGCAAGCCCCCGGGAACAGGGCGGCGGTCCGGGGGCAGTCCTGCGGATGGCCGGGGCGGAGCCATCCACGGGAACCTGATCAAAAAACTCTAGAGCAGAGACAGCTGCACGCCGCTGCCATCAGGCGGCACGAACAGGTCACCGCGAAGCTGGATGCTGCGGCGGGTAAGGCCGAGCCGCTTGGTCGCAAGCTCGAAGCGGCGGCTGATCTGCCAGGCATAGGGACCCGCACCCTTCATCCGCTTGCCGAACTCCGCGTCATAGTCCTTGCCGCCGCGCATCTCGCGCACCAGCGACATCACATGACGATAGCGATCGGGATAGTTCTGCAGCAGCCAGTCGCGAAAAAGCGGGCTCACTTCCAGCGGCAAACGCAACATCACATAGCCGGCCTCGAGCGCACCCGCCGCCTTTGCCGAGTCGAGAATGCGCTCCATCTCATGGTCGTTGAGCGCCGGAATGATCGGCGCGACCAGGACGGATGCCGGTATCCCGGCCTCTGACAGCGCGCGGATCGCTTCCAGCCGCCGTGTCGGCGTAGAGGCGCGGGGTTCCATCGTGCGGGCAAGCTTGCGGTCGAGCGTAGTGACGGAAAGCGACACGCGCACGAGGTTCTTGAGCGCCAATTCGGTCAGGATGTCGATATCCCGCATCACCATCGCCGATTTCGTCACGATCGAGACCGGATGATTGGCCTGGTTCAGCACTTCGAGGATCTGGCGCATGATCCGCCACTCCTTTTCGATCGGCTGATATGGGTCGGTATTAGTGCCGATGGCGATCACCCTCGGCGTATAGCCTGGCTTTGCCAGCTCCCGCTGCAGAAGCTTGGCCGCATCTGGCTTGGCAAAGAGCTTCGTCTCGAAATCAAGCCCCGCCGACAGGCCCATATAGGCATGAGTCGGACGCGCAAAGCAGTAGATGCAGCCATGTTCGCAGCCGCGATAGGGATTGATCGACCGGTCGAAGGGAATATCCGGCGATGTGTTGCGGGTAATCGCGGTGCGTGGCTTCTCGATCTGCACCTCGGTCTTGAACGGCGGCAGGTCTTCGAGTGATTGCCAGCCGTCATCGAAGCTCTCGTGCCGCGAGGGCTCGAAACGCCCACCGGGATTGAGACCCGCACCACGTCCGCGCCTGCGATCGACCTCGATCCTGAGACCGGAGGCCGTGACCAGCGCATCGGCAATATCTGCCGTGTTGGCAGGCGCAAATGCGGCCTGCCCTGCGAGCGATTGCTGTCTCATCGATAACTCCAGCGGCAGAAACGCCGTTGCGTGCTGCATCATCAGTGATTAAATTCCTATCGCACCGATGAGAACAATGCAAGAACAAAATGCGGAAACTGTCTCTGGCATTCATATGTGCGGCGCTCTATAGATAGGCAATGTTGACAGTGATCATCGAATGCAAGGATCAGGAGCCGGAGCTGGCGCAGACGTTGGCCGCGCTGGTTTCCGGCGCCGTCGAAGGCCTAGTCTGCGACGTCGTCGTGCTTGATCACGGCTCGCGCGACGGCACGTCGCGCGTGGCGGATGCCGCGGGCTGCCGTTTCTATTCGCAATGGGATATCAAGGATATATTGCGTTCTGCGCGCGGCGAATGGCTGTTGCTGGTCGAGCCGGGGGCAAGGCCACAGTCGGGCTGGATAGACGAGATTGCCGAATATATGGCGCTGAACAAGGTGCCGGCGCGCTTCACGGAGTCCAGGGGCTATCGCCGACCATTCCTGAAGCGTATCGGCAGGGCTCTGCCGCCGCTGGAGCTTGGGTTTCTGATGTCGAAGGGCCAGGCGATTGCTGCTGCGAGGACCGGCATGCAGCTGTCCGAATTCGCCAAGGGCCAGAAGATCCGCAAGCTGTCGAGCGAGCTTATTCCCTCATGGGTCGCCCGCGCTGCGCGCTGACGGCTCGCTGTTGAGTGTCAGCCGCGCTTGAGATGCTCGCCGAGCCGGGGCATGATCTCCACGAAATTGCACGGCAAATGGCGGTAGTCGAGCTGCGCTTTCAAGATGCCGTCCCACGCGTCCTTGCAGGCGCCAGGAGAGCCGGGAAGTACGAATATGAAGGTGGAATTGGCAATGCCGCCGGTCGCGCGCGACTGGATCGTCGCGGTGCCGATCTTGTCGTAGGAAATACGGTGGAACACCGCCGAAAAGCCATCCATCCGCTTCTCGAACAGCGGTTCCAATGCCTCCGGCGTGACGTCGCGGCCAGTAAAGCCGGTGCCGCCGGTGGTGATGACGACGTCGATGTCGTCATCGCGCGTCCACGCGACCACCTCGGCGCGAATGCGCTCCTTGTCGTCGGGGGCAATGGCGCGGGCAATCAACCGGTGTCCGGCCTCAGTTATCCGAGCCGCAAGCGTGTCGCCGGATTTGTCGTCGGCAAAGGTGCGCGTATCGGAGACGGTGAGCACGGCGATCCCGAGCGGAATAAAGGGCCGTGGTTCGCCGGTATTTGCCATTATTCGTCTCCCGCGATCGTTTCCGTCGCTTGAAAATACCAGTCGGGCTTGGCGCTGTGAAGGCAAGTCGCCGCCGCCTCGGCTTGATCCAACGTCTCGAACAGGCCAAAGCAGGTGGCCCCCGAGCCGGACATGCGCACAAGCAGCGTGCGCTGCATCACCATCAGCGCGGAAAGCTGTTTGATCTCGCCGCAGAGGCCACGCGCCGACGGTTCCAGATCGTTGCGCAATCCTGCGATTAGCGAAATCCAGTCGGCCCGGTCGCGCGGCTCGTGGCCGGAAAATGCAAAGGGTGGGTTATCCCGGCTTTGAAGCTGGCGAAAGACATCGGGCGTGGATACCCCGACCAGCGGATTGCCGAGCACCATTGCGAAGGATGGAAAGTGGGCAAGAGGCATGAGTTGCTCGCCAATCCCTCGGGCAATCAGCGGGCGGCGTTCAAGGCACATGGGCACATCCGCCCCGAGCCGCAGCGCCAGTGAGGCGAGGGTGTTGGCAGGCAGGGTGAAGTTCCACAGGCGCAAAAGGCCACGCAGCGCGGCAGCGGCATCCGCCGATCCACCGCCGATGCCCGAGGCGATGGGCAGGTTCTTTTCGAGATGAATGTGAACCGGGGGCGTTTCGAGACCGAGACCGGCGGCGCATTCCCGCAACAGGTCGCGGGCCTTCAGGACGAGATTGCCATGGTCGTCTGCGCTGGTTGCCAGCTGCGGTGAGAAGCGGCCAGAAAGCGTAAACGCGTCACGATCGGCCGTGCGGAAACCGAGGATGTCTCCATGCCTTGTAAAGGTTACCAGCATGTCGAGCAGATGATAGCCATCGGCTCGACGCCCGGTCACATGCAGGGCCAGATTGATTTTCGCGGGCGCGTCTTCGGTAAGGTCGAACGAGCCCGCGTCAAATGTCGGCAGCATGGCGCCTTAGGACTTCTTATCCGCAGGCGGTGCAGGCGGTTCCACCGGCGCGGTTTCCGGCAGCTTGGCCTTTTCGGCAGCCTTCGGTTCCTCGGCGGCGGGCAAGCCGTTGGCGATCTTGTCCTTGATCCGCGGGATATCGGCATCCTCGGGCTTGTAGACGAGAGCGCGGTTCCACTGGTAGACGGCTTCGAGCTTACGCCCGACGCGCCAGTAGGCGTCGCCCAGGTGGTCGTTGACCGTTGCGTCGCCGGCCTCGAGCTGAACGGCGCGCTCAAGCTCGTTGACCGCGTCGGTGAAGCGGTTGAGGCGGAAATAGGCCCAGCCGAGCGAATCGACGATGTAGCCGTCATCGGGCTTCAGATCGACCGCCTTCTTGATCATCGCCAGCCCGTCGTCGAGGTTGCGGTTCATGTCGACCCAGGAATAGCCGAGATAGTTCAGCACCTGCGGCTGGTCGGGGTTGAGTTCGAGCGCCTTCTTGAAATTTGGCTCGGCCAGGTCCCACTTCTTCAGCCGCTCATAGGCAATCGCCCTCTGGAAATAAACGACCCAGTCGCCGCGGTTCGGCACTGTGCCGAGAATCTGTACGGCCTTGTCGTAGTTGTCGGCCATCGCCTGGTAGTCCTTGGCCTGCGATAGCACGCCGCCATAGGCGATATAGTTATGGACATCCTTGGGATCGGCGTCGATCAGGCCCTTCAGGTGCTTCTTGGCATCGTCGGTCTTGCCGCCCTGGGCAAGCGCCAGGCCAAGCTGCAACTCGGAAATCCGCGACATCGGCGACGAATTCGGCACTTGCTTGTAGAAGGCGATAGCACGATCGGTCTGGCTCTGTTTCTCGGCGATGCCGCCGAGCATGACCAGCGTATCGGCGCTCTTTGGATCAAGCGCATTGGCGATCTCTAGATAGAGCGACACGACATCTTCGGCCCCATCGCGGTTCAGCGCCGCGCCGACTGAAAACAGCACGGAGGCCACGCCCTGCGAGGCATTGGTCACCGCTTGTTCGGGCACTCCGCCACTCTTGATGGTTTCGCGAAGCGCGTTCAGCGGTGCATAATTGTTGATCAGGTTTTCGCCGACGGCAACGGCGTCCAGCGCCTTCTGCTGGTTGCCGTCCTTGGCCTCGAGCTCAGCCAGCGCCATCACGGCGCGCATATAGGTGTCGGGCGCGGTGGCGCCGCCTTCCTTGTCGAGCACGGCATCGTTGAGATGCGACCGCGCCGCCTTGCCGTCGCCGATGACGATGGCGATAGCGCCAGCCTGGTAGTTCTTGAAGATGTTGAACCAGTCCGGCCCGTGCATCTTGTCGACCATGGCAAGGGCTTCCTTGCCGTGCCCGGCGCCGACCTGTGCCCAGGCGAGAAGGAGATTGTTCATCATCCGGTCGAGATCGTTCGGGCCGTCATATTTCAAGACCGCCTGCGCCGCCTTGTAGTCGTGGCGGCGGATGGCATCCATGCCGCGCACGATCGTGGTGACGCGCTCGACGGTCGGGTCGCCCTTGAGGTCGTTGGCGTATTTGACGCCCTCCTCGATATTGCCGTTAAGGAGCAGCGAGATCATCAGCCGCTGGCGGATTTCTGGATTGCCCGGCTCGATCAGCAACGATTTCTTGTAGAGCGCAATCGCCGTGTCGTAATCGTGATCGACATCGGCCGTGCGGGCCGCAAGAAAGGCGCCGGCAAAGGTATCTACACTATCGGCATCGAAGGTCACGGTATCGTTTGCCGCAGTCGCCGGCTTTGCTGCATCCTCAGCCCGTGCGGCATTTATGGCGGACAGGGAAAGGACCGCTGCCAACGCTGCGCCCGAGAGAAAACGGATGGCAAGTCTTTGCCGCATGGGAAACCTTTCTTCAAGGACTGCCACTGAGCAGTCCGGATGCACAATGCAATTGTGACCACTGATTCATAACAGGATGGCTTTTTTGAAGCGCTCCCGCAAGAAAATCAGCCCGCCTTGTATCAGTTAACGCGTTCGATGCAGAAATCGATCACTTCCAGAAGAGCCGATTTCCACGGCGTGTCAGGCAGCGGGGCGAGCGCGTCGCGGGCGATGGTGCCGTAGTGAACGGCGCGGCCGATGGTGTCGCTGAGCGCGCCATATTTGGTGATCAGGCCAAGCGCCTTTTCGAGATTGGCGTCGCTGCTGTTGCCGCCCTCGATGGCGTTGCGCCAGAAGGCGCGCTCGTCCTCGGTGCCGCGGCGATAGGACAGAATGACCGGAAGCGTGATCTTGCCCTCGCGGAAGTCGTCGCCGACATTCTTGCCGAGATCGGCGGCCTTGCCGCCGTAGTCCAGCGCGTCATCGACCAGCTGGAAGGCAAGCCCGAGATTGGTGCCGTAGGACTTCAGTGCGTTGCGATCCGCCTTGCTCGCATTGGCGACGATCGGCCCGACTTCGGCGGCGGCGGCAAACAGAGCTGCCGTCTTGGCGCGGATGACGGAGAGATAGTCGTCTTCCGTCGTCTCCATGTTCTTCGAGACCGAGAGCTGCAGCACTTCGCCTTCGGCGATGACACAGGCAGCCGACGACAGCACATCGAGCGCTTCCAACGAGCCGACCTCGACCATCATGCGGAAGGCCTGGCCAAGCAGGAAATCGCCGACCAGCACGCTTGCCTGGTTGCCCCAGATCATCCGCGCCGTTGAGCGCCCGCGGCGCAGGTCGCTTTCGTCGACCACATCGTCATGCAGGAGCGTGGCCGTGTGGAGGAATTCGACGCTGGTGGCGAGCCGGATGTGATTGTCGCCCTTGTAGCCGAACAGCAGCGAGGATGCGATCGTCAACATCGGCCGCAGACGCTTGCCGCCGGAAGAGATAAGATGCTCCGCCACTTCTGGAATCATCTGCACGTCGGAGCCGGCCTTCGAAAGGATCAACTGGTTGGCGCGTTCCATGTCCGCCTTGGTCAGATCCACCAACGGCTTGATGGATGCCAGTTTATTTTTGCTTTCTTCAAGCGGTATCACGACGCCCAACGATCCGGACTCCTGTTCATTTGCTGCAAACGACCATAAGAAGGGGCAGGTTGCCCGGCAAGGGGCGAATTGTCTCGTCGCGCAAAATTGACAGGAAACACAACGCTCATGCAAGAATTGATCCGCACAAACGATCCCGTAACACTCTCCTTTGCCGAAAGTCTGATGAAGGACGCCGGGATCCGCTGCATGATCGCCGACGAAGCGATGAGCATCCTCGAAGGCTCCCTCGGCATGCTGCCACGCCGCTTCATGGTCGAGGAAGACCGCGCAATTCAGGCGCGCCGTATTCTCATCGACGCCGGGCTCGGCGACGAGCTGCGTGCCACAAGGAGCTGAGCCTTAGTCATGAACGCCCCTGCTGAAACCGTCGATGCTTTCCACCGCGGCGCGTTTCACATTGTCCAGCCGAAGGGCAGGGGACATCGATCCGGCATGGACGCGATGCTGCTTGCCTCGCTCGTTGACGACCAACGCCCGGTCCGCGTCGCCGATCTTGGCGCCGGCGCCGGCGCTGCCGGGTTTGCCGTGGCGTCAAGGCTTAAGCGGGCGGAGGTCGTGTTGTTCGAGCGCTCGGTCGAAATGGCCAGCTTTGCGGCCAAGAGCCTTGCATTGCCTGAGAATGCTCGGCTTGCCGCCCGCGTCTCGGTGGCCGCGGCGGACGTGACACTCACCGGCAAGGCGCGCAACGATGCAGGGCTTGCGGACGACAGTTTTCACCATGTCATCATGAACCCTCCCTTCAACGACGGCAGCGACCGCCTGACGCCGGATGCGTTGAAGGCGGAAGCGCATGCAATGACGGAGGGCCTATTTGAAAGCTGGGTCAGGACAGCGGGCGCCATAATGATACCGGGCGGCCAGCTGTCGTTGATTGCCCGGCCACAGTCGATCGTCGAGATTGTCTCGGCCTGCGGCAGGCGTTTCGGCGGCATCGAGATCACCCCGATCCACCCGCGCCAGGGCGAAAATGCCGTGCGTATCCTTGTCACGGCGATAAAGGGCTCGCGAGCCCGATTGACGCTTCGGGCTCCGCTTGTCATGCACGAGGAGGGGACGCACAGGTTCGCAGCCTTCATCGACGACCTCAACAACGGTCGCGCTGCCTACGCCCGCAATTGAGCCGGGATCAGAAGAAATCCATGCCGGGCGCACAGTGCCTGCAGCACGATCGCCATCAGGTTCGACAGCAGGACGACGCTGAGCAGCGCGTAGCCGAACTTGGAACCGTCGGCGAGCGACGTCGCCCAGTTTCCGGGGTCCATGTAGCCGACCGCGACAAGATTGCTGGGTCCGAGGAAGGCGACCATGCGCTTCCACTTTGAACCACCCTTTGCGATATCGACTGAGCGATAGACGTTAGAGCGTGGCGTCTTCCCGCCCGCTCAGCCAGCCATCTATGGATTTGGGTCTTATAATGTCCATTAAAAATCTCCACGTTTCAATTGCAATCAAACTAGCAATTTAGAATGATAATGAAAGTTATTTGCAATAAGAAAAATCGATGCCGTCGCTTTTCGCCGTTCGGCCATTGCGTTTGCCGTTCCAAGGCATACATGCTCAGCTGAAACGAATTGAACGAGAACAAGGGTTTGACGATGACCGGACTGCTGAAGCGACTGATCCCGAAGCGATTTCGCAGGCAGGAAACGGTTATTCCCGTCGTCAGGTTGCATGGTGCCATCATGGCGGGTGGCAGCCAGTTCCGGCCGGCACTGAACCTTTCGGGCGTTGCCCAGGCGCTGGACAGGGCTTTTGCGATAAAGGACGCGCCGGCGGTGGCTATCTCGATCAATTCACCCGGCGGTTCCCCGGTGCAATCGAGGATGATCTATAATCGCATCCGCGATCTTGCCCGCGAAAAAGAGAAGAAGGTGCTGGTCTTCGTCGAGGACGTGGCGGCCTCGGGCGGCTACATGATTGCCCTTGCCGGCGACGAGATCATCGCCGACCCGACCTCCATCGTCGGCTCGATCGGCGTCGTTTCGGGCGGCTTCGGTTTTCCGGAGCTGCTGAAAAAGATCGGCATCGAACGCCGCGTCTATACCGCTGGCGAGAATAAGATGATCCTCGATCCCTTTCAGCCGGAAAGGGAAAAGGACATCGACTATCTAAAGAGTCTGCAGCTGGAGATCCACAAGATATTCATCGACATGGTGCTCGAGCGCCGTTCCGGACGCCTGAAAGCCGAGGACACGGTGTTCTCGGGCTTGTTCTGGACGGGCACGCGCGGGTTGGAACTCGGATTGATCGATGGCCTCGGGGATATGCGCCAGGAATTGAAGGCGCGCTATGGCGAAAAGACGAAGCTTGAGCTCGTCTCCACGCCGCGCAGCCTGTTCGGCAGGCGCGCCCCGGGCGTCACTCTTCCGGGCCTTGAGGGGATAGGCGCGAGCCTTGCATCCGGGCTTGCGGAAGTGGCCGAAGAAAAGGCATTATGGGGCCGTTACGGATTGTAGTTGGAACAGCCTTAGAATGCCGCAACTTATCTTCATCATCGTCATCGGCAGCGTTTGCTGGCTGATCTACAAGCGCTTCATCCAGGCGGCCCAGCGCCTCCAGCAAAAATCGCGCCGCCAGGAAAGCGAACGCCGCACCGGCGCGATCGGCACGCTCGTCAAGGACCCGGTGACGGGGGAATACCGCGTCAAGCGGGATGATGAGTGATGGGGTTGGACGAAGAGAAACGCCGACAGGCGCTGGAGAAAATTCGGCAATTCAAGCTGAAATTGCCGGAAGGCTTCATCGCGCCGCACTGCGAGCTCTGACCCGATCGAAGAGATTTTCATCCTTGGTTGAAATCCACGGATCCCGCGGCATTCCATCCGGCGTCTTATTTCATCGGCCATTCCGGCAAGAGGGCCTGCGAGAATGTCGCCATGCATTATCCTCGCGAGCCCGGCCTCGACGACGCTCGATACGGATGGAAATACACCTTCCTTGACCGTTTTTCCGCATAGCGGAGATAGTCTTCCTGAAGCGTGATCGTGGTCTTGACGTTCATCGCCATTCTCAATGGCGGTGGTGTTTCTACATACGTCACGTCTTGACCCTTGTCCCCTCCCATGGCACCTGTCGCGCTAATTTCGCGAATTCGGACCGAGCTCATGACTGCAGCAACTGTTTTCGACCACATGAACCCGAAGCGTTCCTTCCAGGCGCTGATCCTGACGCTGCATAACTATTGGGCGGACAAGGGCTGCGCGGTTCTCCAGCCCTACGACATGGAAGTCGGCGCCGGTACGTTCCATCCGGCGACGACCTTGCGTGCGCTTGGCCCCAAGCCTTGGAAAGCTGCCTATGTGCAGCCGTCGCGGCGTCCCTCAGACGGGCGCTACGGTGAAAACCCGAACCGTCTTCAGCACTATTATCAGTATCAGGTGATCCTGAAGCCCAACCCACCGAACCTGCAGGAGCTTTACCTCGGCTCGCTGGCCGCCATTGGCCTCGATCCGCTATTGCACGATATCCGCTTCGTCGAGGACGATTGGGAAAGCCCGACGCTCGGCGCCTGGGGTCTCGGCTGGGAATGCTGGTGCGACGGCATGGAAGTGTCGCAATTCACCTATTTCCAGCAGATCTGCGGCATCGAATGCGCACCCGTCGCCGGCGAATTGACCTATGGCCTGGAACGCCTCGCAATGTACGTGCAGGGTGTCGACAGCGTCTACGACCTCAATTTCAACGGCCGCGAGGGCGACGAGAAGATTTCCTACGGCGAGGTCTTCCTGCAGGCCGAACAGGAATATTCGCGGCACAATTTCGAATATGCCAACACGGAGATGCTGCACCGCCACTTCATCGACGCCGAGAAGGAATGCCAGGCGCTGCTTGCGGCCGGCGCCCCCGGCGATGGCGACAACCAGTTGTTGCACAAGTGCGTCTTCCCGGCTTATGACCAGTGCATTAAGGCCAGCCACGTCTTCAATCTGCTCGATGCCCGCGGCGTGATCTCTGTCACCGAGCGCCAGAGCTACATTCTGCGCGTCCGTACCCTTGCCAAGGCCTGCGGCGAGGCCTTCCTGCTGACCGATGCCGGCGGTTTGAACTGGAACAAGCACGCAGCCTGAGGCCATCGGCCCTCAACACCTCTTCACGGTTGAAATTGCGGGTGACAAATTCCTGCCGGCGACATAGTCTCCGGCGGAATTCATCGTCGTTGCGGGGGCTTAGCGATGTACATCATTCTCGCCATTGTTGTTCTGGCCGTTCTCTACGCCGTATTCGTCTATAACGGCCTGGTTCGCGCCCGGCAGATGGCGGAGGAAGCCTGGTCCGGCATCGACGTGCAGTTGAAGCGCCGCGCTGATGTCATCCCCAACCTGGTCGAGACCGTGAAGGGCTACGCCACCCACGAGAAGTCGACGCTCGAAGAGGTGATTGCCCTTCGCAACAAGGCCCAGTCAGTGCCGGCCGGCGACGTTGTTGCACGTGGCGCAGCCGAAGGCCTGCTCGGCCAGGCGCTCGGAAGAGTGCTGGCGCTGGCCGAAGCCTATCCCGACCTCAAGGCCAACCAGAATTTCGGCGAGCTGCAGTCTTCGATCGAGACCATGGAGAGCGAAATCCAGATGGCCAGGCGCTATTATAACGGCGCTGCCCGCGATCTGAACGTCAAGGTCGAAAGCTTCCCCTCCAATCTCGTCGCCGGGCAGTTCGGCTTTTCCAAGCGCGAATATTTCGAGATCACCAACGAGGCCGACCGCGCGGTTCCGACCGTCAAGTTCTGACGCCTAGCATGATCGTGGCCGACGCCTGCGTCGCACTTTTCGCGGGTCATGCTCTATCGCTGTAGTTTGGCACGCGATAAAGGAGGCGATCGCAGGCTGCTGGGCTGCGCCTGCTGTTCCTTTTGCTGATTGAAGAGATTGATCATGGGCAGAGCCAAACTGACGATTATCCCGCCCGGCAAGCCGCTGACCGGCCGTGCCATGCCGCCGGGATCGAAGTCGATCACCAACCGCGCGCTGTTGCTGGCCGGCCTTGCCAAAGGCGCCAGCCGCTTGACCGGCGCGCTGAAGAGCGACGACACCCGCTACATGGCCGAGGCCCTGCTCGCCATGGGTGTGACCATCGACGAGCCCGACGATACCACCTTCAACGTCAAGGGAACCGGCAAGTTGTTGGCCCCCAAGGCGCCGCTGTTTCTCGGCAATGCCGGAACCGCGACCCGCTTCCTGACTGCCGCTGCCGCTCTTGTCGACGGCAAGGTCGTGGTCGATGGCGATGCGCATATGCGCAAGCGCCCCATCGCGCCGCTGGTCGATGCGCTGCGCTCTCTCGGCATCGACGCCTCGACCGAGACCGGCTGCCCGCCGGTGACCATCAGGGGAACCGGCCGCTTCGAGGCAAGCCGTATCCAGATCGACGGCGGCCTTTCCAGCCAGTATGTTTCGGCGCTCCTGATGATGGCGGCCGGCAATGACAGGCCGATCGACGTGGAACTGCTCGGCGAGGACATCGGCGCGCTCGGCTATATTGATCTCACCACAGCCGCCATGCGGGCATTCGGTGCCAAGGTCGAGCGCACGAGCCCCGTCACCTGGCGGGTCGAACCAACAGGCTATAGCGCCACGGATTTCCTTATCGAGCCGGACGCGTCGGCGGCGACCTATCTCTGGGCGGCGGAAGTGTTGACCGGCGGCAAGATCGATCTCGGCACCCCGGCCACGGATTTCTCGCAGCCCGACGCCCGGGCCTATGAGATGATCGCGAAATTCCCGCATCTGCCCGCCATCATCGACGGGTCGCAGATGCAGGACGCGGTGCCGACGCTTGCCGTGCTTGCAGCCTTTAACGAGACACCAGTGCGGTTCGTCGGCATCGCCAACCTGCGTGTCAAGGAATGCGACCGGGTGAGGGCGCTATCGACGGGCCTCTCCCAGATTGCGCCGGGCCTTGCGACCGAAGAGGGCGACGACCTGATCGTCGCCTCCGATCCCACCCTTGCAGGCACCGGGGTCAGCGCCAATATCGATACCTTCGCAGACCATCGCATCGCCATGAGCTTTGCGCTGGCAGGCTTGAAGATCGCGGGCATTACAATTCTCGACCCCGACTGCGTCGCAAAGACCTTTCCGGCCTATTGGCAGGTGCTGGCCTCGCTCGGCGTCAAATATCAGGACGATGTGGGGTAGCCGCCGGAGGCTTTCGGGTAGGTTTGGCGGCGGATACGGTTTGGGGGAACGGTAGCGTGAAACGCATTGTCGCGAGATTTTGTCTTGCTCTGCTCATGGCCGCCTTTGCCCGTGGAGCCTTGGCCGAGGAGGTCATAACCTCCTTTCATCAGGCGATCGTGCTCGACCGCGACGGCTCGATGTCGGTCATCGAAACGATCAAGGCGAATTCCGAGGGCCGGGACATTCGCCATGGGATTTTTCGCGATTTCCCGCTGACGTTCCAGGACGCCGCCGGCCGCACTGCCACTGTCGATTTCAAGCTGCAGTCGGTCGAGCGGGACGGAGCAGTGGACCAATGGCGCACCGAACGCATTTCTGGCGGGACCCGCATCTATATTGGTTCAGCCGACTCCGTCCTGAGGCCCGGCCCGCATGTATTTCAACTGACCTACCGGACGGACCGGCAGATCCGCTATTTCCACGACTATGACGAGCTCCCCTGGAACGTCACCGGCAACGGCTGGCTGTTTCGCATCCTCGATGCGTCCGCCACCGTGACTTTGCCTGACGGCGTCAAGCAAGAAGGACTTGCCTATTCCACCGGCCGGCTCGGCGCCAGAGGAAAGGACGCCCGCGCGACGCAAACGGGAAGCGGGATCACGTTCGAAACGACGCTACCGCTCGGTCAGGGCGAGAACCTGACGATCAACATCAAGCTGCCCAAAGGCGCGATTGCCCCGCCAAGCGCGACGCAGGAAAAGCTGTGGTTTTTCAGGGACAATCTCGATCTGATCATCGCTTTCGGCGGCCTTCTTCTGGTGCTTGCCTACTATGTCCGCGCCTGGATCGGGGTTGGCCGCGATCCTGCTCGAGGCGTCATCGTTCCCCGCTGGGATGCGCCTGATGGCATCTCGCCGGCACTGGTCAACTATATCGACAACAGGGGTTTTTCCGGGCAGGGCTGGACGGCGCTCTCGGCAACGGCGCTCGATCTGGCGGTGAAGGGCTATGTCGTCCTCAAGGATCTTGACAAGAAGATTGTCATCAGCCCGGTCGAAAAGGCCCCGGCCACCAAATTTCAGGGCGGCGAGAAGGTGTTGATGGGTGAGCTCAGCACCTATGCACCCCTTGTTATCGACGCGGCAAATGGCGAGAAGGTGCAAAAGGTCGGCCAGAAGTTTCGCAATGCCATCGAGAGCGAGCATCGAGGCGAATATTACAACGCCAATACGATGTATGTCATCATCGGACTGCTGATCTCAGTCGCGTGCCTTGCCGCCATCGTTCTCTTCGGCGGCATGCACCAGGATGCCCTGCCGTTGATCATCGTGCCGGCCTTTCTGTCGATTTTCGGCACCGTGATTGCGGTATCGCTCGGCAGGGCCTTCCGCCGCCATGCGAACATCGCCTCGCGAATTCTATCGGTCCTCGTCTTTGGCTTCATGGGTTTCGTCGCAGTTTCCATTTTCGCCGGCGTCATCGCGGAGATGGCCTCGTCGGCCGAGACCAGCGCGCAATTGCCGCTAATGGTGGCGATCATCGGCATCTTCGCGGTCAATGTCGTGTTCTTCTTCCTCATGGGCGCGCCGACGGCGCTTGGCACCAGGATGATGGACGGGATAGACGGGCTTCGGCAATATCTGACGCTCGCCGAAAAAGACCGGATGAACATGCAAGGGGTGCCCAGCATGTCGCCGCAGCACTTCGAAACGCTGCTGCCATATGCCGTCGCGCTCGGAGTGGAAAAGCCCTGGTCGCGCGCCTTTGAGATGTGGCTTGCAGCGGCGGCTGCCGGTACTGCCGCCGGGGCATATGCGCCCGCTTGGTATATCGGCTCCTACAACAGCAATTTCTCCGACCGGATCGGCGGATTCTCATCCTCAATGGCCTCGACCATCGCCTCGACGATCCCCGCCCCCGTCTCCAGCTCCTCCTCCGGCTTCTCCGGCAGCGGCAGCTCATCCGGCAGCGGTGGAGGCGGCGGCGGCGGCGGGGGCTGGTAAGGACAGCGCAATCCGATACTTGACTGTGGTACGTATCACGATATGATACATTTCAGGAAAGCAAAGAATGGCAATCCGCTCCTTTAGGGATGCTTTGACATCCGCAGTGGCCAGCGGCGCAACACCGAAAGGCTTTCCTACAGACCTCGCCCGTGGGGCAATCCGCAAATTAACGATGATCGAATACGCCAAAGAGTTGGCCGACCTTCGCTCTCCGCCCAGAAATCATCTGGACGCTTTGAAGGGAAATCGTTCCGGCCGACACACGATCCGCATAAACGATCAGTGGCGCATAGGTTTCGTTTGGACGGACGCTTGCGCCGAAGAAGTTGAAATTGTTGACTATCACTGATGAGACAATGCTATGAACAGCATTCTGCTGCCGGTTCATCCCGGTGAAATTCTACGCGAGGAATACCTGGCTCCTCTTGGCCTCAGCGCCGGAGCCTTGGCCCGCAAGCTGAACGTTCCACGCACACGCATAGAACGGCTGGTTGCCGAGGATACTCCCGTCACCATCGACACCGCGTTGCGGCTCGCACGTTTCTTCGAAACGACACCGGAGTTCTGGATGAACATGCAGACTGGATATGATCTGAAGAGACAGGCAGTGGAGAAAAGGGCGGAGATCGAGGCGATACCGGTGCTTTATGTCGCCTAAACCCTCGCCTTCTCGAGCATAATTTAACCGATTGTGTTGATGACATTTACCGTTTGGCTTGCTAAGCCCGCGCAATCCCTTTGCCTCAACATGAATACGGTTTCATATGCCCGATCTCCTGCTTGAACTTCGCTCCGAGGAAATTCCAGCTCGTATGCAGCGCAAGGCTGCCGGCGATCTGAAGAAGCTGGTCACTGACGCGCTGGTAGAGGCAGGCCTGTCCTATGAAGGTGCGAGGGAATACTGGACGCCGCGGCGCCTGACGCTCGACATACGCGGATTGACGGCGCGCTCCGCCGATATCCGCGAGGAGCGCAAGGGGCCGCGCACCGACGCAAACGAAAAGGCGATCGAGGGCTTTTTGCGCGGCGCGGGCCTTGCCTCCGTTGCAGAGGCTGAGATCCAGAGCGATCCGAAGAAAGGTGAGTTCTACGTCGCGATCATCTCGCGTACCGGCCGTGCTGCCGAGGAGATCGTCGCGGACATCATGCCCGGCATCATTCGCGACTTCCCCTGGCCGAAGTCCATGCGCTGGGGGAGAGCCTCGGCCAGGCCTGGCTCGCTTCGCTGGGTGCGGCCGCTGCAGTCTATCGTTTGCCTGTTCGGCACCGAGCACGAGGAAACCTCGGTCATCCCGTTCGAGATCGACGGCATCGTCGCCGGCAATGTGACGTATGGCCACCGTTTCCACGCGCCGCAGGCCATCACCGTCAAGCGCTTCGACGACTATATCGCAAGCCTCGAAAGGGCCAAGGTCATCCTCGACGCCGAGCGCCGCAAGGAGATCATCGCCTCGGACGCAGCCAATCTGGCCTTCGCGAGCGGCCTGGAACTCGTCGAAGACCAAGCCCTGCTCGAGGAGGTCTCCGGCCTCGTCGAATGGCCACAGGTGCTGATGGGCTCCTTCGAGGAGGACTACCTGACGATCCCCGCGGAGATCATCCGGTTGACCATCAAGACCAACCAGAAATGTTTCGTCACGCGGCCGCAGACCGGCGAGACGCTCTCCAACAAGTTCGTCCTCGTCGCCAATATCGAGGCGAGCGATGGCGGCAAGGAAATCATCCACGGCAACGGCAAGGTCGTTCGTGCGCGCCTTTCGGATGCGCTGCATTTCTGGAAACGCGACCAGGGCAACCTGCCAGATCTTGAAACGCTCGAGGCCTCCGCCGCTAACTTCGATCTCGATCTGGGCAAGCCGCTGGACCAGCGGATGGCCAAGCTCGACGCGCTGAACGTCACCTTCCATGCCAAACTGGGAACGCAGGGCGAGCGGGTCTCCCGCATCCGTGCTTTGGCCGGCGAGCTTGCCAAGGTGACCGGTTCCGATCCGAAGCTCGTCGATCGCGCGGCCGTGCTGATCAAGGCCGACCTGCGCACCGAGGCCGTCGGCGAATTTCCGGAACTGCAGGGCCTGATGGGCCGCAAATATGCGGCACTTCAGGGCGAGCACGCATCGGTCGCCGCCGCCATCGAGGACCATTATAAACCCCAGGGCCCCTCCGACCGCGTCCCCGACGACAAGGTTGCCATCACAGTGGCGCTCGCCGACAAGCTCGACACATTGACCGGCTTCTGGGCAATCGACGAAAAGCCGACAGGCTCGAAAGATCCTTACGCGCTCAGGCGCGCGGCACTTGGCGTGGTCCGGATTTTGCTGGAGCGGAAGATCCGACTACCGCTTCTGGCGGTGATGAAAGATGCCGACCTCCTCGCATTCTTCCACGATCGCCTGAAAGTCTATCTCCGCGATCAGGGCGCCCGTTACGACCTGATCGATGCCGTGCTGGCGGCCCCCTCATCCGGCCCTTCGGGCCACCTTCTCCCCCGGGGAGAGAAGAGGGAGCAAGCCGCGCCCGCATCGTCCCCTTCTCCCCTTGGGGAGAAGGTGCCCAGCAGGGCGGATGAGGGGGGTCCTGGTCTGGCCAACGACGACCTGCTCATGGTCGCCCGCCGTGTCGAGGCCTTGACGGCGTTCATCACCTCCGAGGACGGCAAGAACCTGGCTGCCGGGACCAAGCGCGCCACCCAACTTCTGGCCGCCGAGGAGAAGAAGGGCACCGCCGTTGCCGACCAGGTCACGGAAAGCCTGCTCACCCTCGAAGCCGAAAAGCAGCTCTTCGCCGCCATCGTCAAGGCCTCGAAGGAAGCCGTCGATGCAAATGCAAGGGAAGACTTCCGTTTGGCCATGTCCGCCCTCTCGACACTGCGCGCGCCGGTTGACCGCTTCTTCACCGATGTCCTGGTCAACGACGAAAACCCCGAAATCCGCGCCAATCGCCTGGCGCTGCTGAAGCTCATCCGAGAAGCGACGGCCACCGTCGCCGATTTCTCGAAGATCGCCGGCTGACATTTCGATTGAGTGATCCGATCGCTTGCCAATGGTGACGTATATGTTTCTATCGGCGAGTGATAAGGGTTGTCGAATATCGGCACGGCGGCAGCCCATTTGCAACGTGGTTTTCCGCGTTTGAGGCGCGTGCGGCTTCCAGGGCGCGGGTTGCGCTGAACCGTATCGCCCAAGGCAACCTTTCAAATGTCAAAGGCGTCGCTGGCGGATAGCTCAAATATCGCATCGACTACGGTCCGGGCTACCGCATCTACTTAGGACGCGACGGCGACCAACTTGTAATCCTCTTGGTCGGCGGAACGAAAAAGCGACAACAGGCAGATATCGACGCGGCGCAAGAACGCTGGCGTGACTACAAGCTGAGAAAAGGAAGCTGATATGGCTCTGACCCGCGATTTTAGGAAAACGGTCAAAGCTCGTATCGCCGTTGACGCAACCTTTCGAGCCGCCTTGCTTTCAGAGGCCGTCGAGTTGCTGTTGTCGGGGGACGTTGAAACAGGAAAAAGCATTCTTGGTGATTTCATCAATGCGACCATCGGCTTCGAGGCTCTTGCTGAAAAAGTGCGAACTCCGCCGAAGAGTTTGATGCGGATGTTCAGCGTCAAAGGCAATCGGCGTGCCGACAATCTATTCAATGTCATCAGCCAGTTGCAGCAGTCGACCGGCGTGCACCTGGCTGTCGCCACTGCCGCCTAAGCATGGCTGAGAAAATCCTCGTCAGCGCCTGCCTCATGGGCCACGCCGTTCGCTAAGATGGCTGGGCGACGCTGCTGGTCCATCCGGTATTGGACCGTTGGCGCGAGGAGGGGCGGCTCGTGACAATCTGTCCAGAGATTTCGGCCGGAATGCCGGTTCCGCGTTTGCCGGCCGAAATCGAGCGCGGCAATGCGGGTGAGGACGTGCTCGCCGGCCGGGCGCGGGTGTTTGAAGTGTCGGGCGGCGATGTGACGCGAGCTTTCCTGGATGCTGCCGAAAATGCCTTGGCGCTGGCGCGGGCGACGGGCTGCGACTATGCGCTGTTGATCGACGGCAGCCCGTCCTGCGGCTCGGGCTTCATCTATGACGGCTCGTTCTCTGGTGCGCGCCAAATGGGCAACGGTGTGACAGCCGCGCGGCTGAAACAGGCTGGCATCGAGGTCTTTTCCGACAGAGATATCGACCGACTGGCCGAGCGACTGGCAGCCTCGGCCTGATTGCTTCTCGTTCTCTCGAAACGAAAAGCCGCCGGATTTCTCCGGCGGCCTCTGAGATCTTCGCTTGATCCGGTGTATGGATCACGCTGCGCGGCGGTTGTTGTTGCGCTGCTGCTGCTGTGGTGCCTGACGGCCGTCGCTGACGCGGAAGCCGCGGATGAGGTCCAAAAGGTCCTCGGTGTCGTTGGCGAGCGTCTCGGCCGATGCCGTGGTTTCCTCGGCCATGGCGGCGTTCTGCTGTGTCGCGGCGTCGAGCTGGTTCATCGAGGAGGAGATCGAGCGCAGTGTAGTGTCCTGTTCGGAAGCGCTGTGGGCGATCTTCGAAACGATCTCGTTGGCAGCCTTGATCTGGTCAGAGATGCGCTTCAGCGCCTCGCCCGTTTCGCCGACAAGGCGGACACCCTGGTTGACCTGGCCAGAAGAGCGGGCGATCTGGTCCTTGATCTCCTTGGCAGCCGCGGCTGAGCGCTGGGCCAGCTCGCGGACTTCCTGTGCGACGACTGCAAAGCCCTTGCCGCTTTCGCCGGCACGCGCCGCCTCGACGCCTGCATTCAGCGCCAAGAGGTTGGTCTGGAAGGCGATCTCATCGATGACGCCGATGATCTTGCCGATCTCATCGGACGATTTTTCGATGCCGCTCATGGCCTCGATTGCCTGGGCGACGACGGCATCGCTGCGTGAAGCCTCGGTGCTGACGGTGTGGACACGCTTGCTGGCTTCATGGGCGCCTTCCGCCGTCTGGCGAACCGCGACTGTCAGCTGGTCGAGAGCTGCCGAGGTTTCTTCGAGGCTGGCTGCTTGGCGCTCGGTGCGCTGCGATAATTCGCTGGAAGCGCGGCGGATTTCTTCCTTGGAAACGCCGATGTCGTTGCCCTTAGAATTGACGCGGCCCATCGCGGCTTCGAGATGGGAGAGCGCTTCGTTGAAATTGTTGCGCAGGCCCGCATAGCCGTTGCCGATATCGGCGCAGCGCACCGTCAGGTCGCCGTTGGCAAGCTGTTCCAGCGCATTGCCGATGGTGGCGACGACGCGGGCCTGAACCTTTGCCTCTTCCTGTTGCTGGTGCAGGTTCTGCTGGCGTTCGTTGCTGAGTTCCAGCTCCTGGGCAGCCTGGCGGTCGGAAAGGGCGTGGCGTTCGCGGATTTTTTCCTGCAGCGACTGGGTGGCCTTGGCCATCATGCCGATTTCATTGCGCATGCCGGTGTGGGGGATGGCAATCTTGACGTCCTCGTCGGCAACGGCCTTCAGCGCGCCATGCACCTCGGCAAGCGGCTTGGAGATGTTGCGGATGAAATAGATCGCGGCGGCAATACTGACGAGGAAGACCAGGCCGCAGATTATCAGCGCATTCCAGATCGTCTGGTTGATCTGGACCTGCAGGTCGTCCATGTAGACGCCGCAGCCGACGACGATCTGCCATGGCTGGAAGGCGGCCGAGTAGCTGCCCTTCAGGAAGAACTGGTCATTGGGCTGGCCTGGCTTATTCCAGTAATAGACCGTGCGGCCACCACCCTTGATTGCCTTTTCGACCATTTCCTTGCTGAAATAGGTGCCCGCCTTGTCTACCTGGGACGACATGTCCTTGCCGATGTTCACGGGGCTTGGATGAATACGCTGGATGACGTTGAAGTCGAAGCCGAATAGGTAGCCCGACGGCGCGAAGCTGACATGGGAAAGAACCTTGAAGGCTTCGGCCTGGGCCGCCTCATGGGTCATCTCACCAGCCTTTTCGCGCTGGTAGTAGCCATTGAGGACGGAAATCCCCGACTCCACCTGCGTGCGCAGCATTTCGAAGCGCTCATCATAGACAGAGTCGGCCTGGGATCGAATCTCGAAAAAGGTGGCGACGGCAAAGGCCGCCATGAGCACGCCGACAAGGGCGAACAGCTGATGGGCTATCTTCAAATTCTTCATAATGCCTCGCAACAGGAAACGGGTGGCCGATACCGAGGCGGTTTCCTACCGCCTGTGCGAGGGCCCGAACATTGATCGGACTCTTCTACCGCCGCTTAGATTTCATGCTGCTCTCGGTGTGCCAAATCTCGCTCTTTTCATATAATAAATATTTAATAAAAGCCGCGATATCGGCGATTTTCAGGGAAAGATTGAGGCGAAGTTCTTGAGTTGATTTCCCCTTCGCGCCGCCGACGGACTACCTTATAGATGGTGCCATTGCTTTTCACATTCCTCACAATCAGGCTGACCGCCTTCGCTGGCTGAACTTGAGGTAGGGTCGAGATATCATGAGCGAAACGCAGCGCAAACTGACGACGATTTTCTCTGCTGATGTCCAGGATTATACGCGCCTGATGGGGGCGGACGAGGAAGGCACGCTCGCAACGCTGAAGCGATATCGCGATGCCATGTCGCGCCTGATCGAGGCGCATGGCGGACGGGTGATCAATACCTGGGGCGACGGGGTGATCGCCGAGTTTCCAAGCGTGGTCGAGGCGGTGCGCAGCGCGGTGGATGTTCAGAACGAGCTCGCCGGTTTGAACGCGGCACGGCCGAGAGATGGGCGCATGCTGTTTCGGATCGGCATCAATCTCGGCGACGTCATCGTCGACGGCGACGATATCTACGGCGACGGCGTCAACATTGCCGCGCGGCTCCAGGCAACGGCCGCTGCCGGGGGCATCGTCATTTCCAACACCGTCTATGATCAGGTTCGCAACAAGGTGGCAGTCGGCTTCGATTTCCTCGGTCCGCTGACGGTGAAGAATGTCGCCGAGGCCGTGCCGAGCTATGCCGTGCGGATCGGCGAAGGCCCCAGCGCCTCCCCACAGCCGCTGGCAAATGAGCCGCGGGCAACTGTTTCAGACAGGTCCGGCAAGCGATGGGAGGCCGTTCCGCGCAAAAGCCTTGGTCTGTTTGCCGCGGTCGTCGTCGCCTTGATCGCCATCAACATCCTGTCGTGGAAAGGCGACTTCTGGGCGGCCTGGCCGCTCCTTGCCCTGGCCGTCGCAAGAGCGATGGCATGGGCGCGGAGCCAGAACATGATCGACGCGCGCATCGCAGTATTGACGGTCGCGGGTCTCGCCATCGCCAGCGTCAACCTCCTGAGCTGGCACGGAACCTTCTGGGCGATCTGGCCGCTTCTCGCCTTGGCTATCGCCGCCGGCGTTCGCTGGGTGAGCCGCAGTTGAGTGGTGATGGTTGCGTTGTCGGGGCGGGGCCCTCGGTCCACGGCTCGGATGCGGCAACTAATGCCCCTGAATGGCCCTGGCGAGACTCTTCGATGCCACATGCGTGCTTCTGTAGGTCAGGTATTCGTCGTAAGTGACCGTTCCCGAGACGTACGCCTTGAGCGTCCGTCGGCAAAACTGTTCTTTCACGGCAGGTTTGGGCACATGCATGAAAACCGAAAGCTTTTGCAAAGCCTCTTCTGTGATGGGCTGGCTCTTACAATTCTCAACCGTGCGGTTGTAGACCTCTGGGTCACTTAATTGATTCTTGTAATAGCCCCACTGCGCCTTCGACCAGGTGTAGGTGTGGTCCGTTTCAGCAGCTAAGACGGGAGTGGCGACGACGACCAGAAGGACAAGAATCGCAGAAAGCCTCACGTATACCTCCGATTGAAGAATTTGTTAGATTCTTCACTATTGGTTACAACCATAACTGTCAATTGGTGCGGTCGGCCATCCATGTCGCTTTTTGCAGCAAGATATTTTTGCTGCGGAGCCAAGCCAGGCCACAAGGTGGGCGTTGGCGACGTCGACCGAGCATTCGCTGCCGACGGCGAAGTGGCTAATTCTCCGTCCTTCTGCAAATGATGGATAAAGTCCGGAGCAAATAACGGTTCAATTGCGAAACTCGATTGCTTCAAGCCACCTCAGGCCCTCGGTGTTGACCGCACAGCAAAGCACGCGGCCCGCATAGCGGCCCCTCTCGATGCCTTGGGCAATCCACCAATCGCTTTGCCAATTCTCGTAGCCAAACAGCATGCCTCCGAGCCGCTCGAAGTGCTCGTTCCGGCCACCGGCGGCATCGGCAGCACCTTCTAACAGCTTCATTGCGGGTATTCGCCATTCCTCGCCTTTAAGCGTGTAGTAGACTGTCTAGAGCCCCAAGTAGCGATGTTTGACCTGATCTCGGAGGGGCTCGATGACGACTTCCTTGTGGAATTTCCCACTCCGGGTGTAAAGCCAACAGCGAACCAGCTGTTGATGGCATCGACATCTTGCTGCTCCCGGAAGTATGTCCAGTCCAGTCCAGTTCAGGATCGGCAGACCCATCCGGTTCAAGAATGGCTCGCAGTTCGTTCAAATCTTCAACTCGGAATTTTGCCTGCAAAATCGGGCAATACCCGTTGAGATCGACGGCTTCCAAAACAAACCAGTAGTGATTGACAGAGCTATTCATCGACGGATCTTAACTGAGGCGAGCCAATGGAAGGTTACCAACAACGAGCGCGTGAATTTCTCAAAAAAAGCGACGATTGGGACCGGCTGGTGAAATCCCATAGCGGATTTGTGCCAACTCCGATCCCCCAAGACGCAAATGCGCCCCTGCTTCTCTTCAGGGGCGCATTGGTTCGTCTCATCGACGAACCCCCGTCGACCGAAACCTTGGTCGGGTGGGGCGGGGAACTTTGAGGGTCTTTACTGGCGCAGTTCGAAGCCGGAGACATCGAGCGGCTTCGGGGTTGGCGTCAGGGCGGCCGTCGCGGTTGCATCGATGCCGTCGCTCGGCATGTTGGCGGCGGCAAGTGCTTCGGGCGTTGCCTTTGTGACGAAGACGACTGGCGAACCGCCGAGCCATGCCTCGGTGCGAACCACCTTCTGCTCGCCGTTGATGGTGCGAACCACCATCGTCTGCGTGCCGATTTTCAGTTCTGGAACGATATACTGCTTCTTCACCAGCGCGACGCCTTGCGGGGCCGGGCAGTCCGTGCAGCTTTTGGACACAATACTGAGGCTGCTCTTGCCGGCTGGCTGGCTTTCCATCGGTTGAATGGAGGAAGCCATGGCGGACCCGCAAGTGAGTGCGAATGCTGCAGTCAGGATGATGTGGCGCATGAACTTTGCTCCGTCTCTCGATGTTGAGTTGACGATAGCGGTCCTTCGTTTCCATCCCGTCAGAGGAATAGGTAAGAATTTAGCGAAACCGGCGTTTTGAGACAGAAAACCGGCCGCTTTTTACGGTTTTTCGCGGGCAATCGCCTGCCATCCGATGTCCCGACGACAAAACCCGTTGTCCCAGCGCACCTGGTCCACAAGCTGATAGGCCCGTTTCTGCGCCTCGCCGACGTTTTTTCCGGTCGCGGTGACATTGAGAACGCGCCCGCCCGTCGCAACGAGTGCGCCATCCTTCAGCGCTGTGCCGGCATGAAACACCTTGGCGTCTTCGGTGTCTGCCGGCAGGAATACGATCGGCGTGGTTTTGGCATAGGTGCCGGGATAGCCTTTCGATGCCAGCACGACGGTCAGCGCGACGTCGTCGCTCCATTCGGCCTTTGCATTGTCGAGCCTACCTTTGGCGCAGGCGAGAAGCAGCGGCAGCAGGTCGCTCTTCAGCCGCATCATCATCACCTGGCATTCCGGATCACCAAAACGGACATTGTATTCGATCAGTTCCGGCCCCTTGGCGGTGATCATCAGCCCGGCGAAGAAAACGCCGGAGAAGGGGTGGCCGCTTTCCGCCATGCCGCGCATGGTCGGCTCGATGATCTCCTTCATCGTGCGCTCGACCATTTCAGCCGTCATGACCGGCGCTGGCGAATAGGCGCCCATGCCGCCGGTGTTTGGCCCGGTATCGCCGTCGCCGACGCGCTTATGGTCCTGGGCCGTTGCCAGCGCCAGTGCGTGGGTTCCGTCGCTGAGGCAGAAGAAGCTCGCCTCCTCGCCGTCGAGATAGGCCTCGATCACCACTTCGGCGCCGGCCTGCCCGAACGCGCCTTCGAAACAGTCATCGACGGCGGCGATCGCCTCTTCGACGGTCATCGCAACCGTGACACCCTTGCCGGCAGCAAGTCCGTCCGCCTTGACGACGATCGGCGCGCCTTGAGCGCGAATATAGGCCTTGGCCTTCGGCGCGTTGTTGAAGCGCTCGTAGGCGCCGGTCGGTATGCCATAGCGGGCGCAGATGTCCTTGGTAAAGCCCTTGGACCCCTCGAGCTGGGCAGCTGCTGCCGACGGCCCGAAGACGGCGATGCCATCGGCGCGCAGTCGGTCGGCAAGGCCGGCCACCAGCGGCGCCTCCGGTCCGACGACGACGAAGTCGATGGCCTTGTCGCGGCAGACGGCGGCAACGGCGTCCTGGTCTTCCGTATTCACGTCAATCAGCGTAGCGTGCTCGGCGATGCCGGGATTGCCGGGGGCCGCATAGAATTCGGACAGGAGCGGCGATTGCGACAGCTTCCAGGCCAGAGCATGTTCGCGTCCGCCGGATCCGATCAACAGGACTTTCATGGATTGACCCTTCTTCGCATCACTTATCGCGCCATGTCTGGCGGTTAAGCGGGGCGGTGGGAAAGGTCAAGGGCAAATCCTGTGGAGGCTTGCCGCTCATGCCACCTGCACTCATTGCCTTGCCTTTTTGTCCGGCTATGGTCCAGCCACATTGAATGAAATGAAGAGAATCCCATGGCCGCAGATATCCGCTCCCTCTCCACGATCATTTCCGCCGAGATCAATGCGCGGCCGAACCAGGTCGTCTCGGCGATCGAGCTTCTCGATGAAGGCTCCACGGTGCCCTTCATCGCGCGCTACCGCAAGGAGGTGACCGGGGGATTGGACGACACCCAGCTACGTACACTTGCTGAAAGGCTGGTCTACCTGCGCGAACTCGAAATCCGTCGCGCCTCGATCGTCGACAGCATTTCAGGCCAGGGCAAGATGACCGACGAACTGATGGCAAGGATTGCCGGTGTCGTCACCAAGGCCGAGCTCGAGGATCTCTATCTGCCCTTCAAGCAGAAGCGTCGCACCCGCGCTGAGATCGCCCGCGAACGAGGCCTTGGCCCGCTTGCCGAGGCTATTCTCACTGATCGCGCCAGGGAACCGGCAGCGCTTGCGGAAGCCTATATCACCGCCGATGTGCCTGACGTGAAGACGGCGCTCGAGGGGGCACGCGACATCATCGGCGAGGGGATCGCCGAAAATGCCGACCTCATCGGCAAGCTCAGGACCTACATGAAGCAGAACGCCGCCTTGCGTGCCAAGCTCGTGGACGGCAAGCAGGAGGCCGGCGCCAAGTTTTCCGACTATTTCGATCAGACCGAGCGCTGGGCAACCGTGCCCGGCCATCGCGCGCTTGCGATGTTGCGCGGCTGGAACGAGGAATTCCTGACGCTGGCGATCGAGGTGGACACCGATATCGCCTCGCCCATGAAGCCGGTCGAGCGGATGATCGCCACTGCCTATGAGATCGGCAGCCAGAAGCCGGGCGACCGCTGGCTGATGGATGTCGCCAGCTGGACCTGGCGCGTCAAGCTCTCGCTGTCCCTGTCGCTCGACCTGATGCGCGATCTGCGCGAGCGGGCGGAGGAGGAAGCGATTCGCGTTTTCGCGCGCAATCTGAAGGATCTGCTTTTGGCAGCACCCGCCGGCTCCCGCGCCACCATGGGCCTCGATCCCGGTATCCGCACGGGCGTCAAGGTGGCGATCGTCGATGCGACCGGCAAGCTGCTCGAGACGACGACGGTCTATCCGTTTCCGCCGAAGAACGACGTGCGCGGCGCGCAGGCAACGCTTGCCGCCCTCATCCGCAAGCACAAGGTCGAACTGATCTCGATCGGCAACGGCACTGGCAGCCGCGAGACGGAAAAGCTTGTCGCCGATATGCTGGCCGAGCTTCCCGCCCCGAAGCCGACCAAGGTCATCGTCTCGGAAGCCGGAGCCTCCATCTATTCGGCGTCGGAGACCGCAGCGGCGGAATTCCCCGGCCTTGACGTATCCCTGCGCGGTGCCGTTTCCATCGCCCGGCGCCTGCAGGACCCACTTGCCGAACTCGTGAAAATTGAGCCCAAATCGATCGGCGTCGGCCAATATCAGCACGACGTCGACCAGCAGAAGCTGTCGCGGTCGCTCGATGCCGTGGTTGAGGACGCCGTCAACGCCGTCGGTGTCGATCTCAATACCGCGTCGATCCCGCTGCTTGCCCGCGTCTCCGGCCTTGGTCCCTCGATCGCCGATGCCATTGTGCGTTACCGCGACGATGCCGGTCGTTTCGAGACCCGCCGCGATCTTTTGAAGGTCGCGCGGCTCGGCCAGCGCACATTCGAGCAATGCGCCGGCTTCTTGAGGATCACCGGGGGCAAGGAACCGCTCGATGCCTCGTCGGTGCATCCGGAAGCCTATGGCGTAGCCAAGAAGATCGTCGCCGCCTGCGGTCGCGACCTTCGCACCCTGATGGGCGACAGCGCCAGCCTGAAGGCGATCGATCCGCGCGCATTCGTCGACGAAAGGTTTGGGCTTCCGACCGTCCGCGACATCATTGCTGAGCTGGAAAAGCCCGGCCGCGACCCGCGCCCGAGCTTCAAGACGGCGGCCTTTGCCGACGGCATCAACGAGATCGTCGACCTCAAGCCCGGGATGATGCTGGAAGGAACGGTCACCAACGTCGCGGCTTTCGGCGCTTTCGTCGACATAGGCGTCCATCAGGACGGTTTGGTCCATGTGTCGCAATTGGCCGACCGCTTCGTCAAGGACCCGCATGAGGTGGTGAAAGCCGGCGATGTGGTGAAGGTCCGTGTCGTTGAGATCGATGCCAAGCGCAAACGAATAGCCTTGTCGATGCGCAAGGACGGCGGCGTCGAGGCTTTGCCTGCCTCCCTAGGAGAGCGAGCAGCAAGCCCCGCGGCCAATACGGCTCCCCGGCGCGAAAGCCAGCCGAAGGCCAGCTCCCAGGGAAGCTTCGGCGCGGCGCTGGCCGACGCCCTCAAGCGAAAATAAATACTTAGCATTGTGAGTGCAAGAATGTCACACTCTGGCAAACTTGTTGCCGGAGTGCCAATTGGTACCATTCCGTAAGCTTGCCAGCAGGCAAGGAGACGCTAAATTCATCTAACTGTCATGTCATAACATGCGAGGCGTCCATGGCGTCGTCACTCTTCTCGATCGTCAAGAAAATCATCCGAACCGGTACTCTGAAGCTCACTCTTGCGTCCGGCGAGACCTATATCCTCGGTGACGGCTCGGGGCCGATGGTAGCTGCAAGGTGTGCCGACAAGGAGGCGGAGGAGGCGATCGGCCGCGATCCGACCCTGAAGCTCGGCGAAATGTATATGGACGGACGGTTTATCCTCGAGGAAGGCGATATCTACGATTTCCTCTCTTTGGTGAAACGCAACACCACCAACGAAATCTTCGATGTCCGTATGGCCGCGCTACTGATGGGCCGCATCGCCATACAGCAGATCAAGAGCCGTCTTCCGATCAATCGCAACAAGCGCAATGTCGCGCATCACTACGACCTGTCCGCCAAGCTCTTCGACCTTTTCCTCGACGACGACTGGCAATATTCCTGCGCCTATTTCGTGCCGCCGGGCATCAGCCTCGACGAGGCGCAACTGGCCAAGAAGCGCCATATTGCCGCAAAGTTGCAGGTCGAGCCCGGGCATAGCGTGCTGGAGATCGGCTCCGGCTGGGGCGGCATGGGCCTGTATCTGGCCGAATCTGCGGAAGCGGTCGATTTCACCGGCATTACCCTTAGCGAAGAGCAGCTGAAGATCTCGCGCGAACGCGCTGCCAAGCGCGGCCTTTCCGACCGTGTCCGTTTCGAGCTACAGGATTACCGCTACATGACCGGCCGAAAGTTCGACCGCATCGTCTCGGTCGGCATGTTCGAGCATGTGGGCATCGGCAACTACGACAAGTTCTTCCGCAAGGTCGCCGAACTGCTGGATGACAACGGCGTCATGGTGCTGCATTCGATCGGCCGGCCAAAGCCGAGCTTTGCGACCAACGCCTTCATCGAGAAGTACATTTTTCCCGGCGGCTATATTCCCTCGGTTGGCGAAACGCTGCCGCCGCTCGAAAAGGCCGGCCTCCTCGTCAAGGACGTGGAGATCCTGCCGATGCATTATGCCCACACGCTACGCCACTGGCGGCAGCGTTTCGTCGCGCGCAAGGCGGAAGCGGTCGCGCTCTACGACGAACGCTTTTTCCGCATGTGGGAATTCTATTTGGCCGGCTCCGAAATGGGCTTCCGCTGGGATGAACTGTTCGTTTTCCAGATCCAGATCGCAAAGAACCAGTTCGCCGTTCCCGACAATCGAAACTACATCGAGGAGCGGGAAGCCAAGCTTAGGCAATTCGAAGCGACCAGGACGCCGCTTGAGAAGATACTTTTCTGACGGGGCAGCATTTGCCTTTCGCACGCAAACGCCGGCCTCAGGGACCGGCGTTTGCAATTGAGCGGGATTGAAGCTGTCCGTCTCTGCAACAAACCGCAATATTACGCCTAGGATTTGCAAAACATTGGCCGTATTCTTAATCGTTTATTGTTGATTTCCGAACATTTTGAGCCTCTGTCCAGATCGTCCGCCACAGGGTTAGCAAATCGCTTAAGCCTCTGGGCGGCCATCGGATTGCGGCAGGCGCCATTGTTCATGGTAGCTCCTTTGTATTGCGTTCGTGGGGTAATATCCGTGTTTTCGAAGTCTTCTTCATTCTTGTCCCTCGGTCTCCTCCTGGCGTCCGCGACGATGGTCAGCGCCCAGCAGGCCCATTCGTGGTGGTCGGGCGACTGGTACCTAAGCGTCGGAGCAGCCGGTTTTTCCGCGCCGAAATTCGAGGGCTCCAAGCATGACAAGCTGCAATTCGCCCCTCTGATCTCCTTCGGCAAGCAGGGCGCCGGCCCGCGCTTTACCTCGCGCAACGACAGTGCGTCCTTTTCGCTGCTCGACACCGGCGCCATCCGGGCCGGTATCGTCGGCAAATTTGTGCCGAGCCGGGATTCCGGTGACGGCAGCGAACTCAAGGGCCTGAAGGACGTCAAATGGGGCGCAGAAGTCGGCGGTTTCGTCGAGGTCTATCCGACCGACTGGCTGCGCGCCCGCGCGGAACTGCGCCAGGGTATCCGCGCCCATAACGGTCTGGTCGCCGATACTGCCATCGATGCGTTCACCGATGTCGCCCCGAACTTGCGTCTCTCAGGCGGCCCCCGCGCCAGCTGGGCGACAAGCGATTATTTCGATACCTATTATGGTGTCGACAGCGTTGAAGCGGCGGCAAGCGGGCTCAAGCGCTACAATCCCGGCGGCGGCTTCAAGTCCGTCGGCGTCGGCGGGGCGCTCACCTGGCAGGCGACGCAGAACTTCAGCACCAGTTCGTTCATCGAATATAGCCGCCTGCAGGGACCTGCTGCCGCCAGCAGCCTTGTCAAGCAGCGCGGTGATCGCAACCAGCTGGTGATCGGCGTCTCGGCCACATACAAGTTCGATTTCACGCTGAACTGACAGGTACGCGAACTTGGCGCGGCGCGGCGCGGCTGATCTCTTTGTCGCCGCTTGACCTTTGCCGGTTGCGCTCGCTACTACTTGGCAATGCAAAACACTGGCGATATCAATGGCCGCGTCGCCGACGCGCCTTCCGGCAACTGGGTCTACCGCGTCCTGCCGCCGGTTCTCTGGCCCTATGCGCAGCTTGCAAGGTGGGACCGGCCGATCGGCTGGCAATTGTTGATGTGGCCGTGCTTCTGGTCGGCAACGCTTGCCGCTGACGCCGCATCGCAGGCGGGCCGCTTCGTCGGCGAGCTGCTGGTCTATCATCTCCTGTTCTTTTTCATCGGCGCCGTCGGCATGCGCGGTGCGGGCTGCACCTATAACGACCTTGTCGATCACAGGATCGATATGGAAGTGGCGCGAACGCGCTCCCGCCCGCTGCCCTCCGGTCGCGTCAGCCGCCGGCAGGCCAAGATATTCATCGCTCTCCAGGCGCTCGTTGGCCTCTTCGTCCTTTTGCAGTTCAATTGGTTCACGGTCCTTCTCGGGGTGCTGTCGCTTGGCATAGTCGCGCTCTATCCCTTCGCCAAGCGCTTCACCGATTGGCCGCAGTTCTTTCTGGGCCTTGCCTTTTCCTGGGGCGCGCTGATGGGCTGGGCTGGCATCTTCGGGCGGCTTTCGTTTGCGGCGGTGGTGCTTTACGCGGCCGCGATCCTGTGGACGATCGGCTATGACACGATCTACGCCCATCAGGACAAGGAGGACGACGAGCTTATCGGCGTCCGCTCGACCGCCAGGCTTTTCGGCGACAAGACCCGCATATGGCTGATCGGCCTTTATGGCGCGTCGCTGCTTTTGATGCTTCTGGCCTTCGCGATGGCCGGGGCAGGGGTTCTTGCCTATTTCGGCCTTCTGATCGCCGGTGGCATGTTCGCCTATCAGATCCTGGTCTTGGACATTAACGACGGCGCGCAATGTTTGGCGCTCTTCAAATCGAACAATAGAGTCGGCGCCATCATCTTTGCTGGTCTCTTCCTGTCGCTACTGCTCGCCATTCCGGGATAGCTTTGGCTTTTCCTGGGATAGCTGGCTATCCCACATGAAGCGCAAAAACCCGGCGCTTTTGGCGCCGGGTTTCCAATCTAGGGTGTCTCATTTATGGCGTTCAGTTGCGCGCGATGATTTCGCGGCCCTGGATCTTCATCTTCACGCCGAGCTTGCCGGTCGTACGGCGCACCAGGAAGCGCGGTCGGCGATTGGCAAAGAAAGAATGACGGCGGCGCGGTTTTGCGTCGTTGGTGCGCATGCCGCCGAGATGTTCTTCGAGCGGACGGGCGACGCCATCGGCCTCCACCATCATCATCGGAATGTGGAAGGCTTCGGACCAGGACCGCCAGTCGGCAGCGATATCGCTGAGGTCATGGGCGACGAGAAGCGGGATGCAGAGATCCGGGTCGTCATGGTGTAGTTCGAGCGTCACGGTAACTTCGCCGTCGCCGTGGTCTATGGCGCGTGCCGCAACGCCCTTGAAAGCGCGCTTCGGCAGGGCGATGGAAAGCGGCAGGCCGCTTGATGGAAGGACTTTCCGCAGCACTGCGCCGCGGGCGTCGATTGTGATGGTGACATCACCGGTTGCGCCACGCATCGCGTAGCTGACCTGTTGCGGAAAACGCGTCGGATCGAGCCGCAGAGTGGTTCCAGCCCAATGGGGCTTGAGGACGGTATTTGTCATCTATTTTCAACCCTTGTCTTACCTGAGAGCCGGTTTTCCGGTCTTCTTACGGAGAACTTTTCGTCCTCTCGATGGGGCAAGATTAGGCGGCCGCCCTTCCAGACTGCTTAAAAATCGCGGTTAAGAAAAGTTTGCGTCGTCAGATGGTTAGCAAAAATGAACCCGGTACGGTTTCCATAAAGTGAATATATTCGGATCGAAACAGTACCGATACGGCACACGCAAGGCGCGAAGGATTGTAAGTCTCAGGTAAGGTTTAGCTGCGATGATATGGTACAGATTCGCGCGCGCACCTAAGGACTTGCTGAAGGGTCCCTCAATGATCTCCACTTATCTTGGCTATACGATCGCATCCAGGGACATGGTGACGACGCTTGGCAACATCGCGGCTCAATCCGACACGAAGCGGCAGGCCGACTATTACAATGCCAATATCGGCAAGGTGAAGACGGTCGACGATCTGCTCGGCAACTACCAGCTCTACAGCTATGCCATGAAGGCCTATGGCCTTGAGGACATGACCTATGCAAAGGGCATGATGAAGCAGGTGTTGACCAGCGACCTCAGCGATACCAGCAGCTTTGCCAACAAGCTGACCGATCCGCGCTACAAGGCTTTCGCTGCAGCCTTCAACTTCGGCGCCACGACGGAGGTCGCGCAGACGAGCGACCAGGAGACCACCATGCTCGGTCTCTACACCCAGTCCTTTACCGATGAGGAAACGGCCGCAAAGACGGCGAGCGACGCCTATGCTGCCGGCATGGACAAGATTGCCAACGTTGATCAGCTCATCAGCAATACCGCGCTGAAATCCTACGTGCTGAATGCCTATGGCCTCGACCCGACCGTTACATCTAACAGCTTCCTGAAGTCGATACTGACGAGCGACCTCAGCGATCCGAACAGCTTCGTCAATGTGAACGGTAGCGCCGTCGACAAGAAGATCGCGGCGCAGTTCAATTTCAACGCCGACGGCACCGTGAAGACATCCACTCCGGATGACGACATTGCCTATTATCAAAGCCAGATCAGCTCCATCACCGATGTGAAGGATCTGACGTCCAATACCCGGCTCTTCGACTACATCAAGACTGCCTACGGGATCTCAGTCTCCGCAGCCGCCTTCAATGCCTCGGCGCGGAGCCCTTCGCTGGCGGCAAGCAATGGCCTAACAGACGTCATGGCGCAGTTCAATTTCCAGGCGGATGGCACTGTCGCCACAGGTGGCGTCGCCCAGGACGCCACCCAGCTGGCGACGGGGGCAGCGGACTATACGACAAACTTCGTGTCGCATGCGCAGACCGAGGCGCAAAAGGCCGCGGTGATGGACGAGTATAATACTTCGGTTCCGTCCTTTATGACGGCCGTGGGTGCTGCCGACAGCGACGCCTACTACAAGGCGAACATCGGATCGATCACCTCGGTGGCTCAGATCACCTCCGATTCCCAACTCTTCAACTATGTGAAGACGGCATACGGCATGGATTCGACCATGTCGGCGACGGAATTCAGGCTTGTGATGACCAACCCGACCTTTGCGTCGCTTTCCGGCCTTACCAGCGCCGCCGCGCAGTTCAATTTCCAGTCGGACGGCACTGTCGCGTCGGGCCAGCAGGCCCAGACTGCAACCGAGATCGCCGACGCTTCCACTGCCTTCAAGGCCAACTACGCGAAGGCTCAGACTGCGCTGGTGACGAGCGCGCAGACGAATTACAAAACTAGGATTTCCAGCGTCACCGACATCAAATCCTTCTTTCTCAGCAACGCGTCGGATACGGACAAGACCAATGACAGCCTGCCGGAGCTATACCAGGTAGCACTGCGCGCCTACGGCATCAGCCCGGACGAGATGTCGACGACGCAAATGAAGAAGGTGCTCGAAAGCGACCCCTACGATCCGAAAAGCTATGTCAGCTCGCTCAAGGACACTCGCTTCACAAATCTTGCGAAGGCCTTCAACTTCGGCAGCGACGGCAAGCTCGATCCCTCGGTCCAGGCCCTGTCGCAGACGACGGTCAACAGCTATATCACCCAGTATTCCAGCCGCGTCAGCATAGGTTTGACGGGCGCTGCAGCGACCAAGGCAACTGCCGACGCCAAGACCGCCGCGACCTATTTCGCCACCAATATCACGGGCGTCCATAGCGTCACCGACCTGTTGGCTGACAGCAAGCTCACGAACTTCGTCTTAACGGCAAACGGCATCGACCCGAAGAAGGTAACAACCGACACGCTGAAAAAGGCATTCGGCGCCGATCCGAGCGATCCGAAGAGCTTCGTCAACACGGCGGTCGGCGCGCAATTCAAGGGTATCGTCGAGGCGTTCAATTTCGATGCCAAGGGCAATTTGACCAACACCAAGCTCGGTACCGCGCAGAACACGGGCGCCGTTGCCAATACCGATGACCTGTTTCTTCACCAGACCCTTGAGAGCCAGGAGGGGCAGACCAGCGATGGCGTTCGCCTGGCGCTGTATTTCCAGCGCAAGGCCCCGACCATCTCGTCCATTTACGACATCATGTCCGACAGTGCGCTCTACAACGTCATCACGACGACCTTCAACCTGCCAAGCTCGATTTCAAATATGGACGTCGCCCAACAGGCAAAGCTGCTCGGCAACCTCGTCAACGTCAGCGATCTGCAGGACCCGACCAAAGTGACCAAGCTGCTGCAGCGCTTTTCGGCCATGTACGACTTACAGAACACCTCGACCTCGTCACCCGCGCTCAGCATCCTCCAGGGCTCGTCCGGCACCGTCGGCATCAGCGCCGACATGCTGTTGTCGATCGCGACATTGAAGACGGGCTGATTGCCTCTCGACGGTCTAGTAGCCAGTGATTCCCGCCTGGTGCTGATCAAGCGGCAGCCGATTTCATTTTGGTCGCAAATATCTCCGCCAAATGTCAGGGACGGCCAGAATTCGCCGCCAATATCGGTCACGGCTCAGATACGTGACCGGCGTATTCTGGGATCGAACCTTTGCCGCGCCACGCCTCGTCTAACACCCATGGTGAACTGCCGCTCGTTTTGCGATGAACGATCACGCTACGACACCGAGGCACTGTCACCCTCAAGTGCCACGCTTGACAACGCGCAGGTTCAGTCGGGTGCGAAGCTGGAAGCCAAGTTCGTTGTAAAGCGAGATCGCCGGCGCGTTCGAGGCAAAGGCATGCAGGAACGCGATCTCGTCCCGCGCGGATATCTCGCCTGCAACGAAGCGGAAGAGCAGCGTGCCGAGGCCGCGCCGCTGGAAATCAGGATGGGTGCATAGACCGCTGAGTTCGGAAAAACCTGTCATGCGCATGCGCTGACCGGCCATCGCCACGAGGCGACCATCGATCTTCACCCCCCAGAAGGAGCCAAGGCTCTGGGCGCGCAGCGTGAAAGGGCCGGGTTTGGTTAGCGTCGCAAGCGACAGCATCTCTGTTGCATCGGCCTCAGTCAGCAGCTCGATCCGGCTATCGGGTAATTGCTCATAGCGCCGTTCAGCGACCATCTGCACAAGATCGCCTTCGGCGACGACGGTCAGTCCCGGCGGGATCGCGATCGGCCCGGCTTCGACAAGCGCCATGCCCTCGTCAGGACCCGCCAAGTTCCCAAGAGCCTCGAGGCTTTCTGCCGTATCGTCAGCCGCAGCCGCAAAGGGGACGATGGAAGGCGGATAGCGCCGGGCACTCTCACTGCCTTCGGCCAGGTTCGCATGCGCAGTTCGAAGGGCATTCCAGGCCGGGCGATCGAGAATATGGCTCATGGTTTCTGCTCCTTATTGGGATTGCTGCGACGGATAAGCGGCGCTTCGGCAAGCCCGACCTCGATCGAGCCAAGTTGTTCGAGAATTGATCCCGAAAGATCGCCGCAAAGCTCGATCACCGCCTCTTCGATGCGCGGCCAGACCACCTGCTTCGAATAATCTACCAGCCCTTGCCCCTTCGGCGTCAGTGAGATCATTCGGCGGCGCTGGTCCTCGGGTGCGGCCAGCATGTCGACATAGCCCAGTTCCAGAAGCTGTGAGACGGTGCGTGTGGCGCCCGGCTGGGTGATGCCGACTGCCTGGGCAAGCTCGCCGATGGTCAACGGTCCGGCGCGGTCAATTGCCGAAAGGAAGGGATATTGAGCGGCCTGAATAGAGACGCCGAGTTCCTCGATGATCTGCTGGGTATCCGCCTGAAGCCGTTCGCCGATCCGGCGGAAGCGGCTGCCGAGGCAGAGATAACCCAACGATTTAATGATATCTTCCACCAAGGTCTTTGAACCTCTATTTTACATAACCTGTTATATAAAGCGTTATGTGATCTCTGTCAATCGCTCGGCAGATTCCCGGTAGAGGCAAACGATCGCTTGGGACAATAGCCGGTGACCGGCTTCTCCTTTGCGCCGCCAACCGCGGTCATTTGCAGACCCCGGGAAATCGTTATAGTCGGCGTTCAATAGCGCGTGTGGGCCTACCAAGCGAACATGATCGTCCGATGGCTGGAAGATAATATGGATACCAAAACCCTCGGGAACGTTCCCGTGGCGGCTTGACCACAAATTTGGAACGTCCCCGACCCCATCTGTTCGCAGTTGGAAGCCGCGGCAGAAGAGGTCATCGCCCTTGCGAAATCGTGGATGATCTTCGATAAGAAGGCTTGATACCAATCGCCACGCTACCGAAGTGGAACATGGCGTAACCCAGCTACACAAGGAAATTTCGTATGATGTCGAATGAGAGCCTGCTTGTTTTTCTCATTGTTGGCGCCCTTGCCGGATGGCTTGCCGGCCAGGTGGTGCGCGGTGGCGGTTTTGGCCTGATCGGGGATATCGTCGTCGGCATCATCGGGGCGTTTATCGCGGGTTGGCTCTTCCCCCGCCTAGGCTTCAGCCTCGGTACGGGCATTGTCAGAGCGATCATCAACGCCACGATCGGCTCGATCCTTCTCCTACTGCTCCTCAGGCTAGTACGCCGGGTATAGGGTGATGGGCCTACTCTGGGCCAACATGCGACTTCGGTGTAGGTCTCGAATGCGCCATGACCGGCCTTCGCCCGATCCAATCCGTGTCGTCGCCCTTATTCGACATCGTGCAGAAACGCTGTCGGACGGTTCGCAGGTCAGCGTCCAAGGTCGCCAGCGGCGGCGATGATCTCCGCCGCGGTCGGGAAGATGGAGAGGCTGTTCGGTCCGTCGAGCGCCTCGATTTGTGCCCAGCCGATGGTGCCGTTCGCATTGACTAGGAAGTGCCCAACGAGCTGGGTAGCGTGGTTTGCGAAGATCGCACTATCGGCTTCGTCAAGCTCGAAACGGTCCTTGGCGTTGAGTATCGTGTTGGCTTCCATCGGGTGCATCGGTTCCGGCAGCTCGCCCGTGGGGTTGATGCGTGCCGCCTGGAACTGCGCCATCGTTGCGCCATAGGGCCATTCGGGCTGTTCGCAGCTCCCATCGGGCAGGAACTCGGCATGCGGCACACCGTAGGCCCGATGCGTGCGACAGTCCGGGTCACATAGAAGCGTTATTGGCGTCGGCCGGTGGCGGAAATAAAGGCGGGCACGTTCCACCGGCGTGTTGATAACGGCCACGGTCTCCACCCCGGCGGCGCGCAGGGTCGGCTGGACGCCGGCAAGCTGTTCTACCTGTCGCCGGCAGAACGGGCAGTGCAGCCCGCGAAAGAACCCGATCACGAACGGGCGACCGCTCAAGTCGGCGAAAGAGACCATTCCGTTGAAGTTGGCCGTCGCTAGTGCGAACGCGGGGGCGGTATCTCCGGCTTGCAGCGGGCGTTTCTGGTCTCCCATGGAATAATCCCTTTGTGGTATCGTCGACGCGGACGACCGAAATTCAACTATATCACCTGTCGCAAGAAGGCCCAGCGCTCGATGTTGAGATCGCAAAATGTGGTTCGGCATGGCATTTGCCGCTCCGACCGGCGTCGAAGCTGGCCCCGCTTCTTGCCTCTCCGGCCAGTAGACAGTCAAACAGTCCCAGGGGGCCAAATGCAGCCCCTGCTGGTGGCGTTTGCCACCTAACTGCGAAAACGTCTGTGGGCCAGTCGGCGAGCGCCAGGATGCGGCATAGCATGGCGAAGCTGCGCTGATCCTCGGTTGATTCGGCACCTTCTCCCACCCTAGGACCGCTCCTCCCTTTGGGAATGGAATTCTTATCCCCTCGATATATTTTTGGTGTCTACCGGTGCGAGCGGGATAAGCGATAATTTTTGTGCACTGTCGAAGGTACCGCGAAAGCCTTCGCGGCCACCGAAATGCAGGCCCCGCCATCAACAATTTACTGCCCGTCGCCCGTCGGTTAGCCCCCTGTCGGAAGGAACTTGTTAACCGTCCTTGCCCTATCGATTGGGGAAGCTATCGGCAATATCAATGAGTGGGTTGCAGGCCTTATGCGTTTTCCCAGAACAAACTTCTCCAACATGGCAATGGGCTTCCAACAGGAGGATCACGGGCAGAAGGAGCAGTCCGAGGCTGAGGCCCGCAGGGCCGAACAGATTGCCGAACGCAGGGCTTTTCTCGAGCAGAAACTGGCAGCGGCCCGAGAGGCCAAGCGCAAGGCGCAGCTTGCCGCAAATCCGCCCGTCGCGCCGCCACGCGCCACAGCACCACAGATAAAGCCGCCTCAGGCTGCCGTTGCCGCAAGTCCGCAAAAGCCGGAGGCAATGGCCATCTTCCCTGTTCCCGTCGACGCCAACGGATCGCCTATATGGCAGACGGCCTTTTCGCTGGCGCCGAACGTCCGCTTCACCCGCACGCCCGAGAGCACGCTGACCAAGCGCCGTCCTTCCGCACCCGATGAGGCGGAAGCCCAAGGGCCGCAACAGGCCGAACCCCAATTGGAACCACAGCCCGCGACCGCCGAACGTCCCGTCGAAGCGCTCCAGTCGATGGTGGAGACGGCGGTGAGATCCATGCAGGCAGCCGCCGAGGAGCGCCCCATTTCTACAAGACCACTGACCTTCAGCGAGCGCGCCGAACGCAACGCGGTCGCCGATGCCAATGCAATCAGTGCCGCCTGGATGCACGCCCAAACGATAACCGTCGGCAAGGACGCTTCAACCCCGCAGCCTTCGACGCTCCAGCAGCGTGCAACCGATGCTGTCGCCGCTGCGTCTGTCGATCCGCGTCTGGCGAACCTCTCCGACTTCGTCTTCTGGGATATCATGCCGTTCGATGGCGAACTTCCCGTGGCCGTCACTCCCGCCTTCACACCAGCGTTCAATGCCGCCGCCACCCGCCGGTGGATTGGTCCAGGTTCGGTCGCCGCTCATTTCCGTGTCGTCGAATGCCGCCGTGTCGGTGTTGCTGCAAGCCAGGAGATGGTTGCCGCTCCGCAGCCGACACAGCCTGCCTTTCTCCAGCCCCTCGCCGTCGTGAAGGCTGAGCAGAAGCAGCCGGCCACCAAGGCTGCCCCGGTTGTCGCCGCGCCGCCTGCGGCACCGCTTGCGCCACCCCCTGCGCCGGTCGCCGCCATCTCGGCTCCGTTGCCGGTCGTCGTCCCCGAGGCGCAGAAGGACGCGCCGTCTGCAAAGGCCGCTCGCCCGGCGGCCGAGGCTAGGCCTGCGCGGATGATCGATCTGAGGCCACAGGCTTCGCGCCTGCGCGACAATGCGGTGAGCCCCGCTCCGCTCGAATGGCGCCAGGCGATGAATGGCGAGGTGGAGTACGAGTTTCCCTCCCGCGATCTGCTGCAGGAGCCTGTCGAGCGCACCGGCGTGATCATGAGCCAGGAGACGCTGGAACAGAATGCCGGGCTGCTCGAAAGCGTGCTCGAGGATTTCGGCGTCAAGGGCGAGATCATCCATGTCCGGCCCGGCCCCGTGGTTACACTTTATGAGTTCGAGCCGGCTCCGGGCGTCAAGTCCTCGCGCGTCATCGGCCTTGCCGACGATATCGCCCGTTCGATGTCGGCCCTGTCGGCGCGCGTCGCCGTCGTACCCGGCCGCAACGTCATCGGCATCGAACTGCCGAATGTCGTGCGCGAAACCGTGTTCTTCCGCGAGCTGATCGAGGCGCAGAGCTTCGAGAATACTGACTTCAAGCTGGCGCTTTGCCTTGGCAAGAACATCGGCGGCGAACCCATCATCGCCGAGCTTGCCAAGATGCCGCACCTGCTGGTGGCCGGCACGACCGGTTCGGGCAAGTCTGTCGCCATCAACACCATGATCCTGTCGCTGCTCTACCGGCTGACGCCGGAGCAGTGCCGCCTGATCATGGTCGATCCGAAGATGCTCGAACTCTCCGTCTATGACGGCATCCCGCACCTGTTGACCCCTGTTGTCACCGACCCGAAGAAGGCGGTGCTGGCGCTGAAATGGGCGGTGCGCGAGATGGAGGATCGCTACAGGAAGATGTCGCGGCTCGGTGTGCGCAATATCGACGGCTACAACGCCCGCACAGCACTTGCCCGCGAAAAGGGCGAAACGATCATGGCCGTCGTCCAGACCGGCTTCGACAAGGGCACGGGCGCGCCGATCGAGGAAAGCCAGGAGATGGACCTGACGCCGATGCCCTACATCGTCGTCATCGTCGACGAGATGGCCGACCTGATGATGGTGGCCGGCAAGGAGATCGAAGGTGCAATCCAGCGCCTCGCCCAGATGGCGCGTGCCGCCGGCATTCACCTCATCATGGCGACCCAGCGCCCATCGGTCGATGTCATCACCGGCACGATCAAGGCCAACTTCCCGACGCGCATATCTTTCCAGGTCACCTCGAAGATCGACAGCCGCACCATCCTTGGCGAACAGGGCGCCGAACAGCTTCTCGGCCAGGGCGACATGCTGCATATGGCCGGCGGCGGCCGCATCTCCCGCGTCCACGGTCCTTTCGTCTCGGATGAGGAGGTCGAGAAGGTCGTTGCCCACCTGAAGACGCAAGGCCGCCCTGAGTATCTCGACACGGTCACGGCGGGCGAAGACGACGAGGAAGAGGATGAAGACGGCGGCGCGGTGTTCGACAAGGGCGCGCTTGCCGCAGAAGACGGCGACGATCACTACGAGCAGGCGATCAAGGTCGTCATGCGCGACAAGAAGTGCTCGACCTCCTACATCCAGCGCCGCCTCGGCATCGGCTATAACAGGGCCGCATCGCTCGTCGAGCGCATGGAGAAGGAGGGCCTGGTCGGCCCCGCCAACCATGTCGGAAAGCGCGAAATCATATCGGGAAATCGCGACGCATCGCAACAGGTCCGCCACGATGATATAGATTGAGGTTTAACGAACGGCGGTTATCACATGAGCGCAAATACCGCCTTCGATGGCCCCTGACCCGAACGTCTTTGCTAAGGCCTCTGCAACCGCGCGCGTTGCGGCGTCAAGGCCGTCGGGTTCGCGCGCCTCTATCTCGCTTCTGAGCGGCGTTCCCTGGCAATAGGTAAAGGCCGCCGCCTCTGCGGACGGCGCCCTGCTGCGGTGGTCCACGCTCTCGACTGCGACGGAACGAAAGCCCGCCGTCTCAAGCTGGGCGCGGATGACTTCCGTGTCCGAGTAGCCATGCGGCGTCCGGCTCATGAAGCGCGGCGGATCGGAGGGGAAAACTGTCGCCAATGCCTCTTCGACCGCCCGCGCAAAATCGTTCGCGGCAAGCTTGTCCCAGACATTGAAGAGGAAATGGCCGCCCGGCTTCAGCACCCGGCGAGCCTCGCGATATCCCTGCACCTTGTCGGGGAAGAACATCGCGCCGAACTGGCAGGTCACCGCATCGAACGTCTCGTCGTCGAAGGGCAGCGCCAACGCATCCGCTTGCCGCCAGACGATCCGGCTGTCCCCAGGTTGTTTCTGCATGGCGACGTCGAGCATCGGCTGGTTCAGGTCGGTGGCGACAATCCTTGCCTCTGGATTGAGAAGAGGCGCCGTCGCCCGCGTCAGAACGCCCGTACCGGCCGCGATTTCCAGCAGGGACGGGGGCTTGAGCCGGCCAACGCGTCCGGCAAGGTCGTTCGCATATTCCTGAAAGATGAGCGGCACGAGGAGCCGGTCGTAGAGAGCGGGAATTGCGCCTGCAAAATTCTTGTCGGCTGCCGTCATTGCTTATCCCCCGGATATTCGATCCTCCCGTTATATCCGTTCATGCCAATATACAGAAGCGCACTGGCTCTTGCACCTCGTTACGAGACCGATATGTTAACGGGCAGTTTGAATGAAGGAGCCTGCGTTTCATGTTCGATCACATGTCGATTGGCGTAAAGGAGTTGGCACGTTCAGGCCAGTTTTACGACGCAGCCTTAGGTGCGCTTGGCTATGAGCGGGCGACCAGCTTTGATAACATGCTGGGATATGGCGCCGAGAGAGCGCAGTTCTGGGTGGGCCAGGTGGCGCATCCAGTCCCCGCCGACCGCCAATCCGGCCTGCACTTCTGCTTCGTCGCGCCGACCCAGGCGGCGGTGGACCGATTTTACGCAGCGGGTCTGGCAAACGGCGGCGAGGACAACGGCCCCCCCGGCGTCCGCCCCGAATACGGCCAGTTCTATTACGCCGCCTTCCTCATCGACCCCGACGGCTACCGGCTTGAAGCGTTTTTCCACCGCGGTGAGTGAGGCGGAGCGTCCGTTCCTCAGCGTTTGAAGAAAATCAAGCTTGCCGGCGATGGCGGTAGAGCGCGGGTGGAAATCCCGCTGAAGCCGGCGCTTCTCGCCATCTCCATGAGATCTTTCTCCGTATAGGCGTCGCCCCTGGGCGTGGTTGCCAGCATCTCCCACGAAAAGCTCGCCGGAAATGGCGGCGAAACGCGATCGTCATTCGGTACGAATTCGACGGCGACGACATTGCCTTGTGCGCTCAGGCTGCCGCGCACTTTCTGCAACAGCACGACGCAGGTTTCGAGATCAAAATGATGGAGAAAGTTCGGAAGGAGGATCAGATCGTAGTCGGTTCCCCAGTCGACTTCAAAGGCATTGCCCGGCAGAATTCGAAATCTGTCCGCAATGCCGGCGTGTTTGGCATTCTCTTCTGCGAGCGCCAGCACGGACCGCCAGTCCACGGCAACGATTTCCGCTTTCGGCAGCACCTTGGCGACTTCTATGCCGAACAGGCCATGACCTGCGGCGATATCGAGAACGCGCCTCGGCGGCGTCGGCCATTGAGCGATCTCGGCTGCCAGGCTTTCGGCGCTGCTTGCAACAAACGAGCCCATGGCGCGGGCAAACCGGATCCACACGGGATTGTCCGGGGCCACATTCGCCAAGCCTACCGATCCGCCGTTACGCACGAAGGCGGAGGGATCGTCGAGGAACAATCGTGCGATCTCGGGTGCCGCGACAAATTCGATCGCCGACCCCATATAGGCCGGGCTTTGACGGTTGAGGAAGACCTGGCTGGACGGCGTTAATTCGTACAGATCGTCTGTCTTGGTCAGGAAGCCGCCGACCACCAGAAAATCGCAAAGGATGCGCATGCCGCGCTCCGAAGCCCCGGTCGCCGTGCCAAGGGAATGCGCCGTGGCGCCGTTGCCGCCAATCGCCGTGAAAACGTCAAGCTCGATCGCTGCCTTGATCGCGGCGGTTTTCCGGAAGCCGAACATGGCATCGACCAGCAATGCCGGCGAGACCTTGCCCATGGCCATTTCATCAGCAATCAAGGACATAGCAACCCCTCCCGGTCCATCCACGATCCGCCCGACTTATCCCCGAGCGCGGTGCGACAATACATCATAACCCTCGGCGCCGGTTGCAATCTTTTGGAGTATCGCGCTCGTTGGACATCAATGTTTTGCCGGTGTGGGTTTCAGAACGATCTTCGCGCAAGTCTCTGAGGCGGCGATCGATGGGGATGGTGAAGGACCAGGCATCGGAACGCTTTGGACGAGGCCGAAGCAAGAGCCGTACCACCAGGGCAAGGACGTCGAACAAGCTCGTCTGGCAGCGATCGTCGCGGCTCGGCGCGGGGGCGCCAACTGGGTCATGGGCGAGGGGGTCACCCCAACGCTCATTGTAAAGGTCCTTGAGCAGCCAATTGGTCTGCAACATGTCAGCCTCCATTGAATCGATTCAATTAGTGCATAGGATACGCTTGAACCGATTCAATCTTGACTCGCCTACCCGACTTCGTCAAGATATTTTGAATCGATACAAGAGCCTGCTAGTTTGTTCGTCGAAACCTATGCGGGGAAGTGAATTTGACGCCGGGACACGTAAAGCTAGCTGATGTCGCCAAGGCCGCGGGGGTCTCGCAAGGTACGGCGTCGAACGTGTTCAGCCGACCCGAGATCGTGCGGGACGAAGTGCGCGAACGCGTCCTCGGGGTAGCAAGGAGACTTGGCTACAACGGGCCCGATATCAAGGGACGTCTCTTAAGGGCAGGGCGCGTCAACGCGATCGGAGTGGCGGCGGTTGAGCCCCTGTCCTATTTCTTCGACGATCCATGGGCGCGATCGTTGATGACGGCGATCGGCGCGGTTTGTGATGCCTCGGGCACAGGTGTCGCCCTTGTGTCGGCCAACAACGAACAGAGGCTCGCCTGGAATATCAACAGCGCACTTGTCGACGGCTTCATTCTTTTATGTGTCGACGGCGGGGAAAAGCTGGTGGACCTCACGCGCCGGCGCCAGTTGCCCTTCGTTGCGTTGGCCTTGGGAGCACCTGAGATGTCCGTCCCGGTCATCGGCATCGATAACATCAACGGCGCCGCTGCTGCGGCACGCCACTTGGCGCAGATGGGACACCGTCGCTTCGCTGCGTTGACGACTGGCCATTCCAGTGGTCCAGTCCGAGCGATTGCGCCGGATGAAATTTACACCTTGTTGGGATCGACCCCGCGCGACCGGATGCTTGGATACTGGCAGGCGTTGACGGAGTTCGGCGTTGGACGTGACGACGTGCCGACACATACAACGCGCAACGACCAGCAGAGCGTCACTGCTGGTCTTGAAGAGATCTTCGCATCGCCCAGTCCGCCGACGGCAATTCTGGCGATGTCCGATCGCATCGCTCTCTTTACGATCCAATGGCTAACGGAGCGAGGGCTCACGGTGCCCGGACATGTGTCGGTCATCGGCTTCGATGGCATACCCGAGGCGGCGATGTTCCAGCCGGGATTGACGACGATGGCACAGCCGCTGAACGACATGGCCCGTCGCGCCGTCGGCGCAATTCTCGATGATAGTTTGCCGAAGGAGCGGGAGACGCTCGATGCCACGTTGATCGTCCGTGGGACCACGGCACCACCACGACCCTAAAGCTGGGCCTCGATCGCCGGCTTGTCTATGACCGACCACACCTTGGCGATCTTGTCCCGCCGAAATTCGTAAAATACGTTTTCGGTAAAGGAAACGCGCTTGCCGTTGACGTCGAGGTCGAGGAATTTCGCCCGAGGCGTACAGTCGAAGCCGAGGCGGCTCGCTATGTAGGGCGGATCGGAAATCAGCAGCTGTATATCGAAATAGAGGTCCGGGATTTCCAGAAAATCTTTCTCCAGCATCTGGCGATAGCCCGACAGCCCGAGCCGCCGGCCATTATGGGCGACCTCTGCATCGACGAACTGTCCGAGCTCCGGCCAATCCTGCTTGTTCAGGCAGGAGATATAGTCGCGGTAGAGGTCGGAAAGCTCAGTCTTGATCACGGCAACTGTCCCTTTCGAATTCGCTCAAATCGTCTCGAGGATCTCGTCGTGAGCCGAGCCTTCGATGAAGCAGTGGCTGGCCTGTCCCAGCATTTGTTGGAACTCCGTGTCGCCGTTGATCTTCTGGTGCTCGCGTTCATAGCTCTGCAGGTCGGCGTGCTGCGAATACCAGAATATTCTCGTCGGATTCCCGGCAAGCGGCCGGCTGATCGTGATCTTTATATCGTGCTTGTCCTCGATCAGCTTCGTTGCTTTTTTGACGAAAGCAAAGGCATCCGGGACTTTTCCGGACGCTATTGCCGCGCTGCGTAACCACGTGATCATCTTGGAGTTCCTTCCCTGTTGGCGAGTGCCGTCGGAACTACCCTAGGTGATCCTGCTGTCAGATTGTGTCAGTAGCGATAGACGCCGCCGGTCTAACTAAACCACCACGACCTTGCCCGGGTTCATGATGCCGGCCGGATCGAACGACCGCTTGATGCGACGCATCAGGTCGATCTCTATCCCGGGGCGGATCGCGGCAAGTTCGTCGCGCTTCAATTGGCCGATGCCATGTTCGGCGGAGATCGAGCCGTTGTGCTTCAACACCAGCCCGTGGACGATCTTGTTCATTTCTCGCCAGCGGCCGATGAAGGCGGCCTTGTCGGCGCCGAGCGGCTGGGAGATGTTGTAGTGGATGTTGCCGTCGCCCATGTGGCCGAAAGCGCAGATGCGGGCGCCAGGCATCGCTGCCATCACGGCCTCTTCCGCCTCATGCATGAACTCGGGGATTTGCGACACCGGTACCGAGACGTCGTGCTTGATCGACCCGCCCTCCGGCTTCTGTGCGTCCGACATGCTCTCGCGCATGTGCCAGAGCGCCTTCTGCTGAGCCTCGGAGCTGGCAATCGTCGCGTCCTGCACGAGCCCTTCCTCGAAAGCCTGCTCCATCAGCGTCGTCATCATCCGCTCGGCGGTCTCGGCCGAATCCGAGGTGGAAATGTCGATGAGGACATACCAGCGGTGCGCCGAGGCAAGCGGGTCGCGCACGCCGGGGATGTTGCGGGCCGTGAACTCGACGCCGATGCGCGGCATCAGCTCGAAGCCGGTCAGTGCGCCGCCGCAGAGGCCCGAGGCATGTTTGAACAGCGTCAGCGCATCCTCCACCGACGCGATCCCGGCAAACGCCACCTGGTGGCCGAGCGGCTGGGGGAAGAGCTTGAGGACGGCCCCGGTGATGACCCCGAGCGTCCCCTCGGCACCGATGAAGAGATCGCGCAGGTCGTAGCCGGTATTGTCCTTTTTCAGCCGCCGCAGCCCATTCCAGATCTCGCCGGTCGGCAATACGACTTCGAGACCGAGGCAGAGCTGGCGCATGTTGCCATAGGCAAGGACCGCGGTGCCGCCGGCATTGGTTGAAAGGTTGCCGCCGATCCGGCAGGAGCCCTCGGAGCCGAGCGACAGCGGAAACAGCCGCCCGTGATCCTCCGCGGCCTTCTGGACATCGGCAAGGATGCAGCCGCCATCGACGACAACGATATTGGCGACCGGATCGATGTCGCGGATGCGGTTCATCCGCTCCAGCGAGAGGATGATGTCGGAGCCGCCCTCGCGCGGCGTCTGGCCGCCGACAAGGCCGGTATTCCCCGTCTGCGGCACGATCGCCGTTCCGGTCTCGGTCGCAAGCTTCAGAATGGCCGAGACTTCCTCGACCGATCCCGGCTTCAGCACCATCGGCGACGCGCCATGATAAAGCCCGCGGTTCTCGACGAGACGCGGCGCGATGTCAGACGGGTCGCGCAGGACATGCGCCTCGCCGACGATGGAGGCGAAGCGGTCAAGGAGGGCGGGAGAAGCGGGGGCAGGGGTAACAGATGATGCTGCGGAATTGCTCATGGCCGGTCCTTGCTTTGTCTATTCGCGGGGGGCTGCGGCGCGGCGCAGTCGGTCGTTGATCGCCTCGCCAAGGCCCTCGTCGGGAATGGCGGAAAAGGCGATTGTCGAAGCGCCGCTCGCATCGGCGCGCTTCATGAAATCGAAGAGGTTGGCGGCGGCTTCGGAAAGATCGCCCGAAGCGCTGAGATCGAGCACGATGGTCGCATTCTTCTCGCCGACAATGTCAGCGGCACCGAAGCGAATGAGCGCCTCGCCAAAGGAGACGTCGCGCGCATCGAGGCGAACCGCAGCGCCAGGCGCATAGTGCGAGGCAAGCATGCCTGGTGCCTCGATCGCCGGCGTCGCCCCCTCCTTGCGCACGAGCGCCTGCCCGGCGACACGCTCGATATCCTCGGCCGCAAGCCCACCCGGCCGCAGCAGCCTGATCTCGCCGTCCTCGATCTTGACGATGGTCGATTCGACGCCGACGGCTGAGGAACCGGCCTCTAGGATCAGTTCGATCATGGTTCCGAGATCGGCCTCGACATGGTCGGCGCTGGTGGCGCTGATCTTGCCCGAGGTGTTGGCGCTGGGGGCGGCAAGCGGCCGTCCGAAGGCGCGGATCAGCTCTCCGGCAAAGCCCATGGGCACCCGGATCCCGACGCTGTTGAGCCCTGCGGTCGCCAGCGGATGGATGGTGCTTTCAGCCTTCAAGGGCAGCACCAAAGTCAGCGGCCCCGGCCAGAACGCTTCCGCCAGCCGGCGCGACACCGGATCGAAAACCGCGTGGCGCTCCGCCATGGCAAGATCGGACATGTGGCAGATGAGCGGATTGAATTGCGGCCGGCCCTTGGTCTCGTAGATGCGGGCGATGGCCTTGGGGTTGGTCGCATCCGCGGCCAGCCCATAGACTGTCTCCGTCGGCACCGCGACCGGCAACCCCCGCGCAAGAAGGATGGTCGCTTCGCGGATGCCGCGTTCGGGATCGCTCAAAATGTCGATATGTCGTGCCATGGCCTGACCGGTTTCAGTTCAGGCTGTCATTATGCCTTTCGGGCAGGCGGATCAATGCGGTTCTCTCTCGCGGGCTTATCGTCTGTTCAAACGAGAAACGGGATATTGAGTACACATGATGGCATCGGATTGTCTCGCTAGCCTCGAAGGAAATTGACGAGAGCTTGGGCAACGAGTTCCGGTTGTTCAAGCGGACTGAGATGACCGGACCCGGGCAGAATGAGCAGGCTGGACTTCTCGATGCTGTTCGAGATTTCCTCGGCGAGCGCTGCAGGTGTCACCTGGTCATCCTCACCGACGATCACCAAGGTTGGACATTTGATGCTTCCAAGAGTGGCGCGGGAGTCGGGGCGGTGTATCGATGCATTCAAATGGGCGACAAAGGCGTCGGCGCCGCATTCCGCTGCCATGTTGAGATAAGCTCTTCGGAGCGCCGCGTCCTCGCGCCTGGTCCGGTGCACGATCTGAGCGAATTGATCTTCCACACTCTGAAGAAATAGTCCGCGCTCTGCCATTGCCATACGCTTTCGGCGGCGCTCGATTTGTTCCTCGGTGTCAGCGCGGGCCGATGTGCCCAGGAGCGCAAGGCGTGCGACCCTATCCGGTGTTCTGCGCATGATCTCAAAGGCGATGTAGCCGCCAAGCGAAAAGCCAACTACGGCAAACTGCGTCGGTGCCACAGCCAGGATTTCGCTCGCAATTGTCTCGATGGAATCGCCGCGCCGATGGTCTGCGATGAGCACAGGCCCGAGGCTTGATAGCTGCGCCATCTGTCCGGCAAAGAGCCGCACTGTGCAATTCAATCCGGGGATCAACAGAATTGGCGCGCGATCACTCATTGGGTGCCCCTTGTGGATGCACGCAACGGTAGCTCGTCTTTCGGATGTTGTCTTGTCGGTCCGGAATAGAATTACGCACCATCGACGCCACTAAAGCTGGCGGATGATGTCGCGGAGTTGTTCGTTGCGGGCGCCGAGCAGGAGGACGTTGCGGATTGCCACCTGCGGGTCGTGGGTCTGGAACAACACGCCGTTGCCGCGAACGTTGCGGTTGATCGTCAGCTTCTTGTCCTTGGCCTCTGCATCTGCGGTGACGGCGACGGCGAAATACATCCGTGATGCCCTGCCGTCGATCTCCTCGAAGAAGCTGTCATTTTCGCCGATCTTCGCAAAGAAGTTGGCGATGTAGAATGCCCAGCTGACGGTTTCGTATTTGGCGAATTGCGTTCGCGCCGCGGTGACGTGGCAATAGCCGAGATGCGGGCTTTCGGCAAGCGTTCGGTGGAAGATCAGCTTTGGAAATTTGATCGAGCGGTGGAAGCTGCTCAGCCGGTCGTGGGTCTTCTCGCCGGCTGCCTGGAGCTTGCGCGCCGTCTTGTCGGCAACCTCGTCATAGGAGAGGTAGCGGCGCTCCTCGGCGAGCCAATTGGCGGTGCTGTTGCGGATGATCCGCCCGGTGCGCAGAAACTCGGTATGGACCGCCGTCGGCCGCGGCGACTCGACGACCTTGCCCGGCCTTGCGTCGTAATATCTAAGCTTTGCCATGCGTCGCGCCCTTGGGCTTGGTGATCGTTGGGGCAAGAATATGAGATCATGCTTAAGCCCCTCTTAAGGCGTCCGGTCAAACCGAGGGGACGCGAAACCACCAAGTTGGCTCGACTATGTCGCAAACGAGATTGGCGATGTGCCAGGTCGTGCTGCGGCACGGTAAAATGGCCACCTCACACGGCTTTATGTCTGCCTTAAATCACTGATGAATATTGACAATGAGCAACGCCCGCAGGTTTATTGCAGTTGCGAGATAGGCTGTCGTCAATTTCGAATTGGATGTCGCATTGTAGCCAAACAGCGATCATCTCAGGTGGTTATATGGGGGTGATCTCGAGGTGCCGCCTGCTAGGGGGTGGAGAATTGGGAAGCCGGTCGAATTCCGGCGCTGCCCCCGCAACGGTGGTGGAGTTGAAGCATGGCAATAAGACCACTGGGTCGCAAGCCTGGGAAGGTGCCGTGCGGTCCTTCGGGACGGCTCCAGAGCCCGGAAACCAGCCATTGGGAACGTGATTTGACCTGAACTGGTCGCGGCGGGCGACCGGAGGCAGCTGGCGATCGGCATTCGGCCGAGGCTCAGCCGTTTCCTCCGGCTCCCAGGACAAACGAATTCGCATGAGGATATGCAGATGGATATTCGCAACAACGTTCTCCGGCAGTTGAAGAACCGCCGCCAGGGTTTCAGCCTGGAACAACCATTTTATATCGATCAGGATTATTTCAAGCTCGATATGGAGATGATCTATTACCGTGATTGGCTGTTCATCGGCCATGATTGCGAAGTGCCGCGCGCCGGCAATTATTTCACCGTCCAGGTAGGCGACTACCCCGTCGTCATCGTCCGCGGCCGCGACAACGTCATCCGCGCCTTCCACAATAGCTGTCGCCATCGCGGCTCCCGCGTCTGCACCTCCGAGCGCGGCTCGTCGGCAAAGCTTGTCTGCCCCTATCACCAGTGGACCTACGAGCTCGACGGCTCGCTGCTCTTTGCCCGGCAGATGGCCGAGGATTTTGACAAGACGCAGTTCAATCTGAAGCCGGTCCATTGTGAAAGCGTCGGCGGCTACATCTTCATTTGCCTGGCCAAGACAGCTCCCGATTTTGCCCCCGTTCGCGACATGATCGCGCCCTATATGCTGCCGCACCGCATGAGCGAGGCGAAGGTCGCCTTCCAGAGCACGATCATCGAGAAGGGCAACTGGAAACTGGTCTGGGAAAACAACCGCGAATGTTACCATTGCGCGGCCAACCACCCCGAGCTTTGCCGGACCTTCTCGGAAGCCCCAACCGTCAGCGGCGTGCAGGGTGCCATGAGCGATCCCGTCATCCAGGAGCACTGGCAGCGTTGCGAGGCGGCCGGCCTGCCGAGCACGTTCCAGCTCTCGACCGATGGCCAGTATCGCGCCGCCCGCATGCCCTTGATCGAGGGCGCCGAAAGCTACACCATGTCGGGAAAGAATGCGGTGAAGCGGCCGCTGTCGGATGACGTGACCGTCAATGGAATCGGCACTATGCTGCTTTTCCACTACCCCACGACCTGGAACCATCTTCTCGGCGACCATGCGATCTCGTTTCGCGTGCTGCCGCTCAACGCGGAGGAAACCGCGGTCACGACCAAGTGGCTGGTCCACAAGGATGCGATCGAAGGCGTCGACTACAATCTCGAGGAACTGACCCACGTCTGGACCGAAACCAATGATCAAGACCGCCGCATCGTCGAGGAAAATGCCTTCGGCATTCATTCCCCAGCCTATGAGCCCGGCCCCTATTCGGAGCTCCACGAAGGCGGCGTCATGCAGTTCGTCGAATGGTACTCAAACTTCATGGTCAACCGGCTGCAGGGCGAGCAGTCCAAGCTCTCGGCGGTGGCATGAACATGAACATGACGGTCTCGCAGCGACACCAGCACCTCGATCAGATGCAGCCCTGGAGCGACAGGCAGCATCTGCTTGAATGCCTGTCGGTGACGCCGGAGTCGCCCGACGTGATGACCTTCACGTTCCGCTCCGATAGAGAGAACTGGTTCCGCTACCTGCCGGGCCAGTTCGTCACCCTGGAGCTTCCGGTCGACCCCGAGCCAGTCATGCGCACCTATACGCTGTCCTCGACGCCATCGCGGCCCTTCTCGGTCGCGGTGACGGTCAAGGCGCAGAAGGACAGCATCGGCACGCGCTGGATGTTTGAGAACCTCAAGCCCGGCATGCGGATCCGCGCCTTCGGCCCGCTTGGCGATTTCACCCACGTCCGTCATCCCGGAGAGAAGTACCTGTTCATCTCGGCAGGCTCCGGCATCACGCCGATGATGTCGATGACCCGTTATATGAGCGATATCGCGCCGCTTGCCGACATTACCTTCGTCAACTGTTCGCGTGGCCCTTCGGAGATCGTCTTCCGATCCGAGCTCGAATATCTCGCCCGCTTCATGCCCAATCTGAACCTCGGCTTCATCGTTGAGCAGTGCGGCCGCACGGAGCTGTGGTCAGGCCTCAAGGGGCGCATCGACAAGGCGAAGATCGCGCTGCTCGCCCCTGATTTCCTTGACCGCACAGTGTTTTGCTGCGGCCCTGACGTGTTCATGGATTTCGTTCGCTCGACGCTCGAGGCCAGCGGCTTCGACATGGCTCGATATCACCAGGAAAGCTTCCGGCCAGCCTCGGCCGAACTGGTCCCCGAGCCTTCGCCGAATGAGGATGGAGAGGTCGCAACCTCGATCCGGTTCACCATGGCCGGCAAGGACGTTGCCTGTTCGCCCGGACAGACGATCCTTCAGGCTGCCCGAGGCTCCGCCGTGCGGATCGGCGCCGCCTGCGAATCCGGCCTCTGCGGTACCTGCAAGGTCATGAAATTGTCGGGGGAGGTCGAGATGAACCACAATGGCGGCATCCTCGACGACGAGATCGACGAAGGTTACATCCTCGCCTGTTGCTCCCGCCCGAAGACGGACGTCGAGATCGAGGCTTGACGGCATAACCCGCAGCGGCCGCCCTCGGATTAGAAATCCTGGTAGTTCAACGCGGTAACCTCCGCCTTCGGCGGCGTCGGGGGGAGTGCCTGAGGTGCTGACGCGATCAACGACGGGGCTTCCAGGCGCGGCGGCAACAGGTCGCCCTGGGGCCAGATTTTCGCAAGTTGCGCCTTGGTCACGGGCGCGAGGTTCACGTCGATATCCGTCAGCGTCCCTTGGACGCGGTAAGGGCAGCGGCGGAGCGAACAGTTGTCGGCGGAGGAAAACTGCCACATCGCAAAGCTTGACCAGTTGCCCATCGGGAAGATGCCGTCGACGTCGGGTTTGTACCGCGCATACCAGAGCGGCAGCCGCGACAGCACGGGATAGGCACTGCTGTGATCGCCGATGAATTTAGCGACATTGTTGTTGGCGTAGAGGATCGGATAGCGCCCCGTCCTCTCCTTGATGTGGCCGACAAAGATCTGTGCGTCGTCGAGCGACATGAATTGCGTGGAATCCATGCCGTCGATGTCGAGGACCATTAGCTCGTCGGCTTGCGGGTCGGCATAGTCGAGGAAGTGGTTTGCCTGGTCGATCGGATTTCCTGGCCGGCCGAGATGATAGGCACCCCATAACAGGCCGTTTGCCTTGGCGACCATCCGACGGGTGCGGAAAAGCTCGCGGCTGACGGCATATTTGCGCCACATCGTCTTGCAGTGGGCGACACTGTCGCCGGCATGGTCGCCTGTGCAGGTGAAGCTCTCCGGAAGGCCGTCGGAGGCCTTGGAGATGAAGGCGGCAATACGCTTGTCCTTGACGAGCAGATCCCAGTCGATCGTGTTGAGCTCGTAGGCATCGACGATCAGGGCATATTCGGGATCGTTCCATGGTTCCCGTTCGCCGGCCGAAGCCTCGGAGGCCTGTCCGACGAAGGCCAGAACAGCCAGGAAAGTACAAATCAGCGTGAGAGCAAACCGATATCCCTTCATGGGACGATAGTAAGCATCTATGGTTAATCTCACGTTAAGCTTGCGCGTGCCGTGAATTGATGGTCAGTTTTGGGCGCCGGACCGTAACGGAACCTTTGTTGAACGCAGAGCGTTATTTCTGTGAAGAAAAATGCCCCAGTCTATGGAGACGGAAATGTTCAAGTTGAGTACCAGAGTTGCAACTCTCGCCATTTCAGCGGCAGTTGCCTTGACGAGTTTCAGCCCATCCTTTGCGATGCAGATGCCTGCTGTGCCGCTCGCAGCCCAGTCTCCAGCGGCTCCTGCCGATGTGCAGCAGGTTCAGTGGCGCCACGGATATTATGGCGGTGGCCCCTATTATCGGCGCGGCTATTACGGAGGAGGATACTACAACGGCTATCGAGGATATGGTGGCTATCGCTATGGCTACCGCCGCTACAATGACGGTTATTGGTATCCCTTGGCAGCCTTCGGTGCCGGCGCGCTCATCGGCGGCGCGATCGCCAGCCAGCCGCGCTATTATGCAGCGCCGTCCAATGGCATCAATCCGCAGCACTACGAGTGGTGTGCCAGCCGATATCGCTCCTATCGCGCCTTCGACAATAGTTTCCAGCCCAACCGCGGCCCGCGCCAGCAGTGCCTGTCGCCCTATTATTGAGGCTTGAACGAGTTGGAATGAGTCGCCGCCCGGTTACCTCCCGGGCGGTTTCATTTTTGACTAGACGATATCCGCACGCTTCAGCAGCCACCAGGCGACAAGGATCGATGCGACGATGATCGCGACTGCATAGCCTGTGCCGTTGGAACCTGCCGAAAAGGGCAGGCTCGAGGTGTTCATGCCGAAAAAGCCGGTGACCAAAGTTGGCGGCAGGACGAGCGCCGTCATGATCGACAGGATGTAGAGGTGGCGATTGATTTCGGAGGAGAGCTTGGAATCGATCTCTTCATGCAGCAGGCGCGCCCTGTCCTGCAGTTCATAGACATCGTGAGAAACCGTCTCCAGCCGGCCCATCAGTCTCCCTGCCATCTCATCGAAGCCGAGCGGCATCTCCTCGTCATCGGAGGCCGACGCCCGTCGCATCAGCGACAGCACGGTGCGAAGATGCCGGTGGACGCCAACGATGGTGCGGCGCACGGGCGCCAGCCGCCGCCGTTCGTCGCGTGGCGCATTGTCGTAGACATAGTCCTCGATAAGGTTGAGCTCCTCCGTCATCTCGATGACGAGTGAGATCAACGTCCGCTGGAACTCGATGACCAGCGCCTCGAAAACATCGAGCGGACGAAGCAGTTTCGCGGCATTCTTCTCCATCGCCATACGCGCACGCTCGACGCTTCGAAGCGGCTGCAGCCGGCTGGTGACGATGAAGCGGTCGGTGATCGCGAAATGCAGCCAGCCGAGATCGTGGGTGTCCTGATCGAATTCGCGTTGAAAATCGACCAGAGTGCCATAGACCATCTGCTCGTCGACGGTAACGGTTGCATGCGTGTCATGCGTGGTGAGCGCCGTACGTGCATCCTCGTTCAGGCCGTTGAGTTCCTCGAGAAACGTGCCGACGCGGGCATCCACCAGATTGAGGTGCAGCCAGAGGAAGCCATCCCCGGACAATAGCGCCGAGCGATCCGTATTCTCCGGCAGGCGCTGCGGCGTCGCTGACCCGGGACGGAAGCGATAGGCCCATACGAAGCCTGGGATGGTCGGGTTGGATATCTGGTGCATGATCCCATCGCGCATCGTAAAGGTCTTGCCTTAGTCATTGTTGATGACAGTTTTGTTGCATGGGCTTTCCAATCTTCACTGCAGCGTCGAAAGGTTGCATCATGCGGCAGTCCACCGTAGGCAAAGGCTCCCAGAATTGACGTTTACGTCAAAATCAATTAGCCACTACCGGATCGAGGAGGACGGTCCGGTGAGGCGGGCCGGACGAATGCTGCAGGAGGCGGAGGCATGTACAAGGCGCCGGTGGAAGAGATCCTGTTCACGCTGAGCCACATTGCCGGCATGAGCCGAGCGATTGCGGACGGGCTGATGGGTGACCTTGACGGGGATATGGTCGAGGCGATCCTCTCGGAAGCCGGCCGCTTTGCCGCCAACGAAGTCGCTCCACTCGCCGAGATCGGCGATCGTCAGGGCGCGCGCCTGGTCGATGGCGTGGTGCAACTGCCGGATGGCTGGCCCGGCCTGTATCGCGACTGGATCGCCGGTGGCTGGAATGGCTTGACTGCAAGCGAGGATTTCGGCGGCCAGGGCCTGCCGCACATGCTGAACGTCGCCGCGCTCGAAATGTGGAATTCCGGCTCGATGGCGTTCGCGCTTGCCCCGACGCTGACCATGGGTGCCGTCGAGGCGCTCTACGTGCACGGCAGCGACGATCTCAAGCGCCGATATCTCGCCCGGATGATATCAGGCGAATGGACCGGCACGATGAACCTGACGGAGCCGCATGCGGGCTCCGATGTCGGCGCCCTGAAATCACGCGCCGAGCGCCGCGACGACGGCAGCTACCGCATCTTCGGCCAGAAGATCTTCATCACCTGGGGGGAGCATAATGCCAGCGACAACATCATCCATCTCGTCCTCGCTCGCCTGCCGGATGCACCGGCCGGCACGCGCGGCATATCGCTGTTTCTTGTGCCGAAATTCCTCGTCGGCCCGGACGGCGCGCTCGGGGACCGCAACGACCTCTTCTGCCATTCGCTGGAGCACAAGCTCGGCATCCACGGCTCGCCCACCTGCACGATGATCTACGGCGACGGGCGGTTCGGCGCGGAGAAAGGGGCCGTTGGCTGGCTGGTCGGCGAGGAAAACAGGGGCCTCGCCTGCATGTTCACGATGATGAACAATGCGCGCCTGGCGGTCGGGATGCAGGGTGTTGCCATCTGTGAGGCCGCGACCCAGAAGGCTATCGAATATGCCTGGCAGCGCACGCAGGGCAGGGCGCCCGCGACGACCGCGTCGGGCATGAGCCCGATCATCGAGCATCCGGATGTTCTGCGCATGCTGTTGACCATGAAGGCGCTGACGCAAGGATCGCGGGCCATAGCCTATGCCTGTGCCCATGCGATCGACATGTCCAAACGTGCCGCCGCAGCCGATACCGAGCATTGGCGCAACCGCGCGGCGCTGTTGACGCCGATTGCAAAATCCTTCGCCACCGATTGCGGCGTCGACGTCGCCTCTCTGGGCGTCCAGGTCCATGGCGGCATGGGGTTCATCGAGGAGACTGGCGCCGCCCGCCTGCTGCGCGATGCCCGCATCGCCCCGATCTATGAGGGCACCAACGGCATCCAGGCGATTGATCTCGTCACTCGCAAACTGCCGCTTTTGTCAGGCGATCATGTCAGAAGCTTCCTCGGCGAACTCAACGGCCTTGCCGAGGACGTCGGCCGGTCCCCTGTCGCAGGCTTCGGCGAAACCGCAAAGCGGCTCAAAGCGTCCATCGCCGATCTGGAGGCGGCGTCGGAATGGCTGCTTTCCGAGCAGGCAGGCTCGAGGACGTCTAACGCGCTTGCCGGTGCAACACCGTATCAGCGGCTGTTCGGACTGGTCCTGACCGGTTATTATCTCGCAAAGGGCGGCCTTGTCGATGGCTCAGACGGAGGTCAAGGGAAGCGCATCGCTCTCTGCCGGTTTGCGGCGGAGAACCTGCTGGCCGAAACCGCGGCCCTGAAGGATTGCGTTATCAACGGTGCCACAAGCCTTGAGGCTGCCCGGATCGCATTGCCTTGAGCGGCTCAAACGAGGAAGAGATGACCGACCACATCCTGATCGAAAATCCCGAAGCAATGCCGCATGTACAGGTCATCCGCTTCAACAGGCCGGAAAAGAAGAACGCCATCACGCGCGCCATGTATGTGCGCATGACGGAGGCCTTGCAGGCGGCCGACCAGAACCCCCTAATCCACGTGACCGCCTTTCTCGGCACCGAAGGCTGCTTTTCTGCGGGCAACGATATGGCCGATTTCCTCGCCTTCGCAATGGGTGGCGCCATGGGGACCGAAGCGCTCGATTTCCTCAACGCTCTCGCCAGCGCCACCAAGCCGCTGGTATCGGGCGTCGATGGGCTGGCGATCGGCATCGGCACGACCATCCACATGCATTGCGACCTGACGATCGCTTCCGACAGATCCGTCTTCAAGACGCCGTTCGTCGATCTTGCACTTGTCCCAGAAGCAGCGTCCAGCCTGATTGCTCCGCGCGTGATGGGCCATCAGCGCGCCTTTGCGCTCTTGGCTGCAGGCGAAGCCTTTTCCGCCGCGGAGGCGAAGGAGAGCGGTTTGATATGGCGCGTGACGGCGCCGGAAGCCGTCAAAGCGGAAACCCTCCTGGCCGCTACCAAGCTCGCCGCAAAACCGCCCGAGGCCTTGAAGATCGCCCGCGACCTCATTCGCGGCTCAAGTCACGATATCCTCTCGCGCATCTATGAGGAAACCGGCCATTTCGAAGCGCAGCTACGCAGCGCCGAAGCCCGCGCCGCCTTCGATGCATTCGTGAAGCGGAAGTGAGATAAAAGTCATACTATTTTCGAAAGCCGTGCTTGAGGGCACGGCAAGTTCGCGAGCTTGCCCAGCGCTCCGCCAAGGCAGCCAAGGAAATCGAGGCCTTGATCTCGACCTCGAACAGCCAGGTTCGCAGCCGCGTAGCCCTCGCCGGCGACACCGGCAAGGCGCTGGAGGCAATCGTCACGCAGGTTCAGGAAATCAGCAGCCATGTCGGCGCCATCGTCACCGCCACGCGTGAACAATCGACCGGTCTCGACGAGATCAACAAGGCGGTCGACGCGATGGATCAGGGCACGCAGCAAAATGCTGCCATGGTCGAAGAACAGACGGCCGCCAGCCACGGTCTTGCCGGCGAAGCGGTAAAGCTGATGCAGTTGCTCGGACAGTTCAACATCGCCGCGAACCGCCAGCCAGCGTCGGTCTCCCGGCGCCGTCGCGCGGCATAAACGGATCAGTCGTTTCAATTCGCAAGATGCCCGCGCCAATCGCCGACATCTAGCGAGCGGGCGCTACTTCTCGAGCGCCACGACCACCTCGACATGCGACGTCCAGAGGAACTGGTCGATCGGCGTGACACGGGTGATGCGGTAGCCACCCTCGACGAGGATTGCGAGATCGCGTGCCAGCGTCAGCGGGTTGCACGAGACTGCGACGATCTTCTTGACTGCCGAGCGTGCCAGTTCCTTGCTCTGGAATTCGGCGCCGGCCCTTGGCGGGTCGAATACGACGGCGTCGAAGTACTTCAGCTCGGGCGTCATCAGTGGCCGGCGAAAGAGATCGCGCCTTTCGATAGTGACGGGCTTCAGGCCAAGTGCGTTGCGAGCGGCATGGTCGAGGGAAGCGAGCGCCTTCTCGTCGGCTTCGACCGCGGTGACGCGACCGAGGCGGGCAAGCCGCAGCGAGAAGGTGCCGGCGCCGGCAAAAAGATCGGCAATGCGCTTTGCCTTACCGACATGGGCAACCACCAGCTCCGCCATCGCATCCTCGGCCGGCTTGGACGCCTGGGTAAAGGCTCCGGGTGGCGGCGAAACCTGGATGCCGCCGAAATCGATCAGCGGTTTCTGCGTCTCAACGAGAACCTCGCCGTTGAACGACACGCGGGCGACGCTTCGAAGGCTGAGCACGGTTTCGATGACCGCACGCCGCTGCTTGTCGGAAATGGTCTTGATACCCTCGATCGCCAGATCGAGGCCGGCGGCCGTATCGAGCACGCTGACGCGGAAGCTCTCGGCGTTGATCGCGACCGCCTTGGCAACGGCCCTGATCGCCGGCAGCCTGGCGACGATCGCTGCCGACGAGATGGGACATTCCTCGATGGCGACGATGTGATGGCTCTCGGCCTGGCTGAAGCCGATCAGCATGTCCTTCTCGGTGCGTCGCGCCGAAAAGACGACGCGGCGGCGTTCGCCGGGATGGGCCGCGACGATGTCGTCGACCTCGGGCGTCAGGCCCTTGGAACTCAGGGCATCGACCACCAGCTGCCGCTTGAAGGCGCGGTAGGGCAGGTCGGTGAAGTGCTGCAGCGTGCAGCCGCCGCAGGTGCCGTTGACGCCATCCGGTCCGAAATGCCGGCAGGCGGGCTCCTGGCGATCGGGCGAGGGGCTAGCGATCGACATGACCGTGCCCTCGCTCTTGACGCGCGCGATCGACACCGTCTCGCCGGGCAGCGCGAAGGGCACGTAGATCGGCCCGTCGCTGTCATAGGCGATACCGTCGCCCTGGGCGCCGAGCTTGCTGATCGTAACCGTCTGCGCGCTCATGGCTTGCGTCCCGCAAGGAGATATTCTTGGTTGCCGTCGCCGCCGGCGATCGGCGAGGGGATGAGCCCGAGGCTCGTCCACCCCATGTCCTCGGTGAGCCAGCGCTCCAGCTCGGCAGCGACCGCCGGTGCCGTCTCCGGTTCTTTCAGTAGTCCAGCCTTGCTGATCGCCTCGCGCCCGGCTTCGAACTGCGGCTTGACGAGAAGCACCGCGATGGCGCCGACCTCGGCAATCTCCAGCGCCGGCACGAGAGCCAGCTTCAGCGATATGAACGACACGTCGGAGACGATGAAGGTAATCTCGCGATTGTCGATATCATCCGACGTCATATAGCGGGCATTGAGCCCCTCGATATTGGTGACGCGAGCATCGCCCGAGACGCGCGGATGGATCTGGCCGTGGCCGACGTCGACGGCGGTGACATGCGCTGCGCCCCTGAGCAACAGCACCTCGGTAAAGCCGCCCGCCGATGCGCCGACGTCGAGACAGTCGTGGCCGGTCGGATCGAGCTTGAAATGATCGAGTGCCGCGACCAGCTTCAGCGCCGCGCGCGAGACATAGTCCTGCGCGGGGTCGTCGATCGTGACCTCTACGTTGTCCCAGAAAACGAGGCTCGGCTTGATGACGACCTTGCCGTCGACCTTGACGGTACCGCGCTGGATGGCATCGCGCGCCCTCGATCGGCTGGCGACGAGGCCAAGCGAGAGGACGAGCTGATCGAGACGTTGTTGTGTTGGCTGTTCGGACATGGCCTGTCCATGACCGCCAATGCAGGGAGTTGCAAGCTTTTTATGGCGTGGAGCGGGATGAAAGGGGTTTCGAGCGGGAAAGGGATGAGGAGGATGAGATTTGGAAGATGAAGAACCCCCCTCTGGCCTGTCGGCCATTTCCCCCACAAGGGGGGAGAGCACCAGCCACGAGCCTTGCTTCGAGCCGACAGCAGTGCGGCGGACTAAACCCCTCCCGTTGTCGGGAGGGGTTTTCTTTGTTGAAGTCTACCCTATCCCGCAGCCCCAACGATCCGGCTGCGGCCCAGCGCCTTGAAGACGGTTGAGACGATGCCGGCGCGATCGAGGCCGGCGCGGGCGTTCATCGCTTCCGGCTTTGCCTGTTCCATCCAAACGTCGGGCATGACCAGCGTGCGGATCTTCAATCCGCTGTCGAGCAGCCCTTCGGTGGCAAGGAACTGCATGACGTGGCTGCCGAAGCCGCCGATGGAGCCCTCTTCGATAGTGATCAGTATCTCGTGGTGGCTCGCCAGCTGGCGAATGAGCTCATGGTCGAGCGGCTTTGCAAAGCGGGCGTCGGCAACCGTCGTCGAAAGACCGGCCGCATCCAGATCCTCGGCGGCAAGAAGGCTGTCGGCAAGCCGGGTGCCGAAGGAAAGGAGCGCCACCTTGGAGCCCTGCTTGACGACCCGTCCCTTGCCGATCTGCAGGATCTGGCCGCGCTCGGGCATTTCGACACCGACGCCTTCCCCGCGGGGATAGCGGAACGAGATCGGACCTTCGTCATAGGCCGCTGCCGTGCGCACCATATGTTTGAGTTCAGCCTCGTCGGCTGCAGCCATCACCACGAATCCGGGCAGGGTGGCAAGGAAGGTCGTGTCGAACGAGCCCGCATGCGTCGGCCCGTCGGCGCCGACGAACCCGGCGCGGTCGATCGGGAAACGCACGGGCAGCCCCTGGATCGCCACGTCATGCACGACTTGATCGTAGGCCCGCTGCAGGAAGGTCGAGTAGAGCGCTGCAAATGGCTTGAAGCCTTCGGAGGCAAGGCCCGCGGCAAAGGTCACCGCATGCTGCTCGGCAATGCCGACGTCGAAGCAGCGTGTCGGAAACAGTTCGGCGAGCTTGTCGAGCCCGGTGCCGTTCGGCATGGCAGCGGTGATGCCGACGATCTTTTCGTCGAACGCCGCTTCCTGCACCAGGCTTTCCGCAAAGACGCTGGTATAGCTCGGCGCATTCGGCTTCACCTTGGCCTGGGCGCCGGTGATGACGTCGAATTTGTTGACGCCGTGATATTTATCCGCTGCGGCCTCGGCCGGGGCATATCCCTTGCCCTTTTGCGTCACGACGTGGATCAGGACCGGCCCCTGCTGATTGTCCCGAACGTTGCGCAGCACCGGCAGCAGGTGGTCGAACGAGTGCCCGTCGATGGGGCCGATATGATAGAAGCCCAATTCCTCGAACATGGTGCCGCCGGTCACGTAGCCGCGCGCGTGTTCGACTGCGCGCGTGATGGCGCGGTCGACGCGCTTGCCGAGATAGGCTGTCAGCTTCTTGCCGAATTCGCGAAAGCCCATATAGCTGCGCCCGGAGGCCAGACGCGCCAGATAGGCGCTCATGGCGCCGGTCGGCGGCGCGATCGACATGTCGTTGTCGTTGAGAATGACGATCAGCCGGGCATCCAGCGAGCCGGCATTGTTGAGCGCCTCATAAGCCATGCCCGCAGACATCGCGCCATCGCCGATGACGGCAACCACCTTGCGGTTGCTCTTGTCGAGATCGGTGGCGACCGCCATGCCAAGGCCGGCCGAGATCGAGGTCGAGGAATGGGCAGCGCCAAAGGGGTCGTACTCGCTCTCGGCGCGGCGGGTAAAGCCGGAAAGCCCGCCTTCCTGGCGCAAGGTGCGGATGCGGTCGCGACGCCCGGTCAGGATCTTGTGCGGATAACACTGGTGGCCGACATCGAAGATCAGCCGGTCTTCCGGCGTGTTGAATACCTTGTGGATGGCGATGGTCAATTCGACCACGCCGAGGCCGGCGCCGAGATGACCGCCGGTGCGCGACACGGCATCGATCATCTCGTCGCGCAGTTCGCGGGCGAGCTGCGGCATGTCGCGGTCATCGAGCTTCCTGAGGTCGGCGGGAAACTCGACCTGGTCCAGCAGGGGCGTCTCTGGCATTGATGTCACGGGCTGGAGCCTCTTTCTTGCTGTTCTTGGGCGGGCCGCCCGCCTTACTCCAAAATAGATCGCGGCGAAAGAAGACGAATTCAAGGATTGTGTAACTCTATCCTAAACAACTTCGATTTCGTAGCCATATCAAACTTTAGACACCCCAAAAAAGCATGACATTACAGCCCTTTCTCCCCCACCGGGAGCGCAATCGCGTCGCCGGGCCGAAATGCGACCGGTTGATCCGCTTCGAAACGATCGCCGTCGACGCGGTTTGCCAGGTGTTACGCGGCGCCGATCGCTGTTCGAGCAGCGAAAGTGGCATCTTACTGCTCCGCCCGTTCATCACTCCGCCGGCGCCAATTGCGCGCCGCAAAGGAGTGCGTCTCACGAAGGAAAATCGAGATACCGATTTCCTTGATGAAGGCAATGGGACCCGTGGCGGTAAAGCGCGCTCGACACGCGCCCTGCCGTCGCCAAGTGGCGTCAAGGTGAACATGTCCTCAAGGCTTGCGATCCAATGGCTGAGCGGCATGGAACTGTTGACCATCCGATAGTACAGGCGCTGGTTTTCGCTAAATTTCAGAACTCGCTGGTCGCTGGTGCCCCGTTCGGTCATGCACTGCCGCGTGCCCCCCTATCGCGATCTCATCTTCGAGAATGCGACAGCTCACGGGCTTGGGAATGCCGGTCCTGAACAATTGCGGCCTGTGATTGTCCACGGTCGCCCTGAGAAAATGCGGCCAGATATGCTCCGGTTCGCAAGCGAAAATCCATTCCGACTTGACTTGTGTCGTGTCGACACTGGCGCCAGCGTAAGATACGGGCATGACAGGCGAGTGTCAATCTAAAGTTGAAATCTGCGACTATCAGTCGCTATCAACCTTCCGGCAGCGGAATGAATTCTTCCTCATCGCCGGGCACGATGTCAAACCGGCCGCTGCGCCATTCTTCCTTCGCCTGTTCGATGCGCTCTTTGGAAGAGGATACGAAATTCCACCAGATATAGCGCTTCGAGTTCAGTGCAGCACCCCCGAATAGCATGAGATGACAGCCTTTTTCCCCCGCTGAAAGAGCAATTGCGTCTCCGGGCCGAAATACGAGCAACTGATCCGCCTCGAAGTGATCGCCCGCGACCATCAGCGAGCCGGAGAGGATATACACGGCGCGTTCTTCGTGGTCCGCTGCGAAGGGAAACGAGCGCCGCGGCTGGAGTTCGAGGTCGACATAAAGCGTGTCCGAAAACACTCTCACAGGCGACGCCAGCCCCTCGAAGCTGCCGATCACCACACGACCCTTCGCGCCGTCGCTATCAATCAGCGGCATGTCGTCCTTTTCCGTATGCGCAAAGGTCGGGTCGATCTCCTCCTTGTCGTCGGGAAGGGCAAGCCAGGTCTGCAGCCCCGAGATCGACGAGGGGTGGCCGCGCAGGTTAGCCGGTGTGCGTTCGGAATGCACGATGCCGCGCCCAGCGGTCATCAGATTGAGATCGCCGGGCCGAATGACCTTCTCGGTGCCAAGGCTGTCAAGATGCCTGATCTCGCCGTCGAAGAGATAGGTGACGGTGGAAAGCCCGATATGCGGATGCGGCCGCACATCCACCGCCTGATCCGCCCGAAGCACCGCCGGCCCCATGCGATCAAAGAAGATGAACGGCCCCACCAGCCGCCGTTTGGCGGTCGGCAAGGCCCGCCTCACCGAAAATCCACCAAGATCGGTTGTCCTGGGAATGATCAGGTTTTCGATGGCATCGCAGGCGAACGCATCGCCGGGGAGGGGGTCTTTTCCGGGGAAGAAGGACATGGAACGGGTCTCCGTGAGGATCGAAAGACACTATAGTCGCGATCGATCAGATCACAAAATTGGTCTCGACGAGTGCTAGCGGGCTAGTATATGTATGCAATTACGCAATCATAAGATGCATTAAATGAATTTTATATTTGTGGTAACGAATTGTTGAGGGGCATTTTGAGGAGAACCATTGGATTATTGCTAGTTGGCGTTCTGGCAGGTTGCACAACAGATCCGAACGCAACGAAAATGGACGAGAGCGTCAAATCGAAGGAGCCTGGTCGCTATGTCGCTACGACAGTTTTGTGCACGCAAGCCGGCAGAGAGATTTCAATCGTCACATCGGGCAAGACGATCTTGGGACTGCCAACGCCATCGGCAAAACGGCTTGTCGTAAAGGGGCCCAATGTCGTTGCAATCGGTAAGGGCCAGATCATAGACGCCGGTTCCCTCGATATAGTCCTTATCGACATATCTCTCCTCCAAGGAAGTGGAATAGAGTTCCTCACATCTTCTGAAGCTCCACCCGCTTTTAAAGAGGCTATCAAGCTCAACCTGCCCGATCTTTACCCCAAAATTTACTACACGACGTTTTCGCCCTACCCCAGAGTGCTCGCCCAATGAGCAGATGCCGATATACACTCAACCTCCGTCTAGTGGCTCCACGCCCTGCGGCTTGCCCGCCCGGTCGAGCCTGATCTTCTCGATGCGGTTTTCGGCGGCCGAAAGCAGCGCCTCGCAATGTTTCTTCAAGGCTTCGCCGCGTTCGTAGATCTCGATTGATTCGTCCAGCGCCACGTCGCCGCGCTCGAGCCTTGCGACGATGGTCTCCAGTTCGGCTACCGCCTTTTCGAAGGAGTAGCTCGATACTTCTGGCTTGGCGCTCTCACTCATCTTCAACCCTTCATCATGCGCAGAATGTGCAGGCCGGCCGACTCGGCAAGCCCCTCGAGATCATAGCCACCTTCGAGTAGGCTGACGACCCGGTTATTGGCGCTGCGGTCGGCCGCCTCGAGAACGCGGCCGGTCGCCCAGTCGAAGTCCTCGCCGGTCAGGTTGATCTGCGCTAAGGGGTCGCGGTGATGCGCATCGAAGCCGGCTGAGATGATGATGAGGTCGGGGCGGAATTCTTCGAGTGCAGGCAGGATGCGCGATTTGAACGCCTCGCGGAAGTGGTCGCTGCCGGTATTTGCCGATAGCGGCGCGTTGACGATGCTGCCATGGACGCCTTTTTCCGTCTTGGCGCCGCTGCCGGGATAAAGCGGCATCTGGTGCGTCGAGCAGAACAATACGGAGGGATCGTCCCAGAAGATGTCTTGCGTCCCGTTGCCGTGGTGTACGTCCCAGTCGACGATGGCGACGCGTTCGGCGCCGTGCTTCCTCTGCGCATGGCGCGCTGCGATCGCCGCATTGTTGAAGAAGCAGAAGCCCATGGCCTTGTTCTTCTCGGCGTGGTGCCCAGGTGGCCTGCCCGCCACGAAGACATTGTCCGCAGCGCCGGAGAACACGTCGTCGACCGCAGCCATCGCGCCGCCGACGCCGGTCAAGGCCGCCTGCAGGCTCTTCGCGCTCGCATAGGTGTCGGCCTCGATCTGGTTGATCTGGCCTTCGCCGTCATCCTCGTCGGGGATCGAGCGCATCACGAAGGTCAGGTGCTCCTCGGGATGAGCAAGCAATACGGCATCCTCGTTTGCCTGCGGCGCCTGCCGCCGGTCGAGCCGTGCGAAATTCGGATGCTCGAGGGCGATGTTGATCGACCGCAGCCTATCGGAACGCTCGGGGTGACCGGGCGGGGTGATGTGTTCAAGAAAGATCGGATGTTCGTAAAGACGTGTGCTCATGGGGATAACCTATAGATGAGACAGGTCAAGTTCCACTCCACATGGCGCGCATCACTACAATGTCAACAACTGCTCTTAACCAAGACAAAAGACCACCCGTTTACATCGGAGGGGCCAGTGCTTAAGCTTTTGTTAAGAGATGGCGCCCGGGCAGGGTATTGTAAATGAGTAGAGTACAGCGATCTGATGTAACCGAAGTACGCGTTCCGCCTCGCGATGTCGACAGGCATGGCCAGATGTTCATCGCCTCCTATATCTCGGAAGCCGAAACGGCGCTGTCGAATTTCTGGCGCGCCCGCCCGTCGGTCAGTGACGAGCCGGCCTACATAGCCACCCGCGCATCCTGTTCGCTGCATCGCGGATTGCACTATGACGATCTTGCCCGCTTTTCGGTGAGCGTCAACAAGATCGGCGGTAAATCGGTCGGCTTCATGGTCATGGTCGAGACAGGAAACGAACTTGCCGCCGAGGTGGAAATCCTCTGGCTTGCAGTTCGTGGCGAAGAGCACGATCCGGCCCCGCTTCCCGAAGACACCCGCGACTGGCTATACAAGTTCCTGGACTGACGAGCCGTCACGTCCGCTGCGGCAGCAACGGATATCCCGCCATGATCGCGCGGCCGACAAGAGCGGCGACGACTGCCTTCGATACATCGCCAGGGATGAAGGCAAGCGAGCCGAAGAAGGCCTTGGAAAGGCCGAACTGCGCGACAAACGCCAAATAGGCAATGCCGAAGGCGTAGAGGACGACCACACCGCCGATGAAGGAGGCAAGGAAGAAGCCGACGCCCTGCACGAGGCCCGATTGCTCCGGCCGCACCAGCATTTCCGAGAGGTAGCCGGTGACAAGGGCTGCAAATACCCAGCCGATGAGGAAGCCCGCCGTCGGTCCGGCAAAGACTGCAAGTCCGCCGCGCCCGCCTGCGAGAACCGGCAGGCCGATCGCCACCAGCACCAGGACGATCAGCACCGCAACAGTGCCGCGTCTGGCGCCTAGCACGACGCCGGCCATCATCACGCCGAGCGATTGCGCCGTGATCGGAACGGAAATGATCCCGAGCGGAATGGGCGGCAGCAGCCCAAGCGCCACGATGATTGCGGCAAAGAGCGAGGAGAGGACGAGGTCGCGGGTGCTCATGGCATGCTCCGAATGAGACGATCTCGGGCCTTAACGTCAGGCTCTCGAATCGCGGCGTGAAACAGCGTGTCTGTTCAATGCCGCCGAATGCCGCGCGCGTCAATCGCCGCCGCGATGCTGTCCGCATCCCGTAGCGTCAGGATGATGAGCGGCACCAAAATCGTGCTCAAACGGACCTTCAGTCCACGCGCTTCGTGCGCCTCACGGATTGCCTGATAGCGGTCGAATATCTCCGGCAAGAAGCGCACCACCAGGCCCACCGCAAGACCAATATCCGCCGCGCGCACGAGACCCATCTTCTCGAGCGGTCCGGTGAGAAACGTGATCTCGTCGATAAAGGCGGCAATCGCTGTCGTCGCCGTTACCGTTGCCGCGAAGAGCACGAGCGCCGTCAACCGTAACACGGTCACGATGGTGACGTGCAGCGGATTGAACAGGAGGCTGAACAGCGCGACAAAGGCGATCACGAGGAAGACCGGCCGCAGGCGCACCAGTGCCTCGCGAAGGGACAGGCCGGCCGAGAAATATAGGATCGCGCCGGCGATTGCGGCGGGCGTGAGAAGTGCTGAGCGGTCCGTTACGAACAGGACCACGCCGAGCAGCGCCAGCGCCGACAGCTTGATGCGCGGCGATAGCCTATGCATCCACGTATTGCCTTCGACATAGAGCGCTTGCATCAAAGTGCGATCTCCCTGTAGCGAGCGATAACCTCCGGCGCCGGGCCATCGGCAACGAGGCGACCCTGATCGAAAAGCAGCACTCGCTCGAAATCCTCGATCAGTGGCAGATCGTGGCTAATGACGATGACGTTTTCGCCAAGCCCGGCGATCGTTGCCTCTACGAGCGCGCGGTTCTTGAGGTCGAGCTGGTTGGTGGGCTCGTCGAGAATGAGAATGTCGGGTCCGGTGACGAGCACGGAGCAAAGGGCTGCCATCTGCAGTTCACCGCCTGAAAGCTCATGGGCCCGCCGGTCGCCGAGATGCCGGACGCCGAAGCGATCGAGTACTGCCTCAACGGCAGCCTCGATCTCCCTTTTTGCCAGCCCCCGGCTCTTCAGCCCGAAAGCGATATCGTCGCCCACGACCGGCAGGATGATCTGGTTCTGCGGCGACTGGAATATGAACCCTACCTTCCCGAGCACCGACCTGGCATCGGCAACAGTGTCCAGTCCTTCGACGATGACGCGGCCCATGGTCGGCTTTGCCAGGCCGTTGATCAGCCGCGCAAAGGTGGTCTTGCCGGACCCATTGAGCCCGATCACCCCAATCCGCTGTTCTGAAAGCGTGAGGCTCAAAGGGAAAAGCGCCACCCGCCCCCCGAAGCTTACGCTGGCTTCCTCGAAGCGGATATCCAAATCAGGCCCCTCTGCGGTCCAAGCACGGTGTTCCTATAACCCGGATTGTGGCGAAGGCAAATCTTGTCGGAATGGGAAATCTTCGCCGGATCGATTTGAAACTGTGGGAATAAAAGCCTACGTTCTGTCAATGACCAATTTGATCTCGAATCGCGACGCCCGCCGTGTGTTCCTCGCTAAGCAAGGGCTGTGCGCACCGCCGAACCGGGCCTTGACCAAGGCGGGGTTGCTGCAGCTGATCCAGGATATCGGCTTCGTCCAGGTCGATAGCATTGGCACGGTCGAGCGGGCGCATCATCAGATCCTGTTCTCGCGCAACCAGACCTATCGTCGCGAACACCTGACGGAACTGCTCGAAAAGGACGGCGCTCTCTTCGAGCACTGGACGCATGATGCGTCGATCCTGCCGAGCACCTTCTTCGTCTATTGGAAGCACAAGTTCCGTCGCGAGGAGCAGGCGCTCATCGAGCGCTGGCGTAAGTGGCGCGGGGAGGGCTTCGAGGCCGCCTTCGACGAGACCTACGAGCGCGTCCTCAACGGCGGCGCGATCATGGCGCGCGAGATCAAGGCCGATGGCCATGTCTCCGGCGGCTGGTGGAACTGGCATCCGAACAAGACGGCATTGGAATATCATTGGCGCACCGGCAAATTCGCCATCGCCGGGCGCACCAATTTCCAGAAAGTCTACGATCTGGTCGAGCGCGTCATTCCAGCCGCGTTCCATGCGCCCGAAGTCGATTACGACCAGTTCGTCGATTGGGCATGCCGCAGCGCCCTCGAACGGCTGGGATTTGCTACCTCGGGTGAGATCGCCGCCTTTTGGGATTTACTGACGCCCCAGGAAACCAAGGACTGGGTCGAGGCTCATCGCGACGAGCTTTGCGAGGTGCTGATCGAGCCGGCGCTCGGCGGCAAGCCGCGTCCGTCCTTTGCCTTTGCCGACTTGCCGGCATCGCTCGACGCCCATGCAGAGCCACCCGCCCGCCTGCGCGTCCTTAGCCCCTTCGACCCGACCTTGCGCGACCGCAACCGCACCGAACGCCTGTTCGGCTTCTTCTATCGCATCGAGATCTTCGTGCCGGAGCCGAAGCGGGAATACGGCTATTACGTCTTTCCGCTGCTCGAGGCAGACCGCCTCATCGGCCGCATCGACATGAAGGCCGACCGCAAGGCAGGAACGCTGGACGTCAAGCGCCTGTGGTTGGAGCCGGGCATCAAGCCCTCTACCGGCCGGCTCGAAAAACTGGAAGCCGAACTCGACCGTCTCGCGCGGTTTACCGGGGTTGAGAAGGTAGTGCTGCTGGATGGCTGGCGCGGGTGACGAGTGCTAAGCTGCCCCTCACCAGATCTCGGTCTTGGCGATCTTTATCCCGAAACCTTCCAGCCCGACATAGTGGCGGGCGCGGGTGGTGAGCAGCTTGATCGAGGTCACGCCCAGGTCTTTGAGGATCTGCGCGCCGAGGCCGATCTCGAGCCATTCGCTTTCGCGGCTTTGCGCTTCGGCATGGGCTTCGCGGTCCTGACGGGATTTGCGCCCGTTGTCGTGGTGGCCGACACCGACCGAGCCCTCGCGCAGATAGACGATGACCCCGCGGCCTTCCTCGGCGATCTTCTGCATATAATGGTCGACAGGACGCTGCTTTCCGAAGACATCGCCGGCGACATTTTCCGGATGAAGACGGACGGGAACGTCGACGCCGTCGCGGATATCGCCGAAGACGACGGCCAGATGCTGCATCGGATCCCAGGGAAGCGAATAGGTGTGGGCGCGGGCCTTGCCGAAGGCGGTCTCGATATCGAAACTCGAGCCGAGCTCGATCAGCGTCTCCTTGCGCTGGCGATAGGCGATGAGGTCGGCGACGGAAATGGCCTTTAGTCCATTGCTTTCAGCAAATGCAGACACCTGCGGGCCGCGCATGACTGTGCCGTCGTCGTTGACGAGCTCGCTGATGACGCCGATCGGCGGCAGGTTGGCAAGCCGGCAGAGATCGACTGCAGCTTCCGTATGGCCTGAGCGCATCAGCACGCCGCCTTCGCGGGAGACGAGCGGAAAGATATGGCCTGGCCGCACGAAATCGCTAGCGCCGACATTGGGGTTGGCAAGGTTCCTGACTGTCAGCGTCCGGTCGTCGGCGGAAATGCCCGTCGTTGTGCCGTGCTTGAAGTCGACGGAGACGGTAAAGGCGGTGGTATGGGCCGAATCGTTTTCGGCCACCATGGCATTGAGGTTCAGGCGCTTGGCCTCCTCGCGCGGCATCGGCGTGCAGACGATGCCCGAGGTGTGACGGACGATGAAGGCCATCTTTTCCGGCGTGCAGTGAACGGCGGCAACGATCAAGTCGCCTTCGTTCTCGCGGTCGTCGTCATCCATGACGACAATGATCTCGCCGGCCTCGAAAGCCCTGATAGCATCGACGACACGCTTTTGGTCATAGGGCATTGAGGAAGCTCCTTGTTCTTATTTCAGCCGGCCGGTCTGGCCCCGGTCCCTGAGGTAATGATCGGCAATCGCACAGGCAACCATGGCCTCGCCAATAGGCACGGCGCGAATACCGACGCAGGGGTCGTGGCGGCCCTTGGTGCGCAGATCGACATTGTGTCCGTCGGCATCGATGCTGCGTCGCTCGGTGAGGATCGATGAGGTCGGCTTGATGGCAAAGCGTGCAATCAGTGGCTGGCCGGTGGAAATGCCGCCAAGAATGCCGCCGGCATTGTTGGACAGGAAGATCGGGTGACCGTCATTGCCCATGCGCATCTCGTCGGCATTTTCCTCGCCGGTGATTTCAGCGGCGCCAAAGCCGTTGCCGATCTCGACGCCCTTGACCGCATTGATCGACATCAAAAGCGAGGCGATATCTTGGTCGAGCTTGCCGTAGATCGGCGCGCCGAGGCCCGCAGGCACGCCTTCTGCGACGACTTCCACCACGGCGCCGATCGAGGAGCCGGCCTTGCGGATGCCGTCGAGATAATTCTCCCAGACCGGCACGATTTCTGGGTCTGGCGCAAAGAACGGGTTCTGGTCCACCTGCGCCCAATCCCAGTTGGCGCGGTTGATCTTGTGCTTGCCGATCTGGACGAGGGCTGCCCGCACGGTGACGCCGGGCACGACGAGACGGGCGATGCCGCCGGCAGCTACACGTGCCGCGGTCTCGCGCGCCGAGGAACGACCGCCGCCGCGATAGTCGCGTATGCCGTATTTGACATCGTAAGTGTAGTCCGCATGCCCCGGCCGATACTGGCGCGCGATCTCGCCATAATCCTTGGAGCGCTGGTCGGTGTTCTCGATCATCATCGAGATCGGTGTGCCGGTCGTCGTCATCGTCACGCCGTCCTCATCCAGCATTACGCCCGACAATACCTTGACGAGGTCGTCCTCGCGTCGCTGGGTGACGAAACGCGATTGCCCCGGTTTGCGCTTGTTGAGCCACGCCTGGATTTCATCGAGGGTGAACCGCAGGCCCGCAGGGCAGCCATCAACGATGCAGCCAAGCGCCGGGCCGTGGCTTTCGCCCCAGGTGGTGACACGGAACAGATGACCGAATGTGTTATGCGACATGGGAAACGACCGGATTGCCTTCTTGGCCCGACCGGTCCCGCAGGCGGGCCGCGCCTTTATTTGAATTGCGGCACACTCATAGGCCAAAAACAGGCCAAGGCAAAAGCCTTTATTTTGCGCGATCGGCAGTCGCGCGAGAATGGAATTGCGGACGGCTGACAATTGACGCGCGGTCCGTCGCAGCCTGCGCCGCCACAATGCAAAACCGGCAACCGGCAGCTAACTCGGGATTGCGCCCCAGCAGGCCGTCCAACATTGGGAACCGACAAATTCGCCTTGCTACCGAGACTTGATCAACCGTAAAAATCTGTTCATTAATTGGGCGTTAAAAGCCATTGTTGCGGGCGATTTCCGCCATATTCCGGGAGCTATCTGTGCTTAACGACACGTTAGTCATGAAATTTGTGAGGTATCTCCGGATGCGATTCTTTGTTGCCACGCTGTTGGCCACTGCGTCTATTTTTGCGCCCGTTGTAGGTTTTGCCGAAAGCGCCGATGTCGAAGCGACCATCAAGAAGGTCGACACGAAGAACCTCAGCATTACGCTCGACGACGGCAAGACATATCAGACACCCGATGATTTCGACTTCAATGGGCTGGAGGCCGGCGTCAAGGTCATCGTGTTCTATACCGAAGTCGACGGCAAGCGCGTCATAAACGACCTCGATATCGTTCAATGAGGAGATAGCCGCTCAGTCGATCCAGCGGATGGATTTCAGCGAAAGGTCGATCTTTAGAATGCGGTCCTGGGGGATTTCGCCTTCGGCCGCTTCGTCCCTCGGAATATCGGCGATCAGCCGAAACAGCGCGCGAATGACGCCGCCATGGGTGACGCAGACCGTGGGCCGATCGACGGATTTGAGCCAGGAAGCGACCCGCCAGGACATGATCTCGTAGCTTTCTGCATCGTCGCCGGGCGGGATGAAATCCCACTTTGCGATGTTGCGCTCCTTCAAGCGCTCGGGTTCCGTCAGCCGCAGCTCCTTGAGCGTCGAGCCTTCCCACGCGCCGAATGAAACTTCGACGAGGCGTTCATCGGTGCGGTAGTCCGTGGGCGGCAGGCCCATCGCGGCGCGGGCGATTTCCATAGTTGCGCGGGTGCGGGCAAGGGGGCTCGCGACGAAATCGTAATCCATGACGCTATCGCCGAGGATATTTGCCAGCAATTCACCGTTCGCCCGCGCCTGTTCGCGGCCGATGATGTTGAGATCGATATCCTTCTGCCCCTGCAGCCGGCGCTCAGCATTCCAGTCCGTCTGTCCGTGGCGGATCACATAAAGCAGCACGGATTTTCGTATCCTGTAGAGGTCTCCGAACGTGATCCCTGATTGCACGAAGCGGCTATCGGAGGGAATCACCCAACCAAATAACCAGAGCAACGTGACGATAAGAAGATACGTCAGTCCTTGATGACGGAAATATCCGGCGCATCGACGGCCTTCATGCCGACCACATGATATCCGCTGTCGGCGTGATGGATTTCGCCGGTGACGGAGCGCGACAGGTCCGAGAGCAGATAGAGGCCAACGTCGCCCACTTCCTCGATGGTAACGGTGCGGCGCAACGGCGCATTGTACTCGTTCCACTTCAGGATGTAGCGGAAGTCACCGATCCCCGATGCCGCAAGCGTCTTGATCGGTCCGGCCGAAACAGCGTTGACGCGGATATTCTTCGGGCCGAGATCGACCGCCAGATACTTGACACTCGCTTCGAGCGCCGCCTTGGCGACACCCATGACGTTATAGTTCGGCATGACCTTTTCGGCGCCGTAATAGGTGAGCGTCAGCATTGCGCCGCCATCCGTCATCAGCTTTTCCGCGCGTCGCGCGACCGAGGTGAAGGAGTATACGGAAATCTGCATCGTCTTTGCGAAATTGTCCGGCGACGTATCGACATAACGTCCGGTCAGTTCGTCCTTGTCCGAAAAGCCGATTGCGTGGACGATAAAGTCGATCTTGCCCCACAGCTTTTCGACATTGTCGAACACCTCGTCAATGCTGGATTCGTCGCCAACATCGCAATGGCCGACAAGATGTCCGCCGATTTCGGCAGCCAGCGGTTCAACGCGCTTTTTCAGCGCGTCACCCTGGTAGGTGAATGCGACTTCGCCGCCCTGCGCATGAATGGCCTTGGCAATACCCCATGCGATGGAACGGTTGTTTGCGACGCCCATGATGACGCCGCGCTTGCCGGACATGAGGCCTGTTGCTTGAGCCATATTCTGCTCCCTTGAACTTGTCGTTGACCCTGCCTATGGCATAGGCCGTTGCGCCGTTCAAGCATGGGTTGGATCATCAACTGTAAGGGAGCGTAATAAAGGGTGCGCTTGTCACCGAAATTTCACAAAAACAGCCCGTCTTTCCTGATGCGCATCAGATCGGCGACGCGCTCATCGGGCTTTTCCCACAGCATAAGGCGCAATTCGACCACAAGATCGCCCTTTCCGCCCTCGCTGTTTGGCAATCCTTCGTTGGGGATACGGATGACGTGATCCGAGCCGGACCAGGCCGGAACTGTCACATTGACGCTGCCGTTCAGGCCTTCGACGTGAGTCTTGCAGCCAAGAACCGCGTTCTCGATGGTCACCGGCAGGGCGGTGTGAAGATCAAGACCCTTGATGATGAAGCGTGGGTCAGGAGCAATATGGACGGTGATCGCCAGGTCGCCGCGCAACATGCCTTGCAACTTCAGCCCCTGACCCTTGAGGTGAACCACATGGCCGTCGCTCATGCCGGGTGCGGCCTGGAAGCGCTGCTCGCGCCCGTCGGACAGCGTTACCGATATCCAGTTTCCCTTGAGGATATCCTCGAGCGTGATGCTTGCTTCGGCCGCGATATCGGGCGCCCTTTCGAGCGCCGGTGCCGTGCCGGTGATGCGGCGGACGAGCGAGCCGAGGATGGCAAATGGGGGTAGGGAGATGATCGAGCCGATGCCGGAGACCGCAACGGGTTCGGCCTCCTCGGGCTCGAAGCGATCCGCCGCTTCCTGCTGCCCGTTGCTCGGAGGCTTCTCGGCTCCTCCTCCTTGCTCCATGCCCGGAACGGTTGCACGGGCCTGCGCTCCGAAAATACGTTCGATCATGTCCTCGGGCGTTTCGCTGCCGGCGCTGCCCTGCATCGCCGATGCCTGCGATCCGCTGGTCGATGCGTTACTGGCCTGCGCGTTCGGCTGCTGGCTGGTTCCGGCCGCGGTATTTGTCTGGGCCTGCGCTTGGGCCTGGCCGCCGGCCGCCGTGGCGTTCGTGGCCTTTTGTGCCTTCTGGGCGTTGGCGCGGGCAAGCTCCTCCAGCACCTTTTCGGCGTTGGCGCGCGCTGCCTTGGCGCGGGCCTCGGCTTCGTGGGCGGCCTGCCTCTGCTGCATGATGGTCTGCTCGCGGCTCTTGGCCGCTGCCATGCCGAGAACCTGGTCGTAGCGGCTCCGCTTCTTCGGATCCTTCAACGTGTCGTATGCACGGCCGACTTCGGCGAAGCGCTCGGTTGCCGTCGGGTCGTCGCGATTGTGGTCGGGATGAACGGCCTTGGCCATGTTGCGCCAGGCAGCCTTGATCTCATCCACGCCGGCATCTCGCCGCACACCCAGTGTCTTATAAGGATCGCGCATATCTTTGACCGCCGCTTTTCGGACCGGGCGCCCGTCCTGTCCGGCACGCCCCGACTCGAAGAATGAACCCGTTGCACGCATCCCGTTTCGCTTGCCGAAGGAAACTAATTTAGCGCACATATAAGGTGATCTTGCGGGACAGTTGCTAATCAGTCCTTACGCCGATGAACGATACGCCTAGTGATCGCTGGCAATGGTTAGTCATTCGCTAAACATTGGTGCATCGGTGATGGATAATATTAAGGATGTGGCCCGTGCCGTCCGGCCATGGGATAGGTCGCATGACCGGCGTTTTCGCCTTGACAATAAGTATAGACAAATCTTTCATGGTGGGGCCCGGGTGCCCAATATCAAGCGACCGGGAAGACCGAGGTACTTCATGCAGGAAATCTGGATCGACTATCTGAATGCCATTGACGCCAGGGCATTGGCCCTCAGCAACGATGAAATTCTTGACGCGGTGACGAAGGCGCTGGATGCGCAGGGACGAGGCGAAACGGTCATCGAGCCGCGTGTTCACCTGGTGCCCGAAAGTTCCGACAAGGGCCATTTCAATGTGCTGCGCGGCTACGTCAAAGCGCTCGACTACGCCGGCGTCAAGGTGGTTGGCGATTTCGTCGACAACTACAAGCAGGGCCTGCCGTCGGAGCTGGCGGTGTTGAACCTGTTCGATCCGCATACCGGCGTGCCAAAGGCGATCATCGATGCAACGGCGATTACCGACATGCGCACCGGCGCGGTCACGGCAATCGGCGCGCCATCTTGCCCGCAGGGACAGCAAGATCCTCGGTCACGTCGGTGCTCGCGGCACCTCTTATTGGAATGTCCGCCTGCTCGATCACATCTTCGATTTCGACGAGATCCGTGTCCATTCCCGCCGCCCCGAGAGCCGCAATGCCTTTGCCGCCCGGCTGGAGCAGGATCTCGGCAAGAAAATCATTGTCACCGACAATTGGGAAGATTGTCTCAAGGGCGCCGACATCATGATAGAGGCGAGCCGGCTGCCCGAGCCGACGCCGCTGTTCAAGACCGAATGGGTCAAGAAGGGTGCCTTCGTCGTGCCCTATGGCACGATGAGCGCGCTGGAGTTCGACCTGACCGACATCATGGACAAGGTCGTGGTCGACGATTGGGGGCAGTGCGGCCCCGGCCGGCCTTACGGTGCCCTGCGCCGTCACGTCGACGAGGGTAAGGTGACCGCGGAGAACCTTTACGCCGAAATCGGCCAGATCGTCTGCGGCGCAAGGCCTGGTCGTCAGAGCGATGCAGAGACCATCCTCTTCTGGCATCGCGGCCTCAGCACCACAGACGTGGCTCTCGGCGCTGCCATGGTCGACAAGGCGCGCCGGCTGAACATCGGCCAACGCCTCCGTTTTGCCTGAGGGGCCGGCTATGCCATCGAAGGACGCTGCCAGGACACTGGTATTCGATAGTGCCGCAACAACCATCGATGCGATCTGCGCCATCGCCCGCGACGGCGCCAAGGTTGCCATCGGACAAGAGGCTGTCGCCTCCATCGATGCGGCCTATGCCTGTCTTGTCCGTCACGTCGAAGGCGGTGAGGCGATCTATGGCGTCAGCACCGGCCTTGGCGCTGCCGTCGACACCAGGATCGACCCCACCGATAGCGCTGGCCAATATCGCATACCGCGTCCCCGTGCCGTCGGCGTCGGCCGGCTGGCAGCAGCAGCTGAAGTCCGGGCCATGATCGCCGCGCGCATAGCTCGCTTTTGCCTTGGCTATTCCGGTGTTTCCAGCCCGGTTGTCCAGCGCCTTGCGGATATGCTGAACTGCGGCATCCACCCCGACGTGCCTATGACCGGCTCGATCGGCGAGGCGGATCTCGCGCCCCTTGCCCATATTGCGCTCGTGCTGACAGGTGAGGGAACCATTACCCTTCAGGACGGCCGCGTCGTGTCCGGCGCCCAGGCGTTTGACGCCGCCGGCCTGATATTACCGACATTCGGCATCAAGGACGGACTGTCGCTGATTTCCTCGAATGCCGCTTCGGTCGGCCTTGCCTGTCTGCTGCTGCAGAATATCAAGCATGTGCTCGACGCGCATGTCGGTGCCGTCGCGCTGTCGTTCGAAGGCTTCCGCGCCAACATGACCCCGCTTGATCCGCTGGCGACCCGCCTTCGCCCGGCGCCGGGACAGGCGGAGGCCGCCTTAGCGATCCGCTCCTTCCTTGAAGGTGGCGATCTCACCGGAGCCAATGCCGCCCGGCGCCTGCAGGATCCGCTTTCGCTCCGTTGCGCGCCCTCCGTCATCGGCGCCGCGTTCATGGCGCTGAAGACGGCATGGGCGGCAACCGAGCTCGAACTGCGCTCGAGCGACGATAACCCGGCTGTCCTTGCGTCGGAGGATCTGATCCTGCCGACGGGCAATTTCGACGCGACCCATATGGCGCTTGCCTTCGACACGCTCGGCCTGTCGCTCGCTCGCCTCGCGGCCATGGCTGCCGAGCGGATGATGAAGCTGCTGTCTCCGGCTCTTTCCGACCTGCCGAGGTTTCTCGCACCGCAAGCGCCGGGCGCCAATGGCTTCGGCGCCCTGCAGAAGACGATTGCGGCTTTGACCGCAGAGATCAGCCATCTCGCAATGCCGATGCCTTTCGTCGTGACGCCGGTTGCCGATCGCGTCGAGGATTACGCGTCGCTGGCAATGTCCGTCGTCGACAAGTCCGCACGTCTGATCGAGAAACTGCGCTATCTGACGGCGATCGAGATGATCGTTGCTGCCCGGGCGATAGACCTGCGGGGCGAGATCAAGCTCGGCGGCGAGGGGCAGGCTCTGTTCGATGCGGTGCGTTCAATCGTTCCGCCGCTCGACATGGATCGCTCGCCAAGCGCCGATATCTACGCGCTGGCGGAAAGGATCGAGGCGGGGACACTTCTGAGGCCGGTGCTGGAAATGGGTTGATGCGCTATACGAGTTCTCAGCCTGCCTGCTGGAAGCTCATCAGTTGCCAGTTGCCGCTGTCGATAAGGCAAGTTTTGCCATAGAAATTGGCGATGCCGTCATAGGCATGGCGGGTGGTCCGGAATTGACGGCAGATCTGTCCGGAGTTCGTGTTTTCGACGATGGTGTCGATGACGCCGGCGCTTCCGGTGGAGGCGTTGGCCCACGGCAGCGGCTGGCCGTTGGTCTTGCTGAGGTCCGCCGAGGTAACGGCATTGCGCACGGTCGTTTCGTCGGAGACGCTATCGGTGGTGATGGGGGCTTGCGGGATCGTCCCCGTCGTGACGGTCCGATCAACCTTGGCGGTGCTGAGGAAATCCATGCCGCCTGAAACGCAGCCGCTTAGCGAGAGGAGTGCGATGCCGATGGCCACCAATATACCGCTCTTTGCTCGCAAGCCCTTTGTCTCAACTGTCGACTTTGATATGACTTCCACCGTGTATTCCTGTCCAGCCGCCAAAACACCTGGGCATTCTGTTTAATATCGGGGCACTTGGACCAATATGTCGGAAAACGAGTTAACAAGCGGTGACTTCACCGAACAGAATGAGCCATTCGCGCTGTTTGCAGCCTGGCTGAAAGAGGCCGAGGCTTCGGAGGTGAATGATCCCAATGCGGTAGCGCTCGCAACGGTGGATGAGGATGGCTTGCCGAACGTCCGCATGGTCCTCCTGAAGGGTTTTGATCACGATGGATTCGTAATCTATACGAATTTTGAGAGTCAGAAAGGCCAAGAACTCCTTTCTCAGAAAAAAGCGGCCATGTGTTTTCATTGGAAGTCGCTCCGACGCCAGATCCGTCTGCGCGGCCTGGTTGAAGTCGTGACCGACCAGGAGGCGGACGAATATTTCCGCCAGCGGCCCCGGGGCAGCCGCATCGGCGCCTGGGCTTCCAAGCAATCGCGGCCTTTGGAAAGCCGTTTTGCTCTTGAGAAGGCCGTGGCGGAATACACGGCAAAGTATCCTCTCGGCGAAATCCCCCGTCCGGATTACTGGTCCGGTTTCCGCATCCGGCCGCTGTCGATCGAATTCTGGCACGACCGCAAATTCCGCCTCCACGACCGCGTCGAATTCCGCCGCAATGTCCCGGAAGGCGCGTGGGAAAAGGTGCGGATGTATCCGTGATTCGTGCGCGAGGCATTCGCTCAGCCCTCGTGGTTCGAGGCATGTCTCCCCTGCACTCCATCATGCGCCTCAGCATAAGGGGTCGGGCGAGCACTACGGCTTGCCGTCAAGTGGCGCAGTGAAAACTGCAGGGCGCGGGTGGAAGACCCTCCCCTTGGTTGGAGAGGGTCGGCACGGAGTGCCGGGTGGGTGATCCGTTGGGTGTCGCGAAGGCTGAGAGCATCACCCCACCCGCAGCTGCTCTGCCACCCACCAAGGGGCAGGTAGAGGCTCTCGTCCTAACCCCTCCCTATAAGGCCGCCCTCTAGCCGAACAGGAATGCCGGATGCCAGCGCCGAGGCGTAACGAGCTTTCTGATAAAAGCCGTTGAGCGACAACCTCGGCAGCATCGTCGTTGCCGACGACATGGCCGCAGTCACTACATCAGGCCGGGTGGTCACGCCGATCTCAAATCCGAGCGCGGAGGCAAGGCTTGCCTCGCGGGCACCGACCGCGCTGACTGTCCCATATGGATAGGCGATCGACAGCGGACGCAAACCGGTGATGGAAGCCACATAATCTGCCGAGATCGCCATTTCCGCCGTTGCGTCCGCCTCGCTGAGGCGCGCCAATGCGCGGTGGCCGACGGTGTGCGCTCCAAGCGAGGCCAGCGGATTGGCGGCGAGGGTCTTCAAATCCTCTCGATCCATGATCAATGCACGCACGATATCAAGCGGCTCCACGCTGTGGCTGCGGGCAAGTTTGTCGATCGCGTCGACGGCGCCTGCCTCGTCCGACCGGTTGATATAGGCGGCGAAACGGTCAAATGCCTGCTGCTTCTGCCCGACCCCCGTAAGATCCACGCGCTTGACACCCGCTCCGAAATCGAAGTTGACATGGTCGAGCCCGCTGAGCAGTTCGGCAAGCGTTTCCCACCACATGCCGTGCGTGCGCTCCGAGAGACCCTGCGAGACGAAGACCGTGAAGGGCACGCCGTGATACTGAAAGACGGGGAGAGCATGCTCCAGATTGTTGCGATTGCCGTCGTCGAGCGTGAAGGCGATGAACCGCGGCGCGCGCTTGGTCGCCAACAGGGCAGGCACTTCATCGAGGACTGCGAAGACATAACCTTCGCCGCGCAGCCTGCGAATGACGAGGTCAAGAAATTCCGGCGTGATCTCGAGATGGCGGTTGGGTTCGAGGACCCTGGCTGTGTGGGGGCGAACATGGTGCAGCGTGAAGATCGCGCCCGCGCCGCCGGCATCGCGCAGCAGGCCAAGCCTGTCGAGAACGAAGGACGTCTCGAGCCCGGCCGTGATCAGGGCATGCTTGAGGTGTCTGCGCAGCCCGCGGCTGATGCCTTGCTCCATGGGTGCCTTGTTGCCTTGTCTGGTTGGCTCAAGAGAAAATGACATCGAGATTTAGCCCCTGCGACGTTAAGTCTTGCTGAATCCCGTTAATATTTCAGATCCTTAACGCTTCATTTACCAGCACCGGCAAAATTAGGGCTTGATCGAGGCGTCTGCCTCAAGTTCGCATTAAACTTCCGCTTCTGTCGCAAAAACGCACATCTGGCGTTGCGACGCACTGCATTTGTTTCGGTTGGGGACAGAGATGAAGAAAATACTGGTGGCCTTTTCGGCGGCCCTTGTGCTGTTGAATTCGACCGTCGCCACATTCGCCGGCAGTGCCTATCTTGTCATGGATGGCAAGACAGGCAAGATCCTGACCTCCGATAGCGCCGATGAGCTCAACCATCCGGCGTCGCTGACCAAGATGATGACGCTCTATCTCGCCTTCGAGGCGCTTCACCGCGGCAAGCTCGGCTGGGACACCAAGATGAAGGTCTCCAGCAACGCCGCAAACAAACACCCGACCAAACTCGGCCTCAAGGCCGGCACGACGGTTACCGTTCGCGAAGCGGTCAATGGCATGATCATCAAGTCCGCCAACGACGCGGCAACGGTCATGGCCGAAACGCTCGGCGGCAGCGAAAGCGGCTTCGGGCGCATCATGACCCAGAAGGCCCGGGCGCTTGGAATGAGCCGCACCGTCTTCGTCAATCCGTCGGGGCTGCCCGACCCGCGCCAGATCACCACCGCGCGCGATATGTCGACGCTTGCCGTCGCGCTTATCAATGATTTCCCCGGCGAGTATCGGCTGTTTTCCCAGACGGGCTTCGTCTATCGCGGCCGCCCCATTCGCGGCCACAATAATCTGATGTACCGCTATCAGGGCATGGATGGCATCAAGACCGGCTATACCGACGCTTCCGGCTTCAACATCGTCAGCGCCGTGCGCGACGGCAATCGCCGCGTCATCGGCGTCGTCATGGGCGGTGCGACGGCGCGCAGCCGGGACGACAAGATGGCCGGCCTCTTGCACCGCTACGTCAAGGAAGCCTCGTCGACCGGCAATACCAGGCTCGTCGCCAGCATCGGCAGTCGCAACCGCAAGGCCGTTGAGGTGGCTTCTGTCGCGCCCGACGTCGACATTCCGAGCCAGCAGGCACCCCGCCATGTCGATGCAGTCATCACCCAAAGCATCGCCCAGGCCACGGCAAAGAGCGTCTCGCCGACGAAGCGCGGTCCCGCGCCGCTGGCTCCGCCAAGCAACATCGCGACCGAGACCGGTGTCGACATGGCCGTCCCTCTCGACCGCCCGCAGGTTCAGGACGAGATTATCAATGCCGGCAAGCCCGACGCCGGCCGCTGGCAGGTGCAGATCGCCGCAACGCCGAGCGCCAAGGCGGCAAAGGACATCCTCACCGACGCCCAGTCGAAGACCGGGAATGCACTACACAAGGCCTCGCCCTATACCGAAGCCTTCGGGGAGGGCGGATCAAAGGTCTATCGCGCCCGCTTCGTCGGCTTCGATAGCCGCGATGCGGCCGCCTCTGCCTGTAAGGCGCTGAAGAAGCACGCGTTCGATTGCCTGCTGCTTCCAAGCCAGGGCTGAGACGTTGCGCTGACAGCGAAAGACCCCCTTGCGGTCTCGACACCTCCAGGGGAATCGCGGCATAGCTCCATCAGAACGTATAGAGAACGTGACGCCGCAATCGCCAAAGATATGGACATGCGCCGGAGAGTGATGATCGACAAAGATCACGACGCGAAATCCGTCTGAGCGAGATATCATGACCATAGCGAAGAATAACCCATCATGATGGGTTATCGAACTGGGTGACTTCAGCTGAGGATTGATATTTCTAAGCCTTCGTCCCGCCCACCGTCACCTGGTCCATCCTGAGATGCGGCTGGCCGACGCCGACGGGGACCCATTGGCCGCCCTTGCCGCAATTGCCGATACCGGTGTCGAGCTTCATGTCGTTGCCAACCATCGAGACACGCTTCATGGCGTCAGGGCCGTTGCCGATCAGCATGGCGCCCTTGATCGGCACGCCGATCTTGCCGTTTTCGATCATGTAGGCCTCGGTGCAGCCGAAGACGAACTTGCCCGAGGTGATGTCGACCTGGCCGCCGCCGAAGGAGACGGCATAGACGCCCTTCTTGACCGAGGCGATGATTTCTTCCGGGCTCTTGTCGCCGCCAAGCATGTAGGTGTTGGTCATGCGCGGCATCGGGACATGGGCATAGCCCTGGCGGCGGCCGTTGCCGGTCGCCTTCATGCCCATCAGCCGGGCGTTCTGCCTGTCCTGCATGTAGCCGACGAGCTTGCCGTTATCGATCAGCACATTATAGGCCGAGGGTGTTCCCTCGTCGTCGACGGTGATGGAGCCGCGGCGATCCTCGATCGTGCCGTCGTCGACGACGGTGACGCCGGGGGCGGCAACCATCTGGCCCATGAGACCGGCAAAGGCGGAGGTCTTCTTGCGGTTGAAATCGCCTTCGAGGCCGTGGCCGACTGCCTCATGCAGCATGACCCCCGGCCAGCCGTTCCCGAGCACCACGTCCATCGTGCCGGCCGGCGCGTCCATCGCTTCAAGATTGACCAGCGCCTGGCGCAATGCCTCGTCGGCGCCGAAATGCCAATTCTCCTCGGTAATGAAATCGGCAAAGCCGACACGACCGCCCGTGCCGTAGGAGCCGCTCTCCTGCCGGTCGCCATCGCCGACCATGACGGAGATGTTGATGCGTGTCATCGGCCGGATATCGCGGACGCGGTGGCCGTCGGCGCGCAGGATGTCGACGACCTGCCAGCTTGCGGCGACCGAGGCGGTCACCTGGCGCACCTTGCCGTCCTTGTCGCGCAGATAGCTGTCGATCTGTTGCAAGAGCTTCGCCTTATCCTCGAAGCTCGGAGCGCCAATCGGGTTTTCGTCGCTGTAGAGTACCTTGTTGGTCCGCTGGGGCGCGGCGGCGTAGGAGCCGGCATAGCCTCGCGTTACAGCGCCAACGGCATCGGCGGCACGGCGCAGCGCTGCTTCCGAAAGATCTCCGGCATGGGCATAGCCAACCGCTTCGCCGGCCACGCTGCGAAGGCCGAAACCCTGCTCGGTGTTGAAGCTGCCGCCCTTCATTCGCCCATTGTCGAACGTCAGCGATTCCGCCTGGACATGTTCGACGAACAATTCGCCGTCGTCGGCGCCCGCCAGCGCGTCGGAGACGATGTCGCGCAGCTTTGTCTCATCGATATCGAACAGGGTGAGAAGATCGGTGTTCATGACATTGGTGCTCCGTTCAAAGCCGATGTAAGTCGCAGGGCGCGTCTGAGCAAGCCCTGGCCTTAGGGCAGGGCGTCATATCCCTGGGCAAATCCCTTGAGGTCGACGGGAATGCCTATGCCTTCTTCTTGGGTCTGGAAGACGGTGAAGGTCGCGCTCGAGCCCTTGCGCAAAGTGCCGAGAAGGGCGTCTTCCAGCACAACTTCCGCATAGCATCCATCGGAAAAGCAACGGGCGAAATAGGCATTGCCGATATCGGTGCCGTCAACATAAAGGCCGAGACCGTTCGGCAGGAGAACGCTCAGCGGCGCCTGCACGCGCAAAAGCCCCGTTTTGCCGCCCGGATTCTTCGATATGGCGACCGAAAGCTGCATCTCCGGACGCTCCTGCGAAATGACGCTTTGCATCAACACGCAGCGCTTTTCCGAGCTGCCATCCGGCGTGCCGCAGACGACGGTCCATGCGCCGAACGCGGTCTTGCTCGATTGGGCAGTTGTCGGCGCGGCGGGCGGCGTGGGTGGGGTCGGTGCCGGAGCCAGCGTTTCCGAGGGAGCGGCCGGTGCCGGCGACTGTTCTGCGGCCACGGGGGCCGCCGGTGCCGGAGCGTTCGCTGTCGCTGGCGCCTCCTGCTGGGTGGGCGCGGGCGTTGCCTGAGGAGCTGCCGGTTCTTCGGCGAGCGCCAGGCCGGGCAATATCAGCACCACCGCGGCAGCAGCGCGGCAAGCCCAAAATCCGTTAGAACGACGAAACCCCATTTATGCCTCTTAAAAAGAAACCCTCCTCCACAAAAGGCCGGGTGCCGTACTTCTCAATCTCGAACGCATCCTCCAACGCATCGAATTCCGCACGATCATGCCAGTGCGAACATTGTCGGCATGCCGCCGCTGCCTTACGGCAGTGCGTCGTAGCCTTCGCCGAAGCCCTTGAGATCGACGGGTATCCCGATCTTATCCTTATCCGCTGCCTCGCGCACCGAAAAGACCGCGGTTGTTCCGGCCCGCAGCATTTTCAGCAGATTGTCGTCCAATGCCACTTCGGCGTAGCATCCGTCGGCAAAGCAGCGGACGAACTGGGTCTTGCCGAGGTCCTTGCCGTCGACGATCAGCCCGAGGCCACCGTCCGTCGGCTGAAACGGGCTGAGCAGCACGCCGAGCGGGGCAAGGACGCGCAGTATCTTCGCCTTGCGGTCGGCAGTCTTCAACACCACGACCGAAAGGCCGACCTCGGGTCGATCCTCGGCGATGACGTTCTGCATCAACGCGCATTGATTGGTGGCAGCGCCCGCCGGCTTGTCGCAGACGACCGACCAGGCGCCGTGCATCGACTTGACGCTTCCAGGCGGCTGTTGAGCGGAGGGCAATTGTGCTGCGTCGGCAGGCGGCGTTTGCGCCGGCTGCTCGGCCGGGGCTGGCGCAGGCTGCTGTGCAAAGGCAGTTGATGAGGCCATGACGGCGATGCTGGCGCTCAGCAGCCAAAACCGCGCAAGGGAACGAAAACCCATAAAAACCTCTAGATTCGAATCAGTGGGCCATTGTTGAAGCCCAAGCCGGGAAATGAAAAGCCCCGCTAGCTGGATTCCAATTCGACTGCGGCGGAAATAGGACTTGACCGACATTTTGTCCCCCGTTCCGGTTGGACCTTGGCGATATTACCCGTATGGTGATGAAAAGCTTGTCTTGTTTGCGCAAACAGGCTGCCGTTTTCTTTTGCGCAAAAATGCCGCATAGACAAATGCGTTGAGTTGTTGCGGACCGCACTAAACTGTGGTTTGAAACGATGAGGATTGTAGGGATTCTGCGTTCGCGACTGATCCGGATCGAACGCCTGAGGGAGATAATTTGCAATGAAGAGGGCCAACGCAGTTTTGGCGTCGACCGCCTGTCTGCTTTTCGCGACGGGCTGTTTTGCCGATCAACCCGCGCCGTGGCAGATGGATTTCCAGCCGGCTGCGTCGCCGATCATGAGCCAGGTCCGCTGGTTCGAGCATTACACGCTCTGGTTCATCGTGCCGATCACGCTATTCGTACTCGCGCTTTTGATCACCGTCATGGTCAAGTTCCGCGCCAGCAAAAACCCCGTGCCGTCGCGCACGAGCCACAATACGCTGATCGAAGTCGCATGGACCATCGGCCCGGTTCTGGTGCTTCTCTTCCTCGCCGTTCCGTCCTTCGACCTTTTGACCGCGCAGCTGACTTTTCCGCAGAAGCCTGACGTGACGATCAAGGTGACCGGCACCCAGTGGCAGTGGAACTACGAATACGAGAACACCGGCGCTTCGCCGCTGGCCTTCGACAGCTACCTCTTAAAGGAGCAGGATCGCGCCGCCGCCGGCAAGTCCGACAAGGCAGTCTATCCACGGCTCCTGGCCGTCGACAACGAGCTGGTCCTTCCGGTCAACCAGACGGTGCGCGTCCTCGTGACCGCAGCGCCGACCGATGTCATTCATTCCTTCTCGATGCCATCCTTCGGCGTCAAGACCGATGCCGTCCCCGGACGGCTGAACGAGACCTGGTTCCGCGCCGAGCGCGAGGGTCTGTTCTATGGTCAGTGTTCCGAGCTCTGCGGCAAGGACCATGCGTTCATGCCGATCGCTATCCGTATCGTTTCCGAAGACAAGTACAAGCAGTGGCTGACGGTGGCCGCAAGCGACCTTGGCAAAGCGAACAAAGCCCTGATGGCTGAAGTCGACCGGCCGGCGCCGACCGTCGATGTCGCCGCCAATGTCGCACAGTAATTAGGGGAGAGGATACAATGGCTGGATCCACAGCTCACGGCGATCATACCCATGATCTTCACGATGCGTCGAATGCCCACGACGATCATCACGTCCACAAGCCGACTTTTGTCAACCGCTGGCTGTTCTCGACGAACCATAAGGACATCGGCACGCTCTACCTGATCTTCGCGATTTTCGCGGGTCTCGTGGGCGGCGCGCTTTCGGTTGCCATGCGCATGGAATTGCAGGAGCCGGGGATCCAGATCTTCAGCGGCCTCGCCTCCATGGTCTACGGCTATTCCGGCGATGCCGCGATCGACGGCGGCAAGCAGATGTACAATGTCTTTACGACCGCGCACGCGCTGATCATGATCTTCTTCATGGTCATGCCGGCGATGATCGGCGGCTTTGCCAACTGGATGGTGCCGATCATGATCGGCGCACCGGACATGGCCTTCCCGCGCCTCAACAACATCTCCTTCTGGCTGATTGTTCCGGCTTTCCTTCTGCTTCTGCTCTCGATGTTTGTCGAAGGCCCGGCGGGCGCCTATGGCGCCGGCGGCGGCTGGACGATGTATCCGCCGCTGTCATCCAGCGTCGGAAATCCCGGTCCCGCGATCGACCTGGTGATCTTTGCGCTCCACATCGCCGGTGCGTCATCGATCCTCGGTGCGATCAATTTCATCACCACGATCCTCAACATGCGCGCGCCGGGCATGACGCTGCACAAGATGCCGCTATTTGCCTGGTCGGTGCTGATCACAGCCTTCCTGCTGCTGCTCTCGCTGCCGGTGCTTGCCGGCGCGATCACCATGCTTCTGACCGACCGCAATTTCGGCACGACCTTCTTTGCGCCTGAAGGCGGCGGCGACCCGATCCTATTCCAGCATCTCTTCTGGTTCTTCGGTCATCCCGAGGTTTACATCCTGATCCTGCCCGGCTTCGGCATCATCAGCCATATTGTTTCGACCTTCTCCAAGAAGCCGATCTTCGGCTATCTCGGCATGGCCTATGCCATGGTGGCAATCGGTGCGGTCGGCTTCGTCGTCTGGGCGCACCACATGTACGCCGTCGGCCTGTCGCTCGACACGCAGCGCTACTTCGTGTTCGCCACGATGGTCATCGCGGTCCCGACTGGTGTGAAGATCTTCTCCTGGATCGCGACGATGTGGGGCGGCTCGATCTCGTTCCGCACGCCGATGATCTGGGCCATCGGCTTCATTTTCCTCTTCACCGTCGGTGGTGTTACCGGCGTGCAGCTCGCCAATGCTGGTCTCGATCGTCCGGTGCATGACACCTACTACGTCGTTGCCCACTTCCACTACGTCCTGTCGCTCGGCGCAGTCTTTGCCATCTTCGCTGCCTGGTACTATTGGTTCCCGAAGATGACCGGCTACATGTATAACGAGACGATCGGCAACCTGCATTTCTGGGTGATGTTCGTTGGCGTGAACATGGTGTTCTTCCCGCAACATTTCCTCGGGCTTGCCGGCATGCCGCGCCGCTACATCGATTATCCCGATGCTTTCGCGGGCTGGAATTTCGTCTCGTCGATCGGCTCCTACGTCTCGGCGGTCGGTGTCGTGATCTTCCTCGTCGGTGTGTACGAAGCTTTCGCCAAGAAGCGGGTGGCGGGCGACAATCCGTGGGGCGAAGGTGCGACGACGCTGGAATGGCAGCTTCCCTCGCCGCCGCCCTACCACCAGTGGGAACAGCTCCCGCGCATCAAGTAACTATCTCTTCCAGGCGCCGAGCAGTATTTCGGCGCCTGGCCTCACATCAGACTGGACGCAAGCATGACGGTTATCGAAAATCACGACGCGCACGGGGCTGAAGGCGATACCGGCCTTTCCAAAGCCAGCGCGCGCGATTTTTTCGAGCTGTTGAAGCCGCGCGTCATGTCGCTGGTCGTCTTCACGGCTTTTGCCGGCCTCGTGCTGGCCCCGGGCCACATCAATCCCTTCCTGGCCTTGATCTCGATCCTCTGCATCGCAGTCGGCGCCGGCGCTTCGGGCGCGCTGAACATGTGGTATGACGCCGATATCGACGCGATCATGACCCGCACTGCCAAGCGCCCGATCCCATCAGGCCGCGTCACGCCGCCGGAAGCGCTCGGCTTCGGCCTGGTGCTGTCCGGCTTCTCGGTCACTATCCTCGGGCTGGCGGTCAACTGGCTGTCGGCGGCGATCCTTGCCTTCACCATCTTCTTCTATGCCGTCGTCTACACGATGTGGCTGAAGCGCTCGACGCCGCAGAACATCGTCATCGGCGGTGCAGCCGGCGCATTCCCGCCGATCATCGGCTGGGCCTGCGTCACCGGTACTGTGTCGCTGGATAGCATCGTGCTGTTCCTGATCATCTTCCTTTGGACGCCGGCGCATTTTTGGGCCCTGGCGCTGTTCAAGATGAAAGACTACGAGGCCGTCGGCGTGCCGATGCTGCCGAATGTCTCGGGCATTCCGACAACCAAGAACCAGATCGTCGTCTATTCGGTGCTGACCGCGGCAATCGGCGTCGTTCCCGCGCTGATGGGTTTTGCCAGCCCGGGTTACGGCCTGGTTGCCGGTCTCCTCGGCGCTGTCTTCATCTACTGTTCCATCGCCGTCTGGCGGATGCCGGACGGCGATGTGAAGATGATCCCGGCCAAGAAGCTGTTCGCCTTCTCGATCTTCTATCTCTTCGCGATCTTCTCGGCCCTGATGCTCGATCGTCTGGCCTCCGTGCTCGTGTCAGGGGGATTGTTCTGATGGATCTGATCAAGCTCACCGACGCGCAGAAGAAAGCCCGCCGCGGCCGCAACATAGCGCTCGGCCTGGTGCTTGCAGGCCTGGTGATCATTTTCTATGCGATTACGATCATCAAAGTCGGAACCGGGCATTAGGGAGAAAGACTGATGGCCGAGATCTCAACGGATGGAACGCGCAGGGTCGGTCGCAACAACGGCCTGATCGTTATCATGTGCTTAAGCTTTGTCGTCGGAATGGGCGCCATGAGCTATGCGACGGTGCCGCTCTATCGGATGTTCTGCCAACTCACCGGCTTCAACGGCACCACCCAGCGTGTCGAACAAGCCTCGACCGTCATTCTCGACAGGCCGATCGCGGTGAGTTTCGATGCCAATGTCGCCCCGGGCCTGCCTTGGGATTTCAAGCCGATGCAGCGTGAGGTCAATCCGAAGATCGGCGAGACCATCGAGATAAAGTTCTACGCCGAGAACAAGTCCGACCAGCCGACGCGGGGCCAGGCCATCTTCAATGTGTCGCCGGTCGAAGCGGGCGTCTATTTCAACAAGGTGCAATGCTTCTGCTTCAACGAGACAGATCTGGCGCCGGGGGAAAGACGCGAGATGCCAGTTGTCTTCTACGTCGATCCCGATATCACCAAGGCGCCGGAGACCAAGGATATCACGGCTCTGACGCTGTCTTACACTTTCTACCCCAGGGACGGGGCAAAGCCGGTCGCCTTGACCGTTGATCCAACGCCTGTAAAGGCTAAAAAACTTTGATGGAGATGCTTTCGGCGTGGCCGGGGGCAATATGGGAAAGTAATTCGGGGATTGCTACATGGCCGAAGCGCATCAGAAACATCATGACTATCACATCATAGACCCGAGCCCCTGGCCGATCATCGCGGCGGTCGGTGCTTTCCTGATGACCTTCGGCGGGGTCGCCTTCATGCGCTACCTGAACGGCGGTTCGTTCAAGCTGTTCGGGCTCGAACTTGCCGGCCCCTGGGTGTTCTTCATCGGTCTCGCGCTGATACTCTACGTCATGTACGGCTGGTGGTCCGATACGATCAAGGAAGCGCATGAGGGTGCGCATACCCGCGTCGTCTCGCTGCACCTGCGCTACGGGATGATCATGTTCATCGCCTCGGAGGTGATGTTCTTCGTTGCCTGGTTCTGGGCCTATTTCGACGCCAGCCTGTTCTCTAATGAAGCGATCCAGGCCTCGCGCGTGCTGTTCACCGGCGGTCAGTGGCCGCCGAAGGGCGTGGAGGTGCTCGATCCCTGGCACCTGCCGATCTACAACACGGTCATCCTACTTTTGTCGGGCACGACCGTCACCTGGGCGCACCACGCGCTGCTGCACAACGACCGCAAGGGACTAATCCAGGGCCTGACGCTGACCGTTCTGCTCGGCATGCTGTTCTCCTCGGTTCAGGCTTACGAATACGCCCACGCACCCTTCGCGTTCAAGAGCTCGATCTATGGAGCGACCTTCTTCATGGCGACGGGCTTCCACGGCTTCCACGTGCTGATCGGGACGATCTTCCTGCTGGTGTGCCTCGTTCGTTCGATCCGCGGCGATTTCACCCCGAAGCAGCATTTCGGCTTCGAGGCCGCCGCCTGGTACTGGCACTTCGTTGACGTCGTCTGGCTTTTCCTCTTTTTCTCGATCTACGTCTGGGGCGGCTGGGGCGCGCCGCTCGCGGCAGGCTGAGCAACGCCAGCTCGATCGGAATTATTTAAAGGCGGGTGCCGAGGCGCCCGCCTTTTGCGTGTGCGCCCAGCATGGGCGCACTCTTGTGGGTGCAAGTCCCATCGTAAGCTGGTCACGGCGAACGAAGTGAAGCGCAACTGCGGAAGGGTGACCGACCGTGGGGAGGCAGCGTGGATCGAAACTGCGGGCTGATGAACAAGAACCGGATATAAGGCGGTGCCTTCCAGGGCGAGCGGGCATGCAACCGCGAAGCTCTTGTGATC